>JADFFS010000210.1 GCA_022568195.1 Chloroflexota bacterium | reverse complement strand
GTTTCTGGAGGGAAAGAAGTAAAACGTCGTAAATGAAGGGGTGCGAAGCTGCCCTCTAAATCCACAAATAAAGGCCCCTGGATCATTGCCAGGGGCCTGTTTATCTTGGTAGCGCGTGCGGGATTCGAACCCGCGATCTCCGCCTTGAGAGGGCGGTGTCCTGGGCCAACTAGACGAACGCGCCACGCGAAACGCTCAGACCTACGAGCCCATCTTGCCGGTCCGGCGAGCCAATCCTATCAAAGCCCTGCGGGCTTGTAAACCGCCGCCGGTCGACCGCTCACAGTCTAGGGAGTTACGTTAAACTCTCCGAACATGGTGAAGTTGTGCCCGGGAAAGGTGCAAACAAACTGGTAGTTGCCGGGGCCGGGCGCTGTGAACCTGATGTCCTCGGTGGCTCCCGGGTCCAATAACCCGGATTTGGCGATAACTCGATCGTCACCCTGGGGAATCCAAGCGTTGTCCGGTCCTGCCCCGGTGCCCGCCGCTGCCACTTCATCTTTGGTGCCTGCTTGCACCACCACAAAGTTGTGCTGATTGACGGTGGAAGCGTTCTTGAAGGTTATCACTACCTCTGAGCCAGCCTTGACGGTGAGTTGGGACAGGTTGAATTTCAGGGCGTCGCCTTCGGTAGTTATTTGAAGCGGACCGCCGGTTGGGGATACCACTGGTGGTGCTGCGCCACCACCACCGGCCGACAGGTTCAGTTCGTCGGCTGCGCCTGACTCCCAGGTGCTGGACTCCTTGGCGTCCTGACCGTCTATTTTGAAGGTTACTTTCTTGTTGGCGTAGGATGCGTCTCCGCGTTGAACAATCTTCAAGTTGTAGACCCCGTTGGCGACCGCGCCCTCGGCCACAGGCTGGGAAACACCATCGAACCAGGCGGTTACCACGGTGCCATCCGGGGCGGCTTTGCCATCGACCATCGCTTTTCCCGCAAAGGCATGGGGCGGCGCCGGTGCCTGGTCTCCGACCTGTAACGTGGGGGGCGGAACAGCGGTTGGCAGAGCGGTGGTCGGAGTCGGTGCCGGTGGTTGGGTCGGTGGCGGTTCTCCGCCGCCGCAAGCGGTGGCCAACACCAATGTGGCCGCCAAAGCACCTATAATTAATAAAACTACCCCTCTCACTTGTCCTCCTCAGGGCCGCCGGTTGGCAACTTTGTTATTTTTATCACAATCTTTATTATACCATCAAAAAACGGACAATCAGCGGCTGATTTGATGATACGTTTCCCAAAACGCGTCCCAAGTCCTGGCTGGCCGGCGGGTGTAGGGCCGGGTTGTTGAGCCAGCTCCGAGGCTCTTTTAATATAATAATGCCCACCTGCGGCCTTAATTCCAGCCGCCGCGTCGAGGATACAGCAATGCAAATAGGGAAATTCCCAGCGGACCTCCTGGAGCGACTCCTGTCCAAGAACGTCATAAGTGACCCCAGAGTCCTTGTTGGGCCCCGGGTCGGCCAGGACACGGCGGTACTGGATTTAGGTGAACGCTTGCTGGTGGCAAAGAGCGATCCCGTGACTTTTGCCACCGACCGGATCGGCTGGTACGCAGTGCAGGTCAACGCAAACGATATAGCCTGCTCCGGTGGCACGCCCCGTTGGTTCTTGGCGACATTGTTGGTGCCGGAAAGTTTCTCCGAGGAGGACGCCGAAGGGGTGTTCGACCAGGTTTTGGAGGCGTGCCAGGCCCTGGACATCGCCTTGGTGGGCGGGCACAGCGAGGTTACCCGCGGCATCGACCGGCCCATTGTAGCGGGCACCATGCTCGGTGAGGTGGAGCGGGACCGGCTGGTCCTAACCAGCGGCGCACAGGATGGGGATAGCATCGTGGTAACCAAGGGAATAGCCATCGAGGGCACGGCGTTGCTGGCCAGGGAACGAGCCGAGGCATTGCGACAAACCGGTGTGTCCGGCCAGACCTTGGGGAAAGCGGCCGATTTCCTAACAGACCCGGGTATAAGTGTAATAAAAGACGCCGCTATTGCTTGTGCCTCTGGACAGGTTCATTCCCTCCACGACGTAACCGAGGGCGGCTTGATCACCGGTCTACGGGAGGTAGCATCGGCTTCAGGGCTGGGTCTGGCGGTGGAGGAGGGCAGCATCCCGATTTTGCCCGAGTGTCTGGAGATTTGCCAGGCTCTAGGTCTCGACCCCTTGGGCTTGCTGGCGTCCGGAGCCCTGCTAATCACCCTGCCCGCAGGAGACGTGCCACGCCTTCTGGGGGCCTTGCAACAGGAAGGGATTGACGGCTGGGAAATCGGCCAGATGATGGACGCGGAAGAAGGGTTGCAGATGTTTGGCTACCAGGGAGAAGTGCCCTTGCCAGAGTTTGCCCGGGACGAGCTGGCCCGGTACTTCGAGAGTCATCCGTGATCGAATCTTATTGACACTAAAAGGACCTAAGAGTATCATGGCAGCTTAAGAATACGCCATTGCAGCTTGGTCTAATCTCGGAGGGCTCCTCCATGAATCGGTACAATCTATCGGAACAACAAGCCACGAGAAGGCCGCGAAGCCCGGCGTCCCCGTCGCGGCCGATTCTCGGCTGCTTTGAAGATGTCAACAAGCTGTTCGCCAGATACACCCACGGGACCTTCACCAAGGGTGAAATCGCTTCCACTATAGGGATTTCCGCCAACTCGGGGCCCTTCGGGCAAAGGTTCTTCTCCATCAAGGAGTATGCGCTGATCGAAGGGTCAGACCATGTCTACCAGGTGTCTCCGCTGTTTCTTGACATGCGTGGCAGTGGCGTGGGTTCACCCAAGTTCCGCAAGCTCGCTTTCGAAGCTGTGAAGAAGGCATCGGTCTTTGCCGATCTGCTGGAGCAGTTCCCCAACAAAATCCCGGATATTAAAACCCTAGCCATGCGTCTGGAAACCCACAAGAAGTTTAATCCGGATAGGGCCAAGAGTATCGCCGCTGTTCTTCAAGACTCTTTAAGCTCGGTCGGTATTCTCGATTCAAGCGGTAACGTGCTACTCATTCGAGACCCGGAAGCTCCCGTGGGCTCACAGGGAGGACCTGAGGATGCCATCGACGAGGGTGGCACGCAGACCGAAATGTCCAAGTCCTTCCGCTTGGACATACCTTTGTCCGCCGGCCGGAAAGCTACGGTCACATTGCCTGCGGGCTGGTCAGTAGTGGATGCCGAGAAAATCGGGAGAGTTCTGGTCGCCGCCGCCGAAGAGTAGCGTGGCGCTGCCACTCTTCGAGTCTTGCGCGGCTTCGGCAATTGGTGACTTACTGGCGCTGGTACACTTCCAAGGCTTTTTGAAGCTGGGGGATAGTGGTGTTGGCGCCGCTAACCGTGATGGAAACCTTTTTACCCTTTAACTGATCCTTGTATTTCAGCGCGCCGGCCATAGCCGCTGCCCCGGCCCCTTCGGCCATGGTGTGCGCCTTCTCCACCAGCAATCCCACGGCGTAGCGGATCTCATCGTCGCTGACCAGCAGGAAGTCGTCCAAGTGCTGGCGCAGGATCGACTGGGGCAGGTCGTAGCCGACCTTGGTGGCCAGTCCTTCGGCGAAGGTCTCCACCGGCGCTTCCACCGGCTCCCCTTTTTTCCAGTGCAGATAGCCGCCGGGGGCTGCTTCCGATTGCACCGCCACCACCTTGATTTCCGGGTCCACAGCCTTGGCCACAACACAAGCTCCCGAGACGCCGCTGCCCCCGCCCAGGGGCATGATTATGACCTCCACATCGGGCAGGTCCTCGATGACCTCCAGGGTCTGGGTAGCCACCCCAGCGATTAGTAGCGGCTCGTCGGCCGGGTGCACGAACCGATACCCTTCTTCGGCAGCGAGCCTCTCGCAGTAGGCCTTGGCTTCATCGAAGTTTTCTCCGTGAAAGATCAGCTCGGCGCCCAGCGATCGCAGCATCGCAACCTTTAATGGATTGGCCTCTTCGGGCAACGCAATCAAGACGCGAGTCCCGAACAAGCGGCAGGCGCTGGCAACGGACTGGCCGTGGTTGCCGGTGGAAGCGGTAATTACTCCCCGCTTCCGCTCCTCCGGGGTCAGGTGGGCCAGCAGGTTGATGCCCCCCCGGGCTTTGAAAGCCCCCAAAGGGAGATGCTCGTCATGTTTCAGGTATACTTCGGCATCCAGCAGCTCGCTGAGACCCGGCGAATTGTGTAATGGTGTACGCGGCAGATAAGGGGCGATGGTCTTTTTTGCCTCGTAAACGTCCCGCAGCGTAGGAGCTTGCATCCTGTGACCTCGATAAAGATGATCTAAACCCAGTTTAGGATACCCATACAACGGCGCCAACCGACCTCAGATGCTCTCAGATTTTCCAGACGTTCCCAGTTACTCAGGGAGGCCCGGACTGGCCACGATTTTCGGCACGGATAGCCTTGATCCGGTGGACCAGAAACCAGGCCCCGGCCAGAGCGATCACCACCACAATAGGAATATCAAATGGCCGCATAGCCGAGCGTAGAACCTCCCAGTTTTCCCCCATCAGGTAGCCGCCATAGGCCAGGCCCAGGGACCAAAGGAAAGAGCCGGTGAAGGTGTATAAGCTAAACTTCCAGATATTCATCCGGGCCAGACCTGCGGGCACGCTTATAAAGGTACGCACCACGGGTAGGAGCCGGGAGAAGAACACCGCCCACTCGCCGTATTTCCCGAACCAGACCTCCGCCCTGTCGATCTCATCTCGGGTAATCAGTACATATTTACCCCATTTGAGCAACATGGGTCTTCCGCCTTTGAGGCTGATCCAGTACGCTACCCATGATCCCAGCAGATTCCCCAAGGCCCCATAAAACCCGGCTAGAAAGACCAGCCACTGTGAGCCTCCCTTAGCTTCAATCAGCAGCCATCCGGCCAGAGGCATTATCAGCTCGCTGGGAAAGGGGATCGCCGCGCTTTCAACGGCCATCAAAAAGACCACCCCAGGCCAGCCGATGGCCTGATACACCTGGGTTATCAGGTCTAAAAAGAAGGCTTCAATCGCGTACATAGAAGTGAAAGGGAAGAGCCAAAGGAAGTAATGTCAGAAGCGAATCCGCTCAATGCCAGCTTGATGTTCTAAATAAATATAAGAAAACATTGAAATGTTTTTAAGTTTAGTATTGACAATGTCCACCGCTCATGCTATTCTAACACCACCTCGGTACACCGAGAGTCCACTTAAGTACACGGGAGGTACATCTTGGCCAGGAAAACTAAGCTCATGGCAAAGGTAGAACTGGAACATCAGCGGCCTCTGGAGCGTCTCCTCCCTGAGATGGTCAACGAGATCGGGCTGTCGGGCACAGCCGAGGAACTGGGAGTAAGCAAAGCAACCCTGGGCTACTGGTTGCTCAAGCTGGGTATAAATGTACGAAGGGTAGCCCTGGCCCCCGGGGAAACCTTAGAGGTCAAGCGGGTCAGCTAAATTGAGGGGTTTTCGGCTCCGCCGGTCCTACCACCGGTAGAACCCCATACGACCCCCTGAAAACGGCTTAGAATCGGCCGATTTTCCGCCCGCCATTTTGGATCAGCGAAGCGGGACCCGAGCGGTTCGAGGGTTAAAATAAGTCAGCGTGTCCCCGCGCCGCAACGTTAGCTCCGGACTCAGGGAGTTGTCAAGAAGGTCCCCGGCCCGATCTGGGCGGGGACCTTCTTCTTTGGACA
>JADFFS010000209.1 GCA_022568195.1 Chloroflexota bacterium | reverse complement strand
CGGCCATGACCACCTGCTGAATTGTGGCGTTCAGCTCCATGGTATCCCGCCTGGCCCCGGGGATCAGTCCTATGCGCATGTTTTGACTCCAATCCTTGATGGCTGCCTATGGCCGCCGGGCCGTGCTCCCATGTGGAAAGCATTGACGAGGTTGAAGTGCCGGTGCTTATCCACCCGGTGAATGTCGTGCGTTCTCCAGAGCAGGAGACCACCTGGCAACCATCCCTCGTATGGCTGTTCCCGCTCAATTATTGCACGAATCTATGGGCGGACCGATGCAAAGATACGTTGGACTCTACTCGACCGTTGAAAGCGGTCTCTTCACGAGAAGATAGGGAACTCCGTGGTGTCGTTGGCGGCGTATAGTTCCGCTTCCGGGGTCAAATCCTCATTCGCACTGCTCGTAACCTCAACCAGTGCTTCGACGGTAGGCGTAGGCTGAATTGCCGATATGGCGGATGAAGTCGGAGCAGGTGATCCGGCCCCGGAACATGCAACCAAGCCAACCCCAACAGCCGTTATCGACAGGCATACTTCCATTCTGCGTAAAGGAATGACAGAACTCTTCATGGCATGGGTCGAGCGCCAATGACGCGGGCTAGACGACGAAGTTACCTACGCCCCCAGTATCTCCCCCCGGGACTGCACCCGTTCCATCAAACGCCACATTGATTAAAGGGTAAACCCCGGTCCCGAGCCGTCATCAACTTTTACGTATGCGCCGTAACGAGATGGCTTGCTGTCGGAATCGCCAGACCATCCGCATCCACATATGATTGCAGGGCGGCACTCACATCTTTGAGCAGGGCCGTCCGCGCGTTGTCATCAACCTCTGAGACCATGCGCGCCAATGGGGCCACACCGGATATATAACGCATTGTGAAAGCCTCTGCTGATGGAAAGCGCACTGTCTTTACTGTTGGGCGAATCTCTACGTCGCGAAACCCTACCTCCCTCATGGGAGCTTCGATGTCTTCGGACCCGCCTAGTGCAAAAGGCGTATGTCTAAATGCAGCCGCCTCAGCACTCACATGACGCTGAAGCGCTGTGGCCATTGCGAGAGCACCAGGTTGGTGCTCAATGGAGCGCCAGACATTGAGAGCCAGCCGTCCACCCGATACCAATACCCGGGACATCTCGCGCAAAGCAACTAACCGATCCGGGAAGAACTGAAGCCCTTGCTGACAGATGACAAGATCGAAGTTGGCATCTGGAAAGGGTAGCGCGCTGACATCACCCTCTCGCCACTCAATGGTTATCCCTGAACTCGACGAGAGCGAGCGCGCAACTGCAAGCCTCCCGGCGTTGAGGTCCAGACCTATTACCTTGCCTTTAGCACCGACGTGTGGCCCGACAAGACGTGTCACGACGCCCGTGCCACAGGCTACATCCAGCACGCGCTCACCCGCCTGTGGGGCTCCCAATGCCACAAGGTCGGCTGCCCAGGGTCCGAACTTGGCTGGGACGAGGTAGCGCTCGTATAGCTCATCGGGATTTCCGTCAAAATTCCACTGCTCTCGTTGACTCATGGAGTTTTCCTTGGCTGACATACTCTCGTCATCTTCCGAGACAGACTTTGAGTTAGGCCCCCAGAATCTCCCGCCGGGAAAGCACCCGCTCCATTAACGGCCTCATGCCCAGTTCGCTGGAGATGGCCAGGGATTCTTCGAGCAAGGTAATGGCCTTAGCACGATCACCCTCGGCATCTCGTTCCCGAAGCGTGTCCGCGTAGTCGCAGCAGGTCCAAGCTAGTTCGGGCCGATAGCCGGCCTCGCGGCAGAAAGTCAAAGATTCTTCAAAGTTGTCCGCGGCTTGGTCCAGGTCGCCCATCGTGTGGGCCAGCAGGCCCAACAGCCGGTGTCCGCTGTATCCGAGGAGAATGCTGATGCCAAAAGGCTGCATGTACGGGTACAGCTCGGCTGCCACTGACCTATCACCAAGACCCACAGCCATCCAGGCCAGGCCGGCTCTGGAATACAGTGATATCAGCGGATTGGCCGACGGGTATGAGATGACTATTTCGGCGGCCTGCCGGGCTAGCTCCAACCCCTCGGTCGTCCCAGCAATTCTGGCAACCTCCGCCGAGCTCAATGCCAGCAAACACCGGTCCAAAGTTGGTCCCGGTGGGGTGGTCTGGGTGATCTCCAGCAGTCTTTGCAAATAGGTTGCGCCTTGGCTGAAGTTGCCGGTCTGGTACTCGACAATTGCCCTTGAGAAGAGCTGCCGAGGTTCCCTGGGCGACGCGGCCAGTCCCTCGTCATTCGATTGGCGGGCCTCCTGCCATAGCCCGCGCGAATGGAAAATAACTTCATGGGCCCAAAGGGACCGAGCCAGGTAAAAATGGTGGCGAAGGCGTTGCGCCGCCGCCAAACTGGCCCTGGCGTGGAGGCCTCCCTGTTCGGCTTGGCCTGAACCAAAGGTTATCAACGCCGCCCAATAGTGGGCCAGCATCTCCGATCGGGGATCGTCAACCCGTGCAGTTAGCTCGATCGCAGTCTGGGCCCTGTCGAGGGACTCCTCGAACAGGTTCTGGTAACCTCGCGCCTCCGCTGAGTCGGCCAAGATCCGTAGCTCCAAGGCTTCGTCTCCTTCCCGTTGGGCAATGGCCAAGGCCTGATCGAAAGCCCCCCGGCTACTCTCGTATTCGCCCTCTTCCTGGCTCAGCACCCGTCCTTGGATGGAGAGAAGACGTCCCGCTTCGAGAGAGCTGGCGGGGACGAGCTTCAAGGCATCGCTGATCAATTGGGCCATGCCGGTCCGGCTACCCGCCGCCGGAGGCAGCGGCTGCGCGGCCACGGCCACGGCCTGGTCCAAGTCTCCGGCTTGTGCGTAATACTGGAAGGCCCGGCGAAGAATGGACACCGCCCCCTCTAGCTCGTACACAGGGAGAGTGGCCACCCTGGCACGGCCCAGGCCAAATAGCAGAGCCGCCCCCTCTTCGTCCGCCGCGGGTTCCATACCGGAATCAGCCAGCCCCTTGGCGGTCAGTCCTCTCTCGAAGTGGGCCACCGCCTCCTCAAATGCGAAGCCGTCCAGGGCATGCTGTCCGGCCAGTAAGGAATAATGAATCAGCTTTTGGGCGCCCAGGACCGTCTGGGCTTCCCCGAAATGGTGGGCCAGTTCCGCGGAGTAGGAATCGGCTTGTTCGCCGTACATCTCCTCAAGGGCCTGAGCGATTCGGGCATGTATCTGCACCTTTCGGGTGCTAGACAGCTCTTCCGCCAGAGTCTCCTGGATAAGGGCGTGGGTAAACTGATAGCGGCCCACCGCCCGGGGCAGCTCCTCGACTACCTTAGAGGCCAGGGCTTCATCCAGTACCTCAAGCAGATGGTCGCGGGTCAAATCCTCGATCAAGGGGACCAATTGCTCCAGGGTGAACTCCCTGCCGATGACCGAGGCCATGGTAAGGGTCTCGTTGCACCGGTCGGACAACCGGTCCAGCCTTCTGCCGATGACCTCTCGCACCCCTTCGGGGATGCGCACGGTCCAGGTATCCGAGTCTCGCAGTGGCTCCGCCCCGGCCGGCCGGGAAGCGCCTACCTCACCTTCCTGGACCAGCAATCGGACCACTTCGGTGACGAACAGGGGATTGCCCTCGGTTTGGCGGTGTACCGCCTCCACCATGCCTCGGGGAGGGCTGACGCCGGATACCAGCTCAATGAACCGGCCGACATCCTCTTGATCCAATCCCCGCAGCAACACCCGTTGGAATAGCCGTTCCCGGGTCAACTCGCCCAGAGTGATCGCCAATGGATGTCTGCGGGAAATATCTACGTCGCGGTAGGTCCCGATGATTAAAAGGCGTGCGTTGGAGAGCTCACGGGCCACGAACTCCAACAAGAGCAGGCTGGGACGGTCGGCCCAGTGCAAGTCATCCAGGACCAACACAAGGGGCTGCCTTCGGCCCACGCTTTTCAGGAAGGCCGTTATGGAATCGAAGAGTCTGAACCGGGCCTGCTCGGGCTCCAACTCAGGGGGTGTTTCCAGCCCCGGCAGCTGCTCGTTAACGTCGGAGACTATCTGGGCGATGTCGGCAGCTCCAGCACCCATCTCAGAACGCAGTAGCTCCGCATCTTGGTCCCGCACGTAGGAACGTATCGCCTGCACCCATGGCCAATAGGGCGGCGCCCCTTCTCCTTCGTAGCACCGGCCCCAGAGCACTTGGGCCTTGCGCAACCCTGCGTAGGTTGCCAGTTCCTGGGCTATACGGGTCTTGCCTATGCCCGGCTCGCCCACCAGCGTCACCAGCCGGCCCCGGCCCGACAAGGCGTCCTCCAGCGCGGCCTTCAAGTCCCCCATTTCCCGCTGTCGGCCGACGAACACTCCCCCGGCCAGGCTGTCCAGGGCCTGGAGGTCATCCTGTCGGGACGGTTCGCGAACTGCCCCTACCTCTGACGTATCTATTCCTTCCAGGGCGGACAGCACGTCGGTGGCCGATCCGGGCCTTTCCGCCGGGTCTTTGGCCAGCAAGCGAAGGATCAGGGCATCCAGGGAACGGGGACACACAGGGTTATGCCAGGTTGGGGCCACCGGCGGAGTGTTGATGTGCTGGCCGATGATGGCTACGGCGTCGTCCCCCAGGAAGGGCGGGCGGCCTGTTACCATCTCGTAGAGCATGGCTCCCAGGGAGTACAGGTCGGACTGGGGCGTCACCTCGCCGCCCATCGCCTGTTCCGGGGGCATGTAGGCCACCGTGCCAACCATCATTCCTTCGGTGGTAAGTCGGGAGCGGTCCAACGCCACGGCCAGCCCGAAGTCGCCGATCTTGGCAGTGCCACTCTCGGCAAGCCACACGTTGCCCGGCTTCAGGTCCCGGTGGACGATGCCACGACCGTGGGCGAACTCCAGGCCTCGGCAGGTCTCTTGGGCGATCTTGACTGCTTGCTCCAGGGGAAGCCGGTGGTCGGTGGCACCCTCGATCAAACCTTCCACGTCACCGCCAGCCATTAACTCGGTGACCATGAATGGCTGGTTTCCTTCTTGCCCAAGGTCGAAAACGGTGACGATGTGGGGATGGGAGCCTAAACGGCCCATGGCCTGGGCTTCCCGCTGGATACGGGTGCGGGAGGTGTCGTCCAGACCTTCGGCTTTGATCAGCGCGAAGGCTACTTCCCGGTCCAATGTCGTGTCATGGGCCAGGTAGACCCTTTTCTTGCCACCTTCGCCCAGAAAGCTTTTGACCTGGTAGCGGCCGTTGGCGAAGGACGTGGGGTGGTCCGGGGCCGAATACCCGGCGGGAGCCGCCGGTGGTGGCGCGGCCTGCTGTGTCGGAGAGGATGCGCCGGCGGCCAAAGCGCGGCCGGCCGCCGCTAAAAAGGCGATCCCGTCTTGGTTTTCTGGGTCAAAAGTCAGCACGTGCTGAGCGCGAGCACGGACGGTCTCCCATTCCTGCCGGGCCGCAGCCTCTTCGGCTTCGTCTAGCAGTCGGTCGATCTGTCTTTGAACGCGTTCACTGGCCATGGATCATGCCCTTTCTGCGGTTGGTTGCCAGGATAATTGGCATTCTATTCCGGGCCGGGCCAGGTGGCAAGCGGCTTTCTTGACACCCCCAACGCCACCGTGTACGTTACGGCGCACAGCATACCCGCTGGCGCCCTCGGAGTTGGGCGGCGCCGGGGTCAGTTCCTACATTACAGCCCAAAAAACCTTGTAAT
>JADFFS010000043.1 GCA_022568195.1 Chloroflexota bacterium | reverse complement strand
CCGTAGTCTTGGGGCCGGTTGCGGATGAGCCGGGTTATGGGAAAGGCTATCGCCAGCGCGAAGATACCCAGCACCGTGGCGGTCATAGACCAACCCAGGGGGCCCTGGTCTGGGTCTATTGCCCAGGCGATGGCGGGCACCAGCATCAGAGCCCCCAGCCGGCTGCCCACGTTGGCCCAACCCACCGCCATGCTCCGCTTCCGGGCAAACCAGTGGTTCAACATGGTCATCATGGGGAGCCAGCTGCCCAGCCCCTGGCCCAGGGTCATCACGACGTAAGCCAAGTAGAACATCCACAGGTTTTTGACTTGGCCGAACAACAAGAAGCCCAATCCCACAATCAACAAACCGATAAGGACCATGCGCCGGGTACCCACCCGGTCGGCCAGGTACCCTTCCACCGGACCCATGATGCCGCCTTCAATTCTGGTGAAGGAGAGAGCCAGCCCCAACTGGGTCCGATTCCAACCGAATTGCCGTTCCAGAGCCACCGCCCAGAGGCTCATGGCATGGAACAGGGGCACGGTGGCGATGGCCATGATGAAACCGCTGATCGCCACCAGCCACCAGCCATAAAAAACACCGCCCCGCAACCGGCGGCCGATCGCGGGGACAATGGCAAGGGTCATGAAGACAAAGCCAAAGGCCAGGATCAGCAGGGCGGCGGATGTCATGACGTGGGCGTCTCTTCTAGTTGCCCGGCTCTCGGGCTAGGCTCTGGACTAACCTGGAGGACGGACACTGCCATGGCTACCAGTAGCAGACCCATCATTGTGACGTAGGCATGACGAAGGCCCAATGTAAAAGCATAAGTCACTCCGGCCCCGCTACCGCCGCGAACCGCTTCCAGGCTCGGTTCAAAACCCATAGTCCCCATGGTCGCCGTGACAATGGCCGCAGCCATGGCCACGCTGGTGACGTTAGCCGCATTGCGGATCAGGTTTAGGAAGCCCACGATAACCCCGTACCCTTCCTTACCCACGGTACTAAGAATGGAACTGGAACTGGGAGAATAGAAGACGCCCATCCCGGAACTCTGGAGCATCAGGGCCAACATAACGTGGGCCAGTGACGAACCCTCGGTGAGTCTTGATAGGAGGAACAGACCCGTGGTGGACAGCACCAGCCCCCCTACAGTGAACCTTCGCCAGCCGAAGCGGTCTGACAGGTGACCACTAAGCGGCCCCAGGAGCGCCATACAGACAGCATTGGGCACCAAAATCAGCCCGGTTTCCCTCGGAGTGTATCCCAGCACCACTTGCAGGTAAAACGGCGTCAAAAACAGCGCTGCGGAGCTTCCTAAGAAGAGCAAGAAGTGGGCGGATACACCCAGTGCAAAGACGTTGCGTTGGAATAGCCTCAAGTCCAGCAGCGGGCCGGTGGTCCGAAGCTCCCACCAGATGAAGGTGCCCAGCAGAACTACGAAGCTCTGAATCTCCACCAGTATCAGGGGCGATGTCCAGCCAGACCTGGGGCCGTTGGTCAACGCCAGTAGCAGGGTTATCAGCGCCCCGGTGGATAACGCGGCGCCCAGCCAGTCGAATTTTCTTTCCTGGCCGTCTTGAGTTGGCTGGGCATCGTGGCGTTCGACCAGTATTGCCATGCATGCCGCGACGCCCAGCAGGGTCAGCGGGATATTGGCGAGAAACACGGAGCGCCAACCCAGGGCATCCACTAGGAGCCCACCTATCGCTGGCCCGGCTATAGCCCCGGTGCCAACCATGGTCATAATCAAGCCGATGGCCTTGCCTCGTTCGCTCTCCGGGAAGGCTGCGATGACAATAGCCATGCCGGTACCCTGAGTCATGGCCGCGCCACATCCCTGGAAGATCCTGGCCGCGATCAAGATCGTCAAATTGGACGATGAACCTGCCACCGCAGCGCCCAGGATGAAAACCAGAGAACCGATGATATAAACCTTCTTGCGGCCGAGAAGATCGGACAACCGGCCCATGGGCAGCAGCAAGGCGCTGATGGTGAGGGCATAGCCAATCGTCACCCATTGCACGGAGGTAAAGTCGCTTTGGAAGTGACCGGCAATGGTGGGCAGGGCGACATTAACGCTCCCATGGTCCATCACCGAGGCGAACATGCCGATGGCAACAGCCGAGAAAGCCAGATACTTGTAATCCAGTATTCGGCGCCGGGCCACGGAAACACAGGCAAGGGTCATGAGGATAAAGCCGGATGTCAATATCAGCAGGCCGGCGGCCGTCATGTGGCTAGCGAACCCAGATTGTGATTTCTGCCGAGGAGCCGGGAATCAGCGAAAGATGGTCTTCATCCAGAGTGATTTTGACCGGGACGACCTGTCCCACATTTCTGAGGTTGCGGGAGGAGCTTTGCTCTGGCCGCAAAGTGGCGGCGGTTACCGGAGACACTGTCTCCACCCTGCCTAGCAGCTTCCCGTCACGGCCGGTAATCTCGATTTCAACTAGTTGGCCGCGCCGAACTCGTCCGATCTTCTTCTCATCGATGTTGGCCTCAATCCAGACCTTCCTCTGGTCCATCAAGGTAACAATGGGCTGACCCGCGGAAACCGTGTCGCCTTTCTTAACCCAGCGAGCCGCTATTAGCCCGGATCTGGGGGCTACGACCTCCGTAAGTTGGTCCTGTACATCCCGAAAACCCATCTTGCTCGTGTCCGTAATTTCGGATCTTGAGATCACGGCCGGGATATCCACGGTTGCAATCACCTGGCCCTCCATCACGGAGGTGCCTACATCCACGTTCATGTCTATGATGCGGCCGGCATTGATCGAGCCCACCTGAATCAAGTCCGCCACGACTTGAGCATCGTTCGTGGAGACAAAACGTCCGGATAGGTCCGATTTGGACCACAGCTCAAAGCCGAATATGCTGGCCCCGACAATGGCTAGGATCAGTCCCGCAGCCCCCAGAACCAAATAACGGCTCATGGTCGATCAGATCCTCCTGTTGCTAGTTAGCGTCTCGGCCAAATTATTGCTGCACTGGCGAGTCGAGTGTAAGGCCGGGCGGCTTATGGCCAGCAGTTCCCCGCCTAACCTGATGGCGATACTAATTCGTGATGACATTGACCTGGGTACCCTCATCCAGCAGGTTCTGACCGGAAACCACCACTTGGTCGCCAGGCTGGACTCCGCCGAGAATCTCCATATTCTTGCCGTCGGTTAGCCCTCCGGCCACTTCAACAAAGTGAGCCCTGGCATCTTGGACTATGAACAAGCTGAATTCGCTCCCCTGACGCCGGACGGCCTCCTTGGGCACCAGCACCACGTTCTCGCGCCCGGCTAAGATTGAAACCTCACCAGACAAACCGGGCTTGAGGTCCGGGACCGTCCCCAATGGACTCATCTGGACTAAAAAGGTATGGTCCTTTTGGTCGCCGGCGGGTGCGACCCGGTCGATTCGCAACTCTAAACGCTGCCCCGCCAGAGCCGGGCTGGCGAATTGGACACTTTGCCCTTCCCGAAAGTAGGCGACCGCCGTCTCCTCGACCCGCAGTGAAACCACCACATCTTTGCTTACGACAGTGACGATGGGAGTTTTGGGACGCGATGAGGCTATGGCGCCGAGGGAGAGCCATATCTGTGTAACCACGCCATCGAAGGGGGCAAGAACCTGTGTCTCCGCCAGTTGGCGCTCGATCTGGTTCACCCTGGCCTGGGCGGCCTGGATGTTATGTCGGGCATAGGCCTCTCGGTTTAGAGCGAGGGTCTGCTCGGCGGCTGCCACTTGGGCCTTCGCGTCCGCTAATTCGGCCGGCCTAGGTGTCTTCAGTTGGTTCAACCGGGCTGAAGCTACATTCAGTGCTGCTTGAGCCGCGTCAACCTCATACCGTGCTTGAGCCTCGGCGGAGACCAGGGCAGCCTCGGCGATGGCCACATTGTTCCGGACCAGCGAAATTCTGGTCTGACTGGGGCTTTGTAGCTCTTTAAGCTCCTCCTTGGCGGAGTCCAGAGATGCCTGGGCTATGGCTACGTTGTTTTGTGCCAAAGCGACGGTTCTTTCGCTAGGGTTCCGTAGCTCTTGAAGTCTTGCTTGGGCGGAGTGCAGAGCGGCCTGGGCGACCGTCACGTCGTTCTGTACCAGGTCCATGGTGTCTTGGCTGGGGTCCTTCACCTCTCGAAGCTTCGCCTCGGCGGTTTCCAATGCCTTGAGGGCCTCGGACTCGGTAGACAGAGCAGCCCTGATATCCGCGGGAATCAGCGAGCCGGAGTTGTACGGATCGTCGGGTGAGAGCAACGGGGCGGACCTTAATTCCCTTAAAACAACGGAGATCCGCTCCTGGTTCGCGAGGATGGCTTCCTCAGCGTCGGCTATTTCCTCGGGTGTGAGTCCCGAGTTCAAGGCCGGATTTTCCAGCGTAGCTTTGTTGGCCTGCAGACGAATCCGTGCCCCCAACACCAATCTCCACTGGACCGAGGGCTGTTTAGAAATCGACTGGTTTAATTGAGTCTGAGCGGCGCTCAAATTGCTCCTAGCATCGGCCACCGTCTCTTCGGCGGCAGCCAAATCGGGAGCAGGCGGGTTAAGCAACTGGCTTAGCTTCGTCTTGGCGCTGTCCAGCCTGCTCTGCGCTATTGCCGCCGCGCTCTCGGCTACGACAAGGTCGGTTTCGGACGGGTTTTGCAGTTGGTTCAGCTTGGTCTCCGCACTGTTGAGTTCGCTCTGGGCCTTAGCAACCGCGCTGAGCTTGCGCTGGAGGTCCGACGCTAAAGGGTTTTGGAGCTGCTTCAGCCTGGTCTTCGCGCTGCTGAGCTCGCTCTGGGCCATTGCTACTGCGCTCTTGGTCTTGGCCCTGTCCAGATTGCTCTGGGCCGTGGTCACCCTGTTCTCCGCTATCTCCAAGTCCGATGCTGATGGGTTCAGAAGCTGGTTCAGGGCGGCCAGGGCAGCATTAAGCTGGGCCCTCGCTTGGAGTTCGTTGGGCTTGGCCGCGGCTTTCACCGCAGCGAACTCGGCCTGGGCTTGCTGAAGTTGAGCGTCGAGGGTGCTATGACTTAGCTCAGCGATAACCTCACCCTTCTTAACCTCAGAGCCGATATCCACGGTCAATGTTTCAAGCCGTCCTGTGGCCAGCGGCACCAGATCGACTTGGGCCCTCGCTTCGACTATTGCCGCGTATGACTTTGTCACGCTGATGCTTCCGGTGGTAGCTGGTACGACGTTCACAGCTACAATCCGTGGCTGACCAGACGATGCCGCTGCGGGAACGGCCTGCGGAGACCCGCAAGCAGTCAGCAGTGCTGCGCCGATACCCGCTAGGAAAATTGCGACAACACCACGCTTCCAATCCAGAGCTATCATCTCTCACCTTCCTATGCGAACCTATACCAAAGCCTCTAAGTCCGCAGGTTGAGGCTCAGCCCCGGTGTCGCACGGGTTGACCTCAATCTTGTGCGGAGGCCGTGATAAGGATGGCCTCACTGCGGGTTGCTCCCGTTCCCGGCGATTCCAGGTGAAGAAGCCACTGAAAGCAGCGTCCGCAATCCATCGCAGTACCAGCCGCAGGCCCAGTAATGGGTGGCCTTTAGGCTCCATCGGCACTATCTTGTACCGCAACAACTCCAAAACTGCAGGGGCGGGTCATCGGGACAATGGGTCGAGCACGGCGCAATGTCGACCCGGCCCGATTTCACTGGTTGAGTTTGCTGTGTGAGCGGGGCGCCGACGTCTTAACATTGAAAAAACTTGGGCACGGGCCCGATTAACGGCAATCGATATTAATACCGGGACAGCTAGGGTGGACCAACCGAGTATATCACCGTTACCAATAACATACGTCATCTATAATTGAACGAGCAGGGCAGAAGGTCATCCCCTGTTTCGCCGGCCAGTCTCGACCCACAGGCCGTACACCGTATTCCGGGGGAGTTCCATTGCGGCCGCTACCTGGGCTACCGCGTCCCTGGACCGGACTCCGCTCTCCCGAAGCCGCTCCAGTCGCGTGCTGGCTTCTTCTATTGCTGCAGCGCCAGGTCCCGGTTTGCCCGCGCTTGGTTCGCTGCCCCTCACCACCAGAACCAGCTCCCCGCGGGGCGCCTGGAAGTGCTCAATGGCCTGGGATATGAGTCCATGAAATACTTCTTCGTGCAACTTGGTCAATTCGCGGCATACCGCCACCTGCCGGTCGCCCAGCTCCGCCAATAGGTCCACCAGCGAAGCGCGCAAACGATGCGGGGCCTCGAAAATGGCCAAGGTTTGAGGTGAGCCGCTGAATTCCCGCAGACGGGCCCGCCGGTCCTTGCTGCGCCGGGGCAGGAAACCCAAGAACACAAAGTCATCGGCGGAGAAGCCGGACACCGACAGGGCGGCGGTCAACGCCGAAACCCCAGGGACCACTTCCACGGGAAAGCCGGCCGCAGCCGCCCGGGCCACCAGATCGGCGCCGGGGTCGCTGACCGCCGGGGTACCGGCATCGGAGACCAACGCCACATCGCCCGAGGCCAGAGCGTCCATAAGTTTGGGCAACCGTTCCACGGCGTTGTGAGCGTTGTAGCTAAGCAGCGGGACGCGAACGCCTAGGTGGTTGAGCAGGCGCCGGGTGACCCGGGTGTCTTCGGCGGCAATCAAGCTCACCTCGGCCAAGACCCGTGCCGCCCGGAGGGTCAAGTCCTCCAGGTTGCCGATGGGGGTTCCCACCACGTACAAAGTACCCATGGATTATAGACGTCTCATCTAACTGCGCCCGGCGGGACCTTAGCTCCCCCGTCTGTGATACTCATGTGTCTCCCGACAGCTTTCCCAGGCCGGTCTTGCGCCACCGGAGAAGGGTCGCTAAGCTCTATGGAGCGCAATTTCCGTGTAATTATATCGGTGATTATATCGCGGTTGACGCCACACTTTCGGGTATAAACCCTCACTATATACACCGCCACTAAGGAGAGACCATGGCCAAGATTACCGGGGCCCATCTGTTCGTCCGGTGCCTGAAGCAGGAGGGCATCAAAAGGGTGTTTACCATCGTCGGCGACACCATCCTTCCCCTGGTGGACGCGGCCGCCGATGAGGGGATTGAATTCATCGATACCCGCCACGAAGGCGCGGCCATGCATATGGCCGATGCCTATGCCCGAATCACAGGCCAACCCTCGGTGGGCATGTTTACCGGCGGCCCGGGGTTCGCCAACGCCATATCCGGTCTCCCGGCTATATACACCTCGGAGAGCCCAGTAATTTTCGTAGCCGGTTGCGCCGAGCTGCCCGAGAAGGGGATGGCAACTTTCCAGGAGATCGACCAGACCGCCATGGCCGCTCCGGTAACCAAGGGCTCCTGGCTGATCCACGACCGTCTGAGAATACCCGAGTTTGTCGCCACGGCCTTCCGCACCGCCATGTCCGGCCGGCCCGGCCCGGTGCATCTGACTTTGCCCATAGACCTTCAAGAGCAGGAGGTCACCGAGGAGGAGCTGAACACCTATTTGCCTAGAGAATACCGCAACACCGGCCGTTCCCAAGGCGACCCAGAACTGATCCAGGAAGCCGCCTCCATCCTGCGCGGGGCCCAGCGCCCGGTGATAATCGTTGGCAATCCGGGGCGCTACTCCATAGAGCCTCAGCAACTGGAGGCTTTGGCGGAAGGCTCCGGCATCCCGATATTTACGGTGGAGCAGGCCAGAGGTTTGCTGGACGACGAACATCCCTTGTGCTTCGGCTATGCCGACGGGGCCCTAAACCCCGCCGCCCGCCGGTTCCGGGAGGCCGACGCAGTGTTGCTCCTGGGCAAGCGCCAGGACCACCGCTACCGGTACGGACAGATCTTCGGCGCCGACGCCCGGATAATTCAAGCCGACCCGTCTCCCGCCGAGATCGGACGAAACCGGGGTATCTCCGTGGGACTGCTCGGAGACTTGGGCGCGATAGTAGACCAGCTTACCTCCGCCATCGGCCAAGGCGCCGGCCAACGTTCCAAAGAAGACATCGGGCCCTGGGTCCAGCAACTTCGACAAGACCGGGAGGCCTGGCTAATCCAGTTGCGGGAGAAAGCTACCGGGGAACATCCCATGCACCCCTTGGACGTTTTCACCCGAATCGAACACCTGATAGACCGGGACACCTTCATCGTCATGGACGGGGGAGACTACGTTCAGTGGGGACGTTCTTATCTCAAGGCCAGGATGCCGGGGCGATTCATACGCTTGGGTCCCCTCAGTCACCTGGGAGCCGGTATACCTTATGGAATGGCCGCCAAGCTGGCTTACCCGGAGAGCAAGGTTATGGTGTTCATGGGCGACGGGTCCTTCGGGTTCTATGCCATGGAATACGACACCTGCATCCGGCACAACCTGCCTATAACCACGGTGATGGGCAACGACGCGACCTGGGGCATCGACAAGACCTTCCAACTGGCCTACTATGGCCGGGCGGTGGGGACCGACCTCCGCTTTATTCGGTACGACAAGGTGGTGGAAGCCATAGGCGGCTACGCCGAATACGTGGAGAACACCGAGGACGTGTCCCCGGCGGTGGAAAGGGCCCTGGACTCGGGAAAGCCCTCATTGGTCAACGTGCTGGTGCGCTCCGGCGCAAGTCCTCTCGCCGAAGCCATGATTACCCGTCGACGGGGTACCTAGCGGGCTGCCTGCCGGGGCCTAGCTTGCGGATTTTACGGATTTTACGGATTTTACTGAAGCTGGGAAGAAACTGTCATTGATCTTACGATATATGGCTATACCATTGGGCTAGGATAGTATCGTTCCAACATTTGTTGAAATCAGGTTTACATACTCTTGACAAATATACCGGCGCAGACTATGGTTTTGGGCAGATATCGGTAGGTTCGCAACAGGTTTAAATCCGGTTACTATCCGAGAGGAGCAGATATGCTAAAAATAGGTCACGAGGTCATTCGACCCGGTAAGAGACTAGGAGACGCTGAAGTTACCATTCCCATCCCCGAAGAGCTGGAGACCGTGCCGGGGATTCCCCTGAACAACCGCGAGGTTGACTGGTACGCTCGGGAATATCCCCTGGAAAGCATGAACGTATCCGAGCGCGCATCCCGCGATTGGGCCAACACCCTGCGGGACCAGCACTCAGAAATGCGGGAGATCCGCAAAGAGCACGAAAAGCTGAATCGTTCGCTGATCATGGCCTGCCGGCTGACCTCGGATTTGGAGCCGACGGCCGAGCCTACCGGTGAGGACATCACCGACCTGATCAAGGACAAGGCCCGGGAACTGGGCTTCTTGGAAGTAGGGATAACCGCCTTCGACCACCGGTATACATTCACCAGCAAAAAAGACGTGATGACCTACTATCCTCACGTCATCTGCTTGGCCTACGAGCAGGACTTCGAGCCCACCCAGACCATCCCCAGCGTGGACGCTGAGATCGTTCACTCCAGCACCTACCGGACCGAGGGCGCCGCAGCCTTGGAGTTGGGCAATTTCATCCGCTCCCACGGCTACCACGCCCAGGTCACCGGCTCGGGAGACTCCCCGGGCCCCTACATCCCCATGTTCGTGGAAGCCGGTCTGGGCCAGTTGGGCGCCTGCGGCTACCTGTTGACCCCCCACGAGGGCAACCGATGCCGCCTGGTTTCGGTCACCACCGACGCCGTAGTCACCTATGACAAGCCCGTCGATTACGGCATCCACGCCTTCTGTCAGGTCTGCCAGGTCTGCGTCAACCGCTGCCCCGGCCGCGCCCTGATGCGCGACAAGATCTGGTGGCGGGGTTTGGAAAAGAACAAGCTGTACTTCAAGCGCTGCCGCCCCGTCATGGCCCGCTACCTGGGCTGCGGCGTCTGCATGAAGACCTGCCCCATCCAGAAATACGGTCTCCAGAACGTCATGGAGCACTACGCCGAGACCGGACAGGTTCTGGGCAAGGGAACCCATGACCTGGAAGGCTACACCCTGGAGGGCAAGGGCTACTTCGGCCCCGGTGAGCTGCCCGTCTTCGACCGCGGCTTCTTCAACATGCCCCACGGCAACGAGTACGAATGGTCCTTCGAGAGCTTCAAGGAGAAGGCCAAGGCTGCCGGTGGAGAAATCAGCGACGAGCTGATGCAAGAGTTCAAGCAGGAAATGGCGAACCACCTGAGCCGGGATACCACGGACCACCTGAGCATGATGGACCAGGACGCGGACTACATTTAGTAGCGCAAACCTGCCATCACCAGGTACCCATGGCGTGCTCTCATGCTGTGCGGTACCTAGAGGTACAAACCAGGCCGGCCCCGATTCTATCGGGGCCGGCCTTTTTTTGCGCCGTCTCCCTCGTGATCCGCAATCTAAAAGATGCCTGTGACTCTAAGAACCCCTTTGGCCCGCCATCAGTGGGCCAGCGAAAATTTGCGTACATTGATAGAGTTCGCCATTAATTCGTACCATGTATAACGAAATCGTTCATGCATGTTTGCAGACCGGTGAGTTACATCGATGATTATGAATATTCCTTCAGCATACTATTGACAAACATATGGGGAGCGTTTATTGTTCGGTGCAGGACTAGAAATCTGCGCTATCGACGTATCCATTGGGAGGAGAAAATATGCTGAAAATCGGCCACGAGGTCGTAAGACCCGGTAAAAAACTGGAAGATGCCTCAGTAACTATCCAGGTTCCCGAGGAACTGGAAACAGTGCCCGGCATTCCTCTGAACGATCGGGAAGTTGACTGGTACGCCAGGGAATACCCACTGGAGTCCATCAACTACACTGAGAGAGCTTCTCGCGACTGGGCCAACGCTCTGCGCGACCAGCATGCTGAGATGCGGGAAATCCGCAAGGAGCACGACAAGCTGAACCGGGGCCTGATCATGGCTGCCCGGCAGACCGCCGACATGGAGCCCACGGGCGAGCCCACCGGAGAGGACGTCAGCCAGGCGATCAAGGACAAAGCCCGGGAGCTGGGTTACTTGGAAGTTGGCATCACGGCCTACGACCACCGCTACGAGTTCCAGAGCAAGCGTGACTTCACCAAGCATCCTCACGCCATCTGCCTGGCCTACGAGCAGGACTTCGAGCCCACCCAGACCATCCCCAGCGTGGACGCCGAGATAGTCCACTCCAGCACCTACCGAACCCAGGCCGCCGCTGGCCTCGAGTTGGGCAGGTTCATCAACTCCATAGGCTATCGCGCCCATGTGATTCACTCGTCCGACGCCACCGGCCCGGTAATCCCCATGTTTGTGGAGGCCGGTTTGGGCCAGTTGGGCGCATGCGGCTACCTGTTGACTCCCCACGCGGGCAATCGCAACCGGTTGATGATGGTCACCACCGACGCGCAAGTCACCTATGACAAGCCCATCGACTACGGCATCCACGCCTTCTGTCAGGTCTGCCAGGTCTGCGTCAACCGCTGCCCCGGCCGCGCCCTGATGCGCGACAAGATCTGGTGGCGGGGACTGGAAAAGAACAAGCTGTACTTCAAGCGCTGCCGCCCCGTCATGGCCCGCTACCTGGGCTGCGGCATCTGCATGAAGACCTGCCCCATCCAGAAATATGGCCTCCAGGCCACCATGGATCACTACGCCGAGACCGGACAGGTTCTGGGCAAAGGGACCCATGACCTTGAAGGCTACACCCTGGAAGGCAAGGGCTACTTCGGCCCCGGTGAGTTGCCTGTCTTCGACCGCGGCTTCTTCGACATGCCTCACGGCACCATCGAGGATCACGCCTTCGAGAACTTCAAGGACCAGGCGAAGGCTGCCGGCGGCCAGATCAGCGACGATATGATCCAGGAACTCAAGACCGAGATGGGTCGGGCCATGGGCCAGCAGTACGACGCTGTGGCCATGATCAGCGATAACCTGGACATCGACGCCGACTACATCTAAACAGTCCATCGATACGACCTAAGGAAAGGCCAGCCGGCTCTCCCCTAGGTTGGACCAGGCTAAACCAAGGCCAGCAGGATTTGACAGTTCTGCTGGCCTTACCTTTTGGCACTTGGCGCCGCGTTAATCCCGCCGGATTCCCAATATTGGCTTTCGGACCGCGAAGCGGGCCGCGGACCTTATATAGTTGTTAACTCCCCAGTACCATTTCAGTTGGAAAACCACCAATGTCATTCCGACCGCAGGGAGGAATCTGGAGTGGGGCCGTTCCACCCATCCCCAGATTCCTCGTCGCTGCGCTTCTCGGAATGACACCTGCCTACATGTGACCAATTGTCATAGCCACCCAGGAATAATGGAGGCTCCGCTCCTCAGCGCCTCGGGGGTTTCAAGGGGTGTAGACTCCAATATTTGCGTGACAGGCAGGGATAAACGATATTCAACATCCGAAGAACTAATATCGCGAAATCGAATATAGTTTTAAACAAGACATAGGGTTGACAAATAAAGTGGCAGCGGGTAGTGTTGGGGCAATCTGTGTCTGCCAAGGACTAGGTGGACATTTATATTGGGAGGAAAGCGAATGCTGAAGATAGGCCACGAGGTGGTACGACCTGGTAAATTCCGGGGTGACGCTCCGGTGACCATCCCCGTCCCCGAGGAGTTGGAGACGGTACCCGGCATTCCTCTGAACCTGCGCGAGGTGGACTGGTATGCCAGGGAATACCCCTTGGAGACCATGAACATCACCGAGCGCGCCTCCCGAGACTGGGCGAACACGATTCGTGACGGCCACACCGAGATGCGGGAGATCCGCAAAGAGCACGACAAGCT
Source organism: Chloroflexota bacterium (assembly GCA_022568195.1). GTDB lineage: Bacteria > Chloroflexota > Dehalococcoidia > Lucifugimonadales > UBA3495 > JADFFS01. The sequence goes on along the minus strand of JADFFS010000043.1, from coordinate 8,951 downwards.
CAACCGTCCCCTGATCATGGCTGCCCGGTTGACCGGCGAACAGGAGCCCACGGCGGATTCCACCGGTGAAGACGTCACCGAGTTGATCAAGGAAAAGGCCCGGGATCTGGGATTCTTGGAAGTAGGCATAACCGCCTACGACCACAAGTACACCTACCAAAGCAAGAAAGACTGGGTGAAGTTCCCCCACGTCATCTGCTTGGCCTACGAGCAGGACTTCGAGCCCACCCAGACCATCCCCAGTGTGGACGCTGAGATCGTTCACTCCAGCACCTACCGGACCGAGGGCGCCGCAGGGCTGGAGTTGGGCCGCTTCATCAACTCCCTGGGCTATCGCGCCCAGGTGCACAGCCCCAACGACAACACCGGCCCCTACATCCCCATGTTCGTGGAAGCCGGTTTGGGCCAGTTGGGCGCCTGCGGCTACCTGCTGACTCCCCACGAAGGGTCACGCTGCCGCTTGATGATGATTACCACCGACGCGGAAATCACCTATGACAAACCCGTCGATTATGGCATCCACGCCTTCTGTCAGGTCTGCCAGGTCTGCGTCAACCGCTGCCCCGGCCGCGCCCTGATGCGCGACAAGATCTGGTGGCGGGGACTGGAAAAGAACAAGCTGTACTTCAAGCGCTGCCGCCCCGTCATGGCCCGCTACCTGGGCTGCGGCATCTGCATGAAGACCTGCCCCATCCAGAAATACGGCCTACAGAACACCATGGAGCACTATGCCGAGACCGGACAGGTTCTTGGCAAGGGAACCCATGACCTGGAAGGCTACACCCTGGAAGGCAAGGGCTACTTCGGCCCCGGTGAGCTGCCCGTCTTCGACCGCGGCTTCTTCGACATGCCCCACGGCGACACCGAGGAGTGGGCCTTCGAGCAGTTCAAAGAGAAGGCCAAGGCTGCCGGCGGTGTCATCACCGACGAACTGATCGAGGAGCTCCGTGAGGAAGTCAATCGCGGCCTCAGTCAGAGCCGGGACAACCTGGAGATGATGGAAGAGGTCGACTACATCTAGGACAGTCTCCTTCTCCGATCCCTTGAGGCGGACAGCCTGCTTTCCGTCTCAAGGTTGACCAGGTAACAAAAGAGGCCCCGCCCCGATTTAATCGGAGCGGGGCCTTGAATTTTGGCCCTAGCCGGAAATCCGTGCTTGAACTACAGGTCGTCGTACTTGGGGATGCCCGCCGCCCGGGGTTGGTTCTCCCGCAAACCGTCGGCCAATCGGGTCAGTCCCTTCTGGTACTCCTCCGGGTCTGACTCCCTCTGCTGCAGCTCGAAAATAACGTGCTCGCTACTCAAAGTCCGGGCCAGCCGTGCCCTGCTTTGCGTCAATGTGCTGTCCGGCGTTACCAAGAACAGGGTCCATTGGTCCTTGTTCTGTTGCATTTCCTGGGCCTGGATGATGTCGTTCCGCAGGGTCTCATTTTCCAACGCGGCTTCGGTGCACACAACCACCAGCTTGTCGTAATCTCGAACCCACCGCTCAACTTCCTCTTGGTCCGAGGTGCTGTGCCGCTCCACCAGAGCGCTACCCCTGGCGTCTTCCGAGAACACCCAGCACCGGATGCCCTTCTCTTGGAGGTCGGCCATCAGGGTTTGGGCGAAGGGCGTGTCATCCGAGGCGCAGGAAATGAAGCAATCACCGGGAAAATCGGGGCCATCCAGGATCGTTTTCTGAAACCCACACAGAGCTTCGGGAAGGCCAGAACTGCGCAAGAAAGCGTCGGCAATGTGCCCTCTCGAACGGTAGAGGGTGTCGACGCCGATGGTGGACGGGGCGTCGTGGCGCACGTTTTCCAGCCCCACGGCGCCCCTGAAGTCGCAGTTCTGGAAAACCGTGTATCCAATGATGCTGCCGTCGAAATCGGCCCCGGTCAGCACGGCGTTGTTGAACACCGCCTCGTAAAAATCGGCGGACCGCAACGTGGAGTTGGCCATGTTGACCCGGTTCAATGCAGCCCGGTTGAGATTGGCGCCGGTCAAATTGGCGTCGGTCAGATTAGCCCCCGTAAAGTTGACCCTGGCCAAATTGGCGCCGGTCAGGTTGGCCCCGGTCAGATTGGCGTCGGATAGTATGGCACGGTCCAAGTCGGCGTCGGACAGGTCGGCGCCGGTCAGGTTGGCCCCCCGCAGGTTGGCTCCGTTGAGCAGAGCGCGGCTCAAGTCGGCTTGGGTCAGGTTGGCTCGGTACAAGTGGCAAGGGTTCATCCGGCAGTTGGAAAGATTGGCCCGCGCCATCATCGCTCCCATCAGGTCCGAATCCCTGATGTCCGCTCCTCTCAAGTCAACCTGGGCGATCCGAGCGAAGCTCAGGTATGAGGCATTCAGATCCATGTTCTCGCCCGGGTGTTCTTCCCGCCACCGGGCGACCGTGTCCCGGCCGCGTTTCACCAGTTGAACATGATCCATGTTGGCCATTGTACCGCTCCAAAGGACAGCCCCGTGGGAGAAGTAGTTGAAACAACCGGCGGAGTGCCCGTAAATATTCGGATTAGCCGCGCAAGGCCCGGTGACCACTACTTAAGTTCGAGCCTAGCCTAGCGCAGAGAAATTTTAACATAACGTCTCAGCCTACGCTAAGAAGTTTCAGGCGAGGCGAGACGGCACGGCACAGAGATAGCTCCGGGCAGCACGGAATTGGGCAGCATTGGCTGGTGGCGCCGGACTAGGGGTTGGTCTCAATGATGGCCCTCCGGTGGGTTCCTTCGCCGATTTTGCGGTCCCCATCGTAAGCTTCAACCTGGAACAAAAGCCGGTTGCGCTCGACTTCGATCAACTCGGAGAAAGCGGTGATGGTCACTCCGATGTCGGCCGGGGCCAGGTGGCGCACATTGACTTCATATCCCACCGAGGTCTGTCCTTCTTCCAGTAACGCGTGTACAGCGTCGATGGACGCTCGCTCCATCAATCCGATCATCGACGGTGTGCTGAATTTACTCACGTGTCCGGCCACGTTATGCTCACAGACCAGGGTTTGCTGTTCTCCCTTGAGTCCTGGGGCAATCTTGGAGTTCACCATGCCGTTGCCTCCGCTAAAATAGGGAATCCTAGGGTGACCTAGGATGTGTATCATAGCAAACGCGGGGTAAACGCGGGCACGGTCCAACCGCGCCTGCCTTGAACGGTCCCAAAGTTTGAGATATGATGCACCCGAGGGGAGCGCCGAATCATGCCTAGCAAAAGAGACTTTCTGTCCGTTACCGACTTCACCCCCCAGGAGACCCTGGACGTACTTCGCCGGGCCAGCCAGATGAAGGCCGAAATTGGGGGCAAATCGCTTGACGGTAAAAGCATTGCCCTGCTTTTCGAAAAACCCTCCATGAGGACCAGGTCCAGCTTTCAAGTGGGTATTCAACAGCTTGGGGGGTTCTCATTTTACCTGGGACCGGAGGAGGGGAGGTTGGGGTCTCGGGAATCCGTGCCCGATGTAGCCCGGGTGCTGTCAGGGTATGTGGACTGCATCGTCGCCAGGGTGTTTTCCCACAATAGCCTGTGCGAGCTAGCCTCCTATGCCAGCGTCCCTGTAATCAACGCACTTTCCGACTGGGAGCATCCCTGCCAGATCATGGCGGACCTGTTGACGATACAAGAGCACAAGGGTCAACTGGAAGGACTGAAACTGGCTTACATCGGCGATGGTAACAATGTGGCCCGCAGCCTATGCTTGTCTTCGGCCCCATTGGGCATCGATTTCACCGTTGCCTCGCCGCCCGGATATAACCTGGACGGCGCTTCTTTAGACCTGGCACGGGACCGGGCCAACGGAGCTTCGTCGGAGGTGGTGGCGTTAACCGATCCGGTGGAAGCGGTACAGGGCGCCGACGTGGTGTATACCGATGTATGGACCAGCATGGGAGAGGAGGAAGAAGCGGAGACGCGACGCCAGGCGTTCCAGGGTTACACGGTGGACCCAGAGCTGATGGCCAGGGCCAATCCCGGCGCCATTTTCATGCACGACATGCCCGTACACTACGGCGAAGAAGTACCCCCTGGAATGCTGGACCACCCCCAGTCGGTGGCCTACCAACAGGCCCACAACCGGTTGCACGCCCAGAAGGCGCTGCTGGAGTTTCTCATAGGCGCCGAATGACCTGGTCTCTTGCCCAGCTTTTCCGTAAAGTCAACTGCGCCATACGAGCACCATGAATACCCGCGGCAGTTATGCAATTTCAAACATCCCCATCGTGGCCATCGTGGGGCGGCCTAACGTGGGCAAGTCGTCCCTTTTCAACCGGGTCTTGGGCCGGCGGCACGCCATAGTCACCGATGTGCCGGGGACCACCCGCGACCGGCTGATGGCCGAGGTTTGGTGGGACGATTACCGGTTCATCCTGATCGACACAGGAGGCCTGGAATCCAGGCCCGATGGCCCCATTCAGGAAAAGGTACAAGAGCAAGCCGAGATGGCGATGGCCGACGCCGACGTCATTATCCTCATGACCGACGTGAATGATGGGCTAACCGCCACCGATTACATCGCGGCGGACCGCCTGCGCCAATCCACCAAGTCGGTGCTCTTGGCAGTGAACAAGGTGGATAACGAAGCCCGGGAGTTGGCGACCGCGGAATTCTACCAGCTGGGGTTGCAGGAGGTGCTGCCCATCAGCGCCTACCACAACCTGGGCATCCACCAGCTAATGGAAAGGGTTTGCTCTTTGTTGCCGGATTCGGCCCACGTTGAAGACGATTTCGCGGACCTGGAATCCGAACCCGCGGAGGCATTGGAGGAAAAGCAAACCAAAAGAGAGTTGAACCTGGCGATCGTGGGCCGGACCAACGTGGGCAAATCCATGCTGGTGAACAGCATCTTGGGCGAGGAGAGGTCCATTGTCAGCCCGGTGCCAGGCACTACCCGTGATGCCCTGGATACCTACTTGACCTATGACAACAACGAGCTGGTGCTTATCGACACCGCCGGGATCCGGCGTCGCGGCCGGGTCCAGTGGGGCATCGAAAAATACAGCGTGATACGAGCGGTCAACGCGATCCAGCGCAGCGACGTAACGCTCCTGATCACCGACGCCACCGAGTTGGCCACCGCCCAAGACGCCCACATCGCGGGGCTGGCCTGGGATATGTGCCGGGGGCTGATTGTAGTTGTCAACAAGTGGGACCTGGACCCGGTGGGTGACCGCGATGCCCAAGCCCGGGCGGAGGCCAAAGTACTGGAAGCCCTCCACTTTATGTCCTACGTGCCGGTGTGTTTCACATCGGCGCTGAAGGGACAAGGTATCGACCGGTTGCTGCACACCGCCTTGGACCTTTACCGGGAGCGTTCACGTTTTGTCCCGGCCAGGACTCTGCAGTACGCGCTGGCGGAGGCGATGGCCGACCACTCACCGCCCGTCGTTAAGGGGCATCGCGGGGCCAGGGTGCGCATTGACCGGCTACGCCAGGTTGACGTTAACCCGCCCACATTTCTCTTCACCGTGGACAACCCTCAACTGGTACACTTCTCCTACCAGAGGTACCTGGAAAACCGGCTTCGGCTGACCTTTGGGTTCGACCATACTCACCTGAGACTCGTGTTTAAACGCAAATGAAGCCTCAGCTACCGCCCATAATGTTTCCCTTGGTGGTGATTCCCCTGCTTGCTGCTGGGGTGATGATAGTGTGGCTCGTCATGCCCCACGAGGCCCATCCAGCTCAATACGTGGCGGTGTTGGGCCTTTCATACTTGCTGGGCTCGGTTCCCTGGGGCTACATGCTGTTGGTCTGGCGCCGGGGGTTGGATATCCGGGAATACGGCAGCGGACGCACCGGCATGTCCAACGTGCTGCGGACGGCCGGGGGTAAAACGGCAGGCCTTGTATTTGCTCTGGACCTGGGCAAGGGGCTAGTTGCGGTGTTGCTGGCCCGAGAAGTGATCGGCACCACATCCGGAGAAGTGGCCGCGGGTCTATGCGCTCTAGTGGGCCACAATTGGCCTGTTTTCCTCCAATTTCGCGGCGGCCGGGGGATTCTCACCGGATTTGGAGGCTTGTGGGTAATGGCGCCCTGGGTTGCAGCCATCGGGACCGTTGCCTTCATATTTATTACCCTTATTAGCCGCTACGTTTCTCTGGGTTCCGTTCTGGGATTGATCATAACCTGCATCGCCATGCTGGCCCTCTCCCTGGTTGGATTGTATTCCAGCACCTACACCCTGTACGTGTTTCTGGGGAGCGCCATCATCATCTGGCAGCACCGGGACAATATCCGGCGAATCCGCCAGGGTAACGAGCGGCGGTTGGGCAACCCCGCAACCAAGCTCAATTAAACAGCTAGAGTGTCCCCGCCCTTGGCCGACGTCCCCAGGTACAACGCAGGGGTTAAAACGTAGGGGGCAAAACGGAGGCCGCTCGCCGGGGCGCGGAATCTGATGGGGGAGTAATCGGCCTTGGTCGCCAAGGTGGTCATTGTCGGCGCCACAACGTGGGGTACTGCCCTGGGCATCAACCTGGCGCGAAATCAGGTCGACGTCTGCTTGCTGACTCGCACTCCCGAGGAAGCCCATCTGCTCACCGCCGACGGCCAGCACAAACGTTTCCTTCCCGGCATCAAGTTCCCTGAGTCGCTCATTGTTTCGGGCGTTCCGGATGAGGTGGTGCCTCAAGCAGGCTTGATTATCATTGTGGTCCCTTCCGACCGATTACGCCAGAACGTCCTGCGAATTAAAGAATACATAAGCCCCGGAACATTGATGGTAAGCGCGTCCAAAGGCCTGGAGTTACCCGGTGGCAAACGCATGAGCCAGGTGTTGGAGGAGGAACTTCCAGACCATCTGCATCCGGGAATATGCGCTTTATCGGGTCCTAATTTCGCCAAGGAGATAGTCCAGGGCAAGCCGGCCTCCACCGTGGTGGCTGGCAAAGACGCCGATAAAGTTGAGCAAGCCCAGGCTATCTTGATGACCAGCGCATTCCGGGTTTATACCAGCGACGACTTGATTGGCGTAGAGCTGGGCGGGGCCCTGAAGAACATAATCGCGCTGGGCGCGGGTATCGCCGACGGCATGAACATGGGAGACAACGGCAAGGCGGCCTTCGTAACCCGGGGACTGGCGGAGATCGCTCGGTTGGGCGCCGCTGCGGGGGCCAATCCGTTGACCTTCGCGGGCTTGGCGGGACTGGGAGACCTTTTCGCCACCTGCGTCAGCCCGTTGAGCCGCAATCGCTACGTTGGTGAGCAACTGGCCGCCGGCCGGTCCTGGCCGGAAATTCGAGAATCCATGGACAACGTGGCCGAGGGGGTCAACACCACCGGCGCCGCTTTGGCCATGGCCGGCCAGTTGGGCGTCGAGATGCCCATAACCCAGGTCACCTACCGCATTTTGTTTGAAGGGCTGTCCACCCAGGAGGCGGTCGCCGAGCTAATGGAGCGCCCGCCCCGCTCCGAGTTATAGCGCCGCGGGCGCGCAGCGTACGGAAACATCCTGGAGACATTCAATCTCTAGCCGCTTACTCTCGGGTCACCCCTACCGCAGGTTTCCTCGTATCAACGAAGGCGCTAGCCCCAGCAACCACCCGGCCAGAGCCCGCCGGTGGCACGGCTGCCCCTCCCGTTCAAAGCACAACAATGTGAAATCCTCCAGGGCGGGGATTCCTTCCACCCACTCCCGCAGCGGTCCCCCTTCGGCGTAACCCGTATCCAACCCCCCCAGGTATTCGGCAGCCAGGGCATCGAAGCCCATTTCCCCGCCACGGTATGCAACCAGCAGGTCTCTGGGTGGATACACGAAGGGAAGGGTCTCCCACTGACTGGACCGGCCACGGGGGTGACTGCGGGACACCCGGTACCGTGTCCCCTGCCAATGCTCGGGGGTGTAGAAGCTGGCGGTGTGCACCGTGGGTGATGGCACAGCAACCTGAGCTACGGCTCTTCCATCCGGCCCAACTCCAAGGGACGGTGGAGGGCGAGCGAGGAACGGTGCTTCCCCTTAAAGAATTGGGGAAGGATCTGGCGGGCTAACAACAAGACTGCGCCCACGATGATAATGCTGATGAAGGTGATCGCCCGGTCAACCACTACCAGAGCAGCGGCGCCGCTGGCGGACAGGGTGGACAACCGTACAAGTAGACCCGCCACTCCCGACTCAACTGCACCAAATCCCCCAGGCGTCGGCACCAGTGTCAGCAGCGAGTTGGCCAGGGTAATGAAGATAATCAGTGGAAGCCCCAAATCGAAGCTCAGAGCCTGCACCACCAGGTACAGACGGGTTATTTCGGAAAGCCAAGCCAGCAATCCCAATACAGTGACCGGTAGAATTTGCCGGAACCCACCCAGGGCCCCTTCGTGAACCCTCAGGTATTGCTCCCCCAGCCAGCCGGGCAATAATCGCAGCGCTCGCTCTCTGGCCAACTTTAGGACTCCTAACGCCAAGACCAGAAGGACCGCCAGCGCCAGGGCTATTCCCACGACGTACCAGGCCGTTCCCGCGGCGCCCCTGAACAGGAACAGAATGGACACCGAAAGCAGCAAGGCGACCAGGATGGCGTCCAGCACCCGTTCCGCCAGTATAGTGCCGATGGTGCGGGAGAACGAGGCTGCTTGCTCCTCCCGGTACAAATATGCCCGGTAAGCGTCCCCAAGGCGGAACCAGGCCACGGAGTTGGTGAACCAGCCCAGCAACACCAACTGACTGCAATAGAAGACGCCCGGAGTAGCCGAATCTTGAGCCTGGGTGTTTTTCAGCAACAAGCGCCAACGGGCCCCTCGAAAGAAGAAGGTGGTGTAGTGGACCACCAAAGCCAACACCAGGTACCACGGATTACCGGCGCTGATTTGGGCCCAGGTAGCGTTCAGGTTAACGTCGAAGCGGGTAGCCAAAAAATACAGGAAGGCCCCCGCCAGCCCCAGGGAAACCAGAGTGGGGAGGAAGAGGGCCCGGCGGTTGATGGCCACTGGGCCGGCGGGAAGGCGGCGAAACGGAAACATTATCGCGGCAGGGAGGATACCCGACCCAG
>JADFFS010000042.1 GCA_022568195.1 Chloroflexota bacterium | reverse complement strand
GATGACTTCGATAGGAAGGCCTGGCAGCGATTGTTTTCGGACGCCGACGAGCCGGCTTTCTTGGCTGCGCCGTCGATAGACATTAGCGGTACTGAAATACGCCGCCGGGCTGCGGCAGGAGGAACCCTGCGGTACCTGGTGCCCGACGCAGTGGCCGATTATATTAAGAGACGGCGGCTATACCAGGCGGCCCTGTTAGAACCTGAAGAATCCTGAGGCCAGGCGGAGCTCTGGTAATAACGCGTGGGAGGGTAGACCGGTGAGCGGCATAGTGGAACGGCTACTCCAGTTGGCTTTGGAAAAGGGTGCGCTAACTTATGGGGACTATACCCTCACCTCGGGTAAAAAGAGCAGCTACTACTTTGACGGCCGGCTTCTCAGCCTGGACCCGGAAGGCGCGCATTTAATAGCCCAAGCCCTGTTGCCCATGCTTAGACACGCGGATGTGGAGGCTATCGGCGGTCCCACATTGGGCGCGGATCCCATAGTCGCCGCCGTGGCATTGTTGAGTCATCTGGAAGGTCAACCGGTCCCCGCGTTTATCGTGCGCAAAGAGGCCAAGAGCCATGGCACCGGACGGAGTGTTGAAGGGCATCTGCCGCCCGGCGGCAGAGTGGCCATCGTCGACGATACCTGCACCACCGGAGGCTCGTTGCTCCACGCTATCTCCGCTGCCGAGGAATCCGGATGCCGGGTGGTGAAGGTCGTGGCCGTGTTGGACCGTTGCGAGGGAGGAGCCGAGGAACTGCGCCGCCGAGGGTACCAGTTCACGGCGCTGATGGAGGCAACGCCGGAAGGGACCATCAAAGTGGTCGTCAACCCGTAGCCAGAAGCTCTGTTAGTCCTGGCCCGGCCCGAATAGCAAGGGGATATCCTCGATTTCAGCCCAGCTGTCCCCAGCGTCAGCCAACTCCAGCCGGTTACCCACTGTGGCGTTGTTCTTCCGGACATACCCCAAACCGATGACGCTACCGGTGGTGGGCAGCACCGTGACCGAGGTGACGGTACCCACGTTCTGACCTGCGGTAGAGAGGGGAGTTCCTTCTTCCACCTGGGCGCCGTCCGAGAAACGCAGCCGCACCAGGTATTTCTGCACCTTCTGGTAGGTGTCCAGCCTGGCGATCACCTCTTGGCCAATGTAGCAACCTTTGGCGAAGTCGATCGACCCAATCAGTCCTGCCTCCAGGGGATTGTAAGGTTCGCCCAGCTCCCTGCCGTGGGCGGGTACCGCGTATTGCACCCGCACCGTCTCGTAGGCTTCTTTGCCCACCGGCTTGATTCCCGTGTCGAGCAAATGCTGCCATACATCGGCCGCGGATTCTTGGCCGAGGAGCAAGTGGTAGCAGGGCAGTTCTCCCAGTGGATGGTCAATGATTTGCACCTGCTGTTGGGCTATGTGAGCGGATACCGTGTGGTAGGGAGAGACGCCGGACAGGCTCACCGCCGCCGCTGCTTCCAGAGCGGACCGGCTGTCGGGCCCAAGGACCGCCAGCATGGTGGTCTCCCCGGTAACGTCCTCCACGGTCAGGTCTTCCATGATGGTGTATTTGTCCAGGTAGTCAATGACCGTTTGCTGGGTTCCTGGACTGGTGATCAACATTACATAGCCGCCCATGTTCACCACGCTGATCAAGTCGACAATACGGCCCCGGTCGGTGGTCAGGATGGTGGGAGCGGCTTCTCCCGGCGCCAAGTCGACCACCTTATTGGTGGACAACCGGTTCAGCAGGTCCAGGCCGTCTGCTCCTGTAGCCTTCAAGCGGCCCCAGTGGGAGGCGTCATACAAACCCGCCCCTGTGGTCACGGCCGAGTACTCGGCAGCAACGTCGGTGTAGGCTGCGGGCAACTCCCATCCGTCGCTTTCGAGTAACCTGGCACCGGAGCCCGCGATCAGTGAGTGGAGCGCCGAGCGTTGTAATGTCATGGTTTCCTCGTTTCCTCAGGTTGACGGAATTTAAAAAGCGCCGCCTTCAGCTAGACAAAGGCGGCGCAATCGTGTCGGTTCTTAAGTTTGAGTTATACGCTGAAGGAAGTTCCACAACCGCAGGTCTTCTTGGCGTTGGGGTTGGTGAATACAAACCCCTTGCCGTTGAGCCCGTCGGAAAATTCCAACTCCGTGCCCACCAGGAAGATGTAGCTCTTTTTGTCTATCATCACCTTGATACCGTGTTGCTCCACCACTTTGTCGGTGTCCCGTTCCTCGTCGGTGATATCCAGGTCGTAGGTTAGTCCCGAGCAACCGCCACCCTTGACGGCAACCCGGACGCCGATGTTCTCCTGGATGCCTTGCTTGGCAGCGAACTGCCTGATCTTCTTAGCAGCCAATTCGCTGATAGTTACTCCAAGTTCTACCCCGTCCATTGTTACGGCCATCGCGCTCTCCTTTGGACTATGGGACACCCGGTTGGTGCCAATTTCGATTATCGACAGTTAACGCCATTTTAGGCTCCGGCAGTTGGCAAGTCAAGTGTGGCTGCCCAACGGTTGTGCGAGAGTTGAAGGTAAACGTCCAGGCATCAACCAAGAGCAGCAGTCAACGGGGCCAGGTCCAGGTGCTGGGCCATCAACTGGCTGAAGCGTTGAATCTTCCAGGGGCTGTAGGCGTTGGCCTGGTCCAGTAGGCCGCCCAAGGCCTCGGCGGTGCTCAGGGTGCCCTCCGTCACACGGATGAGAGGAACATCGCGCTGGAGGGCTTCGACTTTGATGTACTCACTGAGCTCCCCGGCGCCGGTCAGGATCAGGCACCGGGTATCCTCCATCAGGCAAGCCAACTGGATGTCCGGCCGCTCGGCGCGGGTAATGACCGCCTGGTTGGCGTATCTGCCGAAATAGATTGGCCCCGAGTCCATGATGTTTCCGCCGATCAGAAACCGCTCGACATGGGCCTGGGTGTTCACCGGCTCGTTGATCCAGCGTCCGTTCAGGTGGTCGGCAATCTGCTGCACCGTGACAGCAAGCATTGCCCGGTCCTCGGGCAGTGTGCCCAACACCGGAACGTTACGCGAGACCAACGGCTTTACCAGATTCTCTTCGGCTTCCCGCTTCCGGTACTCGGTGATGCCATTGATGATTACGCCGATCAGCCGGTCTCCGTATGGTTCGACGATGTTGAGGACGGCTTCAGGGTCCAGGCTGTTGGTGTACCAGAATAGCTGGACGATGGGCGCGTCAGCCAGGGTGGCCAGCTTCAACGCCAGGGAGGAATCGCTTCCACTCGCGTCAATTCCGGTCGAGGAATCTAGGTCAGGACCTTCAATCAGTACAGAGGTTGCGTCGGTAGAGAGTCCCGCCAAGGTTCCCCGTAAACTCTGGGCCAACGGTCCGGAATCCAGTTCGGCTGGGTCCGCTGGAATCGCGCCGGGCGCAGGTACAGCCGGAGAGGCATTATCCGAGAGGATTTCCTGGGAAATAAAGGTAACGTCAGGATCGGCCTCGGCGGCCCGGGAGAAGGGCTTCCAGTAGGCCACTTTGCTGCCCGCCTGGTCTAGCTGGGTAAGGAGAGCCGCGATCAGGCAGGTCTTGCCGGCGCCGGGCCGATCGGCGGAGACCTGTAAAACTCCCACCGGAACCTCCTATTGGCGGTCAATCCAGGACGTCTTTCTCTCCGGTATTGAGGGGGTCAAATCCCTTAGGGAACCGGGTGGACTCGTCGTACTTGGCCATGCTCAGGTCCGACCGGTGCAGGCTGGCCTGGTCAAAGTTGGCGCCGCGCATGTCCGCCGAGGTCCACATAGAGTCGCGGATCATGGCCCGGGTAAAATCTGCTCCGGTCATCACCGCCCGGTCCATATCGGCCCCGTTCATGTTGGCGGAGCGGAAGCAGGCGTTGGTCAGGTCGGTGCTGCGCAAGTCAACTTCAAGCATGGTCGATTGGCTCAGGTCCGCATTGCTCAAATCGGCGCCCAGGAAACAGGTGCGCATCAAACGGCTCTCGCGGAGGATTGCGCCGCGCAGGATGGAACGCTTGAGGTCGCCCCAGTACAGGTTGACGTTGGTAAGGTTTGCGCCGGTCAGGTTTGCCCCGGTAAAATTGGCCCGGCTTAGGTCCGCCCCGGACAGATTGGCGCCGGACAGATCGGCCCGGGCCAGGCTGGCACGAGAAAGCAGAGAGTCGGACAGGTTGGCGCCCCGCAAGTTGGCCCCGCGAAGTTTGCAATTGCGCAGGACGATGCCAACCAGGTCGGCCCCTTCCAAGTCCAGGGAGACATCCGGGTTTGCCAGACACCATTCGGTAAAGGATTCCGGGCCTCGCTCAACGGCCCGCACATGCTCTGGGTTAGCCACGTTGATTGCTCTCCAAGGGGTAGTCTCACGAAAGATGCAGCCCTGAGGCCCGCGCCCCGGGCTGCATCGCCGCCCAACCGATCTTGCTTACGCCTGAGAAACCCTAGTTGCCGGCAACCGCTGCGTCGAACTCGTAGATTTTCTCAGCCAGCGCCATCTTCAGTTCGTTTACCTTGGTCAGATCCGGATATCCGTCCGGGTCTTCTTTACGGTCGAAGATCTTCTCCCCGTTGAAGAAAACCTCAAGACGGCCATGTCCGTCCGGGGTCAGTTTAATAGCGACGTCGCCGCTGTTCTGCGATCCCCAAAGCTCCGTCGCCAACCACGTGGCGACCGGGTAGTAACCTCAAGACACACAGTAGAGAATCTCTACTTCAATCTTCCCGAACTCAGATCCTGCCATAGTCCTCCTAAACGCGAACCCAATATGACCCAAGTGTAATAAATTGCCCAGTCGAATTCAAGACGAGGCCAAGCGGCAGGAACTGGCCCGCAATGTCACAAGAGCCGGGTCGGCACGGTTGCCAGTAACTCTAGGGGTCCAGCCGGTCGAAACGGGCGTTCATCACCGTCCGCAGACACCGGACGTCCTGCTCCAACGTGCTCAGGCCCTAAGAAACGAGGGCAGTACCGAATCCAACGGCGGTTTTGTCCTGATTCTGGTTTTCGCAATAAATGTCTACGGTCACCAGGGTGCCTCGGTCCACCTTCTCCTGATGGCTCACCGCTCCCTGCACGGTTATGGTGTCGCCGTCCTTAACCGGGCGCAGGAACTTGAGGTTTACCGTGCCGGTATGGTTGAAAACCTCGGGGCCAAAGAACTTCCGCAGAGACTCGGCGGCGAAGGCCACCGACATCCGGCCCGAAGCGATGGTGTAGGTAGTGCCCAGCCGCTGCTTCGCCAGCTCTTCGTTGTTGTGGATGTTCTCCCGGTCCAGGATGCCGCACGACTCGAACTGTAGGATGCTTTTAGTGGTGATGGACTTGGTGACCGAGGGAATTTGTGCCCCGATGTCTAGCTTTGTGGATTCCATTTCTTGCCCACCTCGTCGGGTTTTTTCATTTGGTACGTGCGCAGTTTTTCCAACATCCGGCCGTCTTCGTCAATGGCAGTGGCCTCGATGACCAGGTAAGGTTTGTCGCGCCGGGCGTATTTGTCGGCGATTCGGCCGGTGACCCGGATCTTCTTGCCGGGGATGGGCGGGTTGAAGAACTCTACCTCATTTCCGGCGTTGACTCCTCCGGTGGTGTCGTCGTACACCATGGCCAAGGCCGTGGCATCGTGCTTAACCGCCAGTGTGGGAAACGGAGCCTCGGGATCGTCAACGGAAGCGCGGAAGGTGTCCAGCATCTCCTGGGTTAGCAGGTACTCGTAGGCCCCCAGCTCCTCGCCAATCACCAAATCGTCATATACAAGGGGTTTTAACTCTGGGTCAGCCATGCTCCAACTCCTAGTGGATTCGCAGTGCCTATCTTTTTAGGCTATTCCTGGCTCAGGCTAATTCTAACACGGGCCCAATTCTACCACGAAACCTGGACATTTTCGGAGCGCCAAGCATAACGGGCAGGGAATGTGGCCTACTTGTACGCCTTACCCTATAATGAATTAGAGACCCATACCATGATGGCGGCCAACAGCAGATGGACCTGACCTTTGAAAGAGGAGACCCTCAGCGCCCCAGGGGCCACGCTCTGATCTATTTTCGTATCGACACGGAGCCGGACAAGGTGTATGCGACCTACGTCGTTACCCTACCGGTCAAGGCAGACCTGACCAAGTATGTCCCGCCCTTCCTGGCGTCCCACCTTGGGTCGATGCCGCTGAACGACCTGTCCGCTTTTGCCATGCCCCCGCTGCCCGAACCGGTGGACAGCCTCCAAGAACTGGAACGGCTGTGCCAGCTGCGGGGCGACGACCTTGTCTATGCCACCAGCATGTTTTCTTTCGACCTGCCCCGGATGATGGAGGCTGTGACCGAGGCAGTCCAAGCCTACTCGGACATGTGCACCAGTTACATGGGCGGAGCCGCCGAAGAGGCGTTACCGCCAGCGGAATCCGTCGACCAACAGGAGGAGGCCGAAGACCGGTCCTACCAGGTAAACGAAGTCCTGTTCAGCTTCATGAGCGAGAATGACAAGCTTACCGAGCTTTCCGGGTTGCTGGGCAAGTTGCGATTTGCCGTCGAAGGGCTGGATGCGGAGACCGTCGATGAAGTGACCGACGAAATCGGCACCCTGGCGCGGCACCTGCCCGAGGAATTTCAACTCCCAGCACTGCTAGCCGTGGCCAAGGATACGTCGCAAAAGGGCTCCAGGTTGGCCCAACTGTATCTGGACCGCTGCTTCCGGCTTTCCGCTGGCGACTTTTCCAGCGTCCAAGACCTGGAAGAGCAGATCCAAACCCTCAACACCGAGGAATAAACGCAGCCGTTAATTTCCGGAGTGGACACCCGAGGGTGTCACCGCTGGCAGTCCGCTGGCGGCGGGTTCGTTGCCTGCTGAACATACCTTGTCCCGATGCTGCTCCCCGCTTGGCCCGCTGGTACAATGAATCCAGTCTCACACCTGCCTGAGAAGGATTGCAGCCATTGGCCTATCTGTCCCATCTTAGCCTGACCAACTTCCGCAACGTGGTCGAGTTGGAGTTGGAGCTTCCCCCAGGCGTTGTGGTGTTCTTCGGTCCCAACGCCCAGGGCAAGACCACTTTGCTGGAGGCGGTATATCTGCTGGCCATAGCCCGCTCTTTCCGGGCGGAGAACGAGCGCGAGGTGGTCAATTTTAAAACGCTGGCTGAAGGGGGCCAGGCCCTGGTGAGCGGCACCGTTGAACGAGCGCACGACCGGGTGACGGTGTACATCGGCTACCAGAGTACCCCCAACTTAGGAGCAGCCAACGGGTCCGACGAGGATCTTTCGGGCAATTCGGTCCGCAAGGAGATACGGGTCAGCCGGATTCGGCGCACCGGAGCCGAACTGGTGGGAATGGTTAACGCGGTGCTGTTCACCGCCGAGGACATTGAATTGGTATTCGGTCCCCCGTCCAAGCGCCGCAGATACCTGGACATCCTGATCTCCCAGGCCGACTCGCTCTACATAAAAGCCCTCCAGCGTTATCAGCGGGTGGTGCAGCAACGCAACCAGTTGTTGCGCATGGTTCGCGACGGGCGAGCTGGTGGCGATGAGTTGGACTTTTGGAATGGGGAACTGGTGCGGGAGGGGGCCTGGATCACCTGGAGACGCCACGAAGCGATCTCTGTCCTCGCGCCCTTGTGCGCCGAGCAACATCAGCTATTGACCGGCTTGGACCAAGAGCTCGACCTGGCATACCGCCCCAGCGTGCCCGTCGGAGTAGACTTGCCAGCCACAGAAGAGCGATTCCGGGAAGCGCTGGCCGCCGCCCAGGCCCGGGAGCGGGCCACCGGCGCCACTGTGATCGGACCCCACCGGGACGACTTCAACCAGTTGTTAGACCAGGTGGACATGGGAACTTTCGCTTCTCGAGGACAGGCCCGCACCCTCGCCTTGACCCTGCGCTTGGCCGAGGCCGGCTATCTGGCCCGGGTGCGTCAAGATGCGCCAATCGTGCTGTTGGACGACGTTCTGTCGGAGATGGATTCTTCCCGCCGTCAGCGGGTATTGGAGCAGGTTTGCCAGTACCAGCAAACCTTGATTACCACCACGGACCTGGACTTGGTGCGGGACTTCTTCGGCCCATCGGCAGTGTACTATCAGGTCCAGGGAGGCCGGGTTTGCGCCGTGCCCAGTGGCCAGACGAACTCCGCGGGACTGGGGACGCCGGGGGGCCTAGGATAATCTTAGGCTCCTATCGCGCGGTACGGTGTAAGGTGAGTGGGCCGGGCACGATGACTCTTCGTGATGCTGAGCAAGCGAAGTAATGACAATAACCCAAGAACAACTGGATGAAATTGCCCTGACCCGGGCCGAATATGACCTGATCGTTGACCGGCTGGACCGGGAACCCAATCCGGTTGAGCTGGGCATGTTCGGCGCTTTGTGGAGCGAGCACTGCGGCTACAAGCACTCCCGGCCTTTGTTGCGGCTGTTCCCCAGCCGGTCTCCCCGGGTCGTGTCCCAGGCCGGCGCCGAAAACGCCGGCGCGGTGGACCTGGGGGACGGAATCGTAGCCGTTTTCAAGGTCGAGTCTCACAACCACCCATCGGCGGTTGAGCCCCTGCAGGGCGCTGCTACAGGCGTGGGCGGCATCGTACGGGACATCCTGGCCATGGGCGCCAGGCCCATTGCCCTGCTCAACTCTCTGCGGTTCGGACCAACCGAAGAGCCCAGAAACCGGCACCTGTTTCAGGGTGTGGTGGGAGGCATCTCCTGGTACGGCAACTGTATAGGGGTGCCCGACGTAGCCGGGGAGATCTACTTCGACAGCTGCTACTCGGAAAACCCTCTGGTCAATGCCATGTGTGTTGGCTTGGTCCAAAAACGAGACCTGGCGACGTCTTCGGCGGGAGCGGTGGGCAACACCCTGTTGCTGGTGGGCGCTGAAACCGGCCGCGATGGGATTCACGGCGCCTCTGGTTTGGCATCCCGCACTTTCGAGGACGAGCAGGAGAGACGGCCTACAGTACAGGTGGGTAACCCCTTTCTGGGAAAAGTGCTGATCGAAGCGTGTTTGGAGGCCCTGGCCACCGGAGCCGTCGCGGCGATTCAGGACTTGGGGGCGGCCGGTCTCACCAGCGCCACCGTCGAATCAGCGGCTCAGGCAGGACGCGGGGTGCTGTTGGACTTGGAGCAGGTCCACCGCCGGGAAGATGGAATGACCGAATACGAGGTGATGCTGTCCGAGTCCCAGGAAAGAATGCTGCTGATTGTCCCCCCCGAGAAGACGGAGGTGGTGAGAGAGGTTTTCCGCAAGTGGGAAGTGCCCTGCCGCGACATAGGCACGGTCACCGGCGAAAAAGACGCCAGGTTGGTTTCGGGGGTCCGCCCGGTTGCCAGCCTGCCGATAAAGCACTTGGTCCAGCCGCCCCAATACCGGCTTCATGGCCGGCCTGATCCCGGCTTTAAGGAACGCCAGCGGTTGTCCCTGGCCGATGTGCCTAAACCGTCCTTGGGGCCAGGCGACGTTCTGTTGAAGCTACTTTCTTCCCCCAACATTACCAGCAAGGAAAGCGTGTACCGCCAGTACGACCACCAAGTGCAGACCAACACCATGGTGGGACCCGGAAGCGATGCCGCCTTGTTGCGGGTCAAAGGCACTTCCAAGGCCATCGCCCTTACCATCGACGGCAACGGGCGTTACTGCTATTTGGACCCGTACCGGGGCGGTCAGATTGTGGTGGCGGAGGTGTGCCGCAACCTGTCCTGCTCGGGCGCCCAGCCCCTGGCTCTGACCGACTGTCTCAACTTTGGCAACCCGGAGAAGCCCGGCGTTTATTATCAATTGGAGTGGTGCATTCGCGGTATGGCTCGGGCCTGCCGCGCTCTTGACGTGCCGGTGGTCAGCGGAAACGTCAGCTTGTACAACGAGTCCAGGGGCCAGGCCATCTACCCCACCCCCGTGGTGGGAGGCCTTGGTTTGCTGGAGGACGCCGCCAGGCACGCCCGGTCCTCATTCCCCCAAGAAGGCCTGCTGGTGGCCTTGCTGGGCGGTGAAGGCATGAGGCCTCGGGCCTCGGACCTGGCTGGCAGCGAGTACCTGCGGTTGCTGCACGGGCGAGTGGCGGGCCGTCCGGCGATAGACCTAGAACGGGAAAAGCAAGTGCAGGCCTTGTGCCGCCGGGCCATCGGCGACGGCATAATCCGGTCAGCCCACGACTGCTCTGAAGGAGGCCTGGCCGTGGCCCTGGCCGAGGCATGCGTCCAGGGTGGCGTCGGGTTTCAGGGGCGATTCCGGTTGCCCGGACGGTGGGACGTCGCCCTCTTCGGGGAGCGCCAATCCCGCATCGTGGTGTCCCTGGATCCCGCTAGCTGGGATGATATGAAGGGCCTCGCTGAGGAGTTTGGAGTGCCTATCCAGCAACTTGGGACCACCGGCGATGACCGCTTTCGCATCGAACGGAGCCTGGACCTGCCGCTCCAAGAGATCAGCGACGCCTGGAATTGTGGACTGGAGCGGGTGTTGTGACCGGTGCCCCGCTTCGGGTATTGTTCCTGACCCCCTACTTCAGGCCCTACCTGGGCGGGATTGAGCGTGCCATCGAGCAGCTCACTTTCCAGATTCAGAAATCCCAGAACGTGGAGGCGGTGGGCGTCCTGACCACCAAGTATTCCTTCCCACGGATTCCCCAGCCGCAGTGGGCCGACCGGGAAACAACGCCGGAAGGAATCTCTATCTATCGGTTGGCTGGCTTCCCAAGACGCTCGATCCCCTTGTATTCCTGTCCCCTGGTCTGGTTTTCTCCCTGGCAGATCAACCGGTACCTCAAAGAATTCAACCCCAATGTCGTTCATTTCGTGGGTGATGGCTGGTTCTGGGGACACTTTTGGACCTGGTTCTGGTTCCGGCGGCGGGCCAGGTTTGTGTTCACGCCTTCCTATCACAGCCTGCCCCTGAGCCGCTGGTGGCTGCGGCCCATCAACGGGTTTATTTGCAACGTGATCGACCAGGTGATAGCCCTGACCCGCATGGAGTCCCAACTGGTAAGGCGAGCTTACTGGGTGCCGTCACGAAAACTAGCCATTATTGGTTGGGGCGCCCCGGCCCCGGCGATTAACCCCGCCCCGCCGGATGAATCGGAAGCACACGATTCCCCTTCAGCCAGGGGGGACGCGAACGGCGGCCAACCCGGCGAACCCCTAACCATTCTTTGCGTGGGACGGTTGGGGCAGCACAAGGGCCAGGAGTGGTTGCTCGGTGTCTACCAGCAGGCCCGTAGCAGCTTCGAGCGTTCGGTGCGCTTGGTGCTGGTCGGGCGGGACGAAGGAGACGAGGCCAAGATCGCCCGGTTGATCCGGGACACCGGATTGGAGGCCGAGGTGGCCATGGTCGGTGAGGTGTCCGACGAAGATCTGATAGGCTGGTACGCCCGCGCCGATCTGTTCGTGCTGTTCTCCCAGTACGAGGCCTTTGGCCTGGTGTTTTTCGAGGCCATGGCACATGCCACGCCGGTGCTGACCCACGACGTGGGCGCCAACCGTGAGCTTTTGACACGCGGCGCGGTGGTGGTCCCCAAGTTCGACCACGGCGAAGCAGTCGCTCAGTTGGTGAGGTTGGTAAACGATGCTGGCTACCGCCGCCAGTTGAGCCAGGATGCTCAAGACTATGTCCTGGCCGAATTCACCTGGCCGGCGGTGGCGCAAAAATACATCGAGGTTTATTCAGCCACGGCGGCGCAGCGTGACGGGGAGGCTTAAATCTCGCTTTCTCTGGCTCTCTTTTTTCTGCGTTTCTATGGAACGAAAGCCCTTCTGGAGGAAGATTAATGGACCGCCAGGAACTTGAAGCGGGAGCCCGCAATATTCTACTTACTAATCTGCGCAAGGGTGTGGCCGACTGGAACGGCAAGGAATACAGCTTCGTTTGCCCTTCCCTCACTGGCTACCCGTTCCAGTGGTTCTGGGACTCCTGCTTCCACGCCATTGCCCTGCTTCACCTGGACCAAGATCAGGCCAAGGCGGAGATGACCACTTTGATGAGCGGAGCGCTGCCCGACGGGTTCATCCCTCATATCATCTTCTGGGAGATGGAAAAGCAGCCGGAATTCCTCAGCCGCAACATCGTGGGCCGGACTTCCGAGTTCTACAGCGCCACCATGCAGCCGCCCATTATCGCCTACACCGTGGAGCGAATTTACCAAGCCACCGGCGACCGCGCTTTTCTCGATGCTGCCCTGCCGGTTTTGACCGGCTTCTACCGGTGGCTAAAGCGTATGCGCGACCCCGACGAAGACGGTCTGATCGCGGTGATTCAACCAGAGGAAGCCGGTACTGATTGCTCGCCCAAGTACGATGAGGTGCTGGGGCTGGAAGAGCTGACCAACCAGGGGTTCATCGCCGCCTTGAGCAAGGTCTACGCCGCCTACGAGCCCATGCGGGGCGACGACCGGCGCATCCTGGCCGCAGATATCTTCCACGTCGAAGATGTACTGGTAAATTGCATCTACGCCATGGGGTTGCGTTCCTTGGCGCGGCTGTTGGGGGATTCGCCAGAGGCGGCGGAGTTCAACCAGGAGGCAGACAAGACCCGGGACGCTCTGTTGGCCAAGTGTTGGGATGAAGAAGCGGGGGCCTTTTTTGACCTGAACGGGGTGGCTGAGACCCCCAACAAGGTGGTGACCATCAGCTCGCTAATGCCGTTGATCCTGGAAGACCTGCCCAGGTCTTACGTCGAGCGCCTGGTGGACCAGTGGGTCACCGACCCGGCCCATTTCTGGACCCCATACCCGTTGCCGTCGGTGCCGGCCTCGGACCCCAAGTTCATGCCAGGCAATCCCCATGGCTTCATTTGGCGGGGGCCCAGCTGGCTCAACACCAACTGGTTCCTCTCCCACGGGTTGCGGCGGCACGGCTACGGCGAACTGGCCGACACCATCGTGGCGCGCAGTCACGAGTGCATCGAGAAGTCGGGCTTTCGGGAATACTACCATCCCTACACCGGCGAAGGACTGGGCGCACGGGATTTCGGCTGGTCCACGCTGATTCTGGACATGTAGAGTCCAAAGCTAGTACCGGAGTTAGACGCGGTGTAACGGACCGTCGCGGAGAGGGATTACTCCGAACCGGGGTGGGAAGGGCTGAAGGACCCTATCCGCGGGAGCGGAACAGCCGGGAGAAGAACGAGGGGTCAGATTTGGCAGAGTCCTCGGCGGAAACCTCCACCGGGACTCCCTGGGTTACGGGCTGGTCTGAGTCCGACGGCAACTCGAAGTCCAGGTCCTCGTGATCGACGGCCGTGGAGACCTCTCCAGCGTGCTCGGTATACCCCGTGGACTCCCAGCGGGTCTGTAGCGCCTTTTGCACCAAGGGATTCTCTCGGTTCAATAGGAAGGTGCGGTGTCGCCTGCTGCGTCCCGACACTTGGTCGGGCGTTGAGTCCCAACCCCGTAGGAAGAGATCCGCGTTGCCCAGGCTCCGTACCATTTTGGTCACGTACAGGCGGGAAAAAGCCTCACCCCACCGCTGAGTAATCTCCTCGTGGTCCGCTTTCAAGGCCTCCTCCAAGGCCTGGCAGACTTCGCCCACCAGGAAGTTGAAGGCCACGTGGTCCACGTCGTCGCGATGTTCCAGAGTGTCCGCCATTACGATGAGGTCGGCTACCCGGCCGCCGTCCTGGCCGTCGCCGGGACCTTCGGGCAGGTCCAACTGGGGCAAGGTCTCCGCGAGAAGGGCATCCAACTCAGCGGATGACGTGGGTGGCGTCACGGTCTCTTGGTCGACTTGGGGCGGAACAACGAATTGGCCATCGGATGCCGGCGCGCCGTCCACTTTCTGGAGACTTTGAGGCTCGGTGACGTCGCTGGTTTGCTTGGCTCTGGAGAATCTGCCCCGGCCGGTCCCCGGCTCCTTCACGGGAACGGGGGGTTCCCCAACCCCGTTGGACGGTAGAGAGCTGGTTTCGGTGGGCTCTTCTTCGTCGGACATGATGGCCCAGTCCACCAGCCCGGCGGTGATCAGCTTGATCTTTCCGTTCTGGGCTACCCGTGACATTAGCTTCTTGAAGCCCGAGAAACCGACGCTCTTCTCGTCGAACCCAGGGTGACGCCGCATCAAGCGCTGCTTGATTGAGGTAAGCAGCGGCGTGCCACCGGATTGCCGTTCGGTGCGTACTATGTCTTCTATCGCGTCGATAACCCCGTCCAGGTCCACCCGGCTGGAACCTGTTGCTTGGGTGTTGCTCCGGCCCTGTTCGGCCGCAACAGGGACAGGGGGCTCGACAACCTCGCTGACCGTGACCGGGTCAATGTCCACGTCGTACAGAATCAATACGTCCGCTTGATCGGCCAAGCGGCGTGAAGTGGCCCAAGACACCCCGATGATTATCACGCGCTTGCCCATGGTGCGCAGGACGTTCATGACGTGAATAAAATCCGAGTCCCCGGAAACCAGAACGAAGGTGCCGATGTTGGGGTAGGAGTGGGCGCACTCGATGCAATCGGCCGTCATCTTGACGTCGACGCTGTTCTTCACCCGGGTGGTTCGAAAAGAGGAGGTGCCGGCCCCGCCGTAGTTAAGGCGTGTGGGCACATATACGGGTTCGATACCGGCGGCATAGAGGGCAGGGGGATCGTTGATGAACTGGCTGGCGCCCCGGAGTTCGGGGGTCCGGGTTACCCAGTCTGCGTAGGCTTTGGCCACCACCACCCGGCCGTGGTTCGCTACTTCTTCCTTCAGTGAGGAAACGTTTGGCTGGCGTTGACCGGTGGCCAGACTGATTTTAAAATTCTCCCAATCGATGAAAAGAGCGACATCCTCGCCAGGGTTCAATGGTCCATTCATGTTTTTAATGTGTTTGCCTCAAGGATATTTCATTTCCAGTGTATGCTGCCCCACATGGTGAGTCAAGAAAGGGCGAGATCGGATTAAGACGATGTCGTATTCTGTCATGAAAAGGCGATCGATTAACAGCCGACAAACCCAAAGGCTTAACCCTAAGGTGTGAGTCAATCGCAATTGCTCAACTATCAGGTGGACCTGGCCGAGTCTTGACATCCAGGACCATTTCAGGGATGGTACCCGTGCAATACCGTTAAAGGAGTAGATGACTTATGCCAGAGCGACGTCCCAGGCTGGAGGGTAAAGTAGCCATTGTGACCGGCGCTGGCTCCAGCGGGCCGGGCATTGGCAACGGCAAGGCTACCTCTGTGCTGTTCGCCAGGGAGGGCGCAAAAGTGCTGCTGGTGGACGCGGCCCTGGACCGAGCCGAAGAGTCCCTGGTGATGATCCGGGAAGAAGGCGGTGACGCGTCGGTGTTCCAGGCAGACGTCACCAAGGCCGCAGACTGCCAGGCCATGGTGGAGGCGGCCATGGAGCGTTACGGCCGCCTGGACATTCTGGACAACAACGTGGGAATCTCCCGGCGAGGCACCGTGGTCGACACCAGCGAAGAAGATTGGGACCACATAATCGCGGTCAACCTGAAGAGCATGATCCTGGCCAGTGGCGCCGCCATACCCAGGATGATTGAAGGCGGCGGTGGGTCCATCATCAACATCTCTTCCATCGCCGGGCTGCGGGCCCACTCCCAAACCCCCTACACCACCACCAAAGCCGCCGTGCAAGGGCTCACATTTTCCATGGCCGGAGACCACGGTGGGGACAACATCCGCGTCAACTGCATCGCTCCGGGGCTGCTGCACACCCCAATGACCGCGCCACGCATGGACGAAGCCATGCGGGAACACCGGAAAAATTCGGCGCCCCTGAAGACCGAGGGCACAGCTTGGGACGTGGCGTACGCGGCCGTATTCCTGGCCAGCGACGAGGCCCGCTGGATTACCGGGGTGGTGCTACCCGTGGACGCCGGTCTCACGATAACCAGCCCGGTGACTTACACCACCATGGCCCAGCAAGGACGGTTTTAGCGGGCTTAGAGACTATCTCAAAAGGTGGTTCGACAAGCCTGTCCTGAGCGTAGCCGAAGGGCTCACCAAGAACGTCAGAAAATTTTAACCTCCGTTCGTCCTGAGCCTGTCGAAGGGCTGAGCCAAATCCCCGGCGGCCTTTACCCGGATCAATGTGGCGTTGCTGGGTAGGTAGGTCAAAGGCACCTCGTCTATCTCTACAATCTCCACCGTGGCCGGGTCCGCTCCGGCGGCGACGGCTTTACTCACCGCTTCCGCCCGCGCCAAGGCCAGGGCCTCCTGCCGTGGCACGTCTTCCAGGGAGAACACTTTTTCGACCTGGCCACCCACCTGGGCGATGGCCGCGCCGATGGCGTTGGCAACACCGCTGTGCTCCGGCCGCAACACCTGGGATGCCCCGTTCAAAGAGTCCCCCAACAGGATGCTGCCGCCGCCCACCAGCACCACGGGAACCGGGCCGGCGCTGAGTTTTACCTGGTCGATACAGGTTTCCACCCGTGCTTGAATCTCCTGCAACGCCCACTCTACCGTGGAAGCTGCCAGACCGTTTGCCAGGCTGGGAGTGCCCAGACGGGCCCTGCCTCCGGCCACCGCCACGTCGGTGGCCGTCGCGGTGCTGCCGCCGAAAACCAGGGCCTCGGCGGTCAACCGGTATCCAACACTGTCCGGCCCGATCCGCAAGGGGTCTTCCCGCAAGATGCTGCCGCCGCCCAAGGGGATGGACAGCACGTCGGGCATCCGGAAGTTGGTGCGGACCCCGGCGATGCTGACCGCCACGGCGGCTTCCCTGGGAAACCCGTTCACCAGGGCCCCAACGTCGGTGGAGGTGCCGCCCACGTCAACCACAATCCCGTCACGAATCCCCGACAAATAAGCCGCGCCCCGCATGCTGTTGGTGGGCCCCGAGGCTATGGTCAGCACAGGAAACCGGGCAGCGAACTCGGCGTCCATCAGCGTGCCGTCGTTCTGACTCAGGTACAGCCGGGCGTTCAACCCCAGGGACCTGAGGGCCTCTTGAAAGGCTTTGATGGTGTGGTCCGCCGCCGCTCCCAGGCAGGCGTTGAGGACGGCGGCGTTTTCCCGCTCCAGCAGGCCGATGCGGCCGTGTTCGTGGGACAGAGAGATGCGAAGCTCGGGGGCTTCTTCCTGAATGATGGCAGCCGCTTGGTTCTCGTGGGCTGGGTTCACCGGGGAGAAAACTCCGCTGATTGCCACCGCTTGTGCCCCATTTTTGCGCAGGTCCCGGGCTACCGAGCGCAGCTCGGAGGGGTCCACCGGCGAAATCTCCCGCCCGTCGAACTCGTGCCCGCCGTGAACCATGAAACTGAAGCCACCGATCGCCTGGCTGAGCTCTTGAGGCCAGTCCACCAGGGGCGGAAGCAAAGTGGTGGCAGGCAATGCCAGCCGCACGATCCCCGTGGGCGTCAGGCCCTTGCGTTCCAGCAATGCGTTGGTGAAGTGGGTGGTGCCCAGCATCACGCCGCTAACCTGTTGCAGAGCCCGCTTGTCGGTCAGCACTTCCT
Organism: Chloroflexota bacterium; assembly: GCA_022568195.1. Lineage (GTDB taxonomy): Bacteria > Chloroflexota > Dehalococcoidia > Lucifugimonadales > UBA3495 > JADFFS01. Next base: position 4,264 of record JADFFS010000042.1, on the reverse strand, counting down.
GCAACGCGGCCAGGATCCCTGAGGTGACGTCTGGGGTTGTGGGGACCTTGGCCCAGGCCCTCAAATTTGTGCCGTCCATCAGGACGGCGTCGGTGTTGGTGCCCCCTACATCTATTCCGACAAACACGGTGGGCGTGCTCTTCAGAGGGCCAACGGGGTATAGCCGACATCGTAGCCGAAGGCTTGAGGACCGACTACGGCTAGCCCTTGGGGAGAGGTCCACTGGTGCGGCGATGGCAAGCCCAGCACCGTTACCCTCAGGCCGTAACGCAGCAGTTCGGTGGTGACGGGCTCGCCGGTGTCGGTGTCCACCACGCAGATCAGGTCGGGGACCGTGCATACGATCTGCCCGTTGCGGCGCGCCACCAGGTTCTCGTTCTGGAAGTCGATGGCCAGCTCTTGGCCGTTATAGTCCCCCAGGCCGGTCAAGGAGACCGTTCCCCGGGCGAAACCGGAGGTGGTGCGCCGCTCCAAATCCACGATCTTCCCGGAAAACAGGGTTTTACCGGGGCAGGTTTTGAAAATGGCTTCCAAGACGTCCTCTTTACGCCTGCGAGCATTATTTACGGCGTTGCCCAAATCGCGAGCCAGGGAAAGGGTGTGGAGAACTGCCGTGGTTTGCACCTGCTCGGTGGTCATGGGTGTGACGGCGTAGCAGGCCACGCAGCCCATCTGGACGGTCACCGCCCGGGCCAACCGCTCGGCCCACTTGGGGCTGACCGCTTGGGGGATTATCACCGTGTTGCCCTTTTCATCAGCCAGCGCCATGGGGCAGCAGGGCACCCCGTAGACAAAGAAGGTCTTCATCTGGAACTCGGGAAACGCACGGCCCATGCCGTCGGCGTCCACCACCGGCAACCCCGCCATGGCGGCGGGGATCATGGGCTCCACCGAGTTGCTGCCGCCGATCTCGTTGGAGATGAGGGCGGTGGCCTTCTTGCCCGTGTACGACTCGATGGCGCGGAGAGCGTGGTAGGACTGGACGTCCCGAATCTTTTCCACGCCAACGGTGGGCGCCCCGATACCACCGACGCAGACGACTTGGGCGTCCTCGGGAAGCTCTTCGGGAGCCAAAACGGTTACCGGCCCCCACTTCTTGATTGCCTGCTTGGCCCGTAGCTGCCCCACGTAGGGGTTGCCGCCGCCGCCGGTACCCAGGATGCCGGCCCCGATGGCAATGGCTTCCAGGTCAGCGTCGCTAACCTGCCACATGGTCAGCCGGAATCCTGCCGCAGTATCGGCTCCAGGGTGCGTATCATCGCCGACAGCTTGAAGGAAAGCTCCACCAGGAAGTCGTCGTCCAGCGGCTCCAAGGGTACCGTCTCGTGGGCCCGGGTCCAACCCCGATCCCATTCGCCGATCTCGAACTCGGGTCCCAGCGACGCGCGAATCTCCTCGGAACGTTGGCTCAGCATCTCCAGCTGGCCAAAGTTGCTCTCCGGGTCGGCCTCGAAGTGCAGGCCCACCTCAACTTCCTTTCTCCTCTTTTGAACCCAGACCTCGTAGTGTGTGGAGGGTTGGCCGTAGTACAGCTTGATCAAGCTGGTGACCCGGCTGGGTGTTTGGAAGTCGCTCAACTCGGGAGGAAGCTGCTGCCGGACCAAGTCGGCCAACACCTCGAGAAACTCCCTGGTCTTCATGGGCGCGCTATTTGTGCTCGTCACAACCGATCTCCCTGGTGAAATGGTACAGCGTCGAGTTGATTGGGGTGCATTGACCGGTTTTGACTACCTGTCATTCCGAGAAGCGAAGCGACGAGGAATCTGGGGATGGGTAAACGGCCCCACCCCAGATACTTCGCCGCTGCGGCTGGCTCAGCATGACATTTTCGTACCAATGACATTGGTCGTTTTCCAATTGAAATGGCATTAGGGGCATGGTACCGGGCGGCTTTGCCGGCTACAGGCCGATTAACATCCGGGCATTTTCACCCAGGATTCCCTCTTTGTCGGCATCGCTCAGAGGCAGTCCTTGAATATACTCGCCTTCCGCGGCCTGGCTGGCCAGGGGGAAGTCGGTGCCGAAGCAAACCTTGTGGGACCCGTGTTTGCGGATAATGGTGGTGAGGGTTTCGGCGCCTACCTCCTTTAAAGAAGGCGGCCAGGTGGTGTCGATCAGGACGTTCTCTTTGCCGATGAGCTCTCGCTCAGCCTCATCCAGCATGTAAAACCCGCCCAGGTGCAGGGCGATGACCTTTAGCTTGGGGAACTGGCGGACCACGTTCATGATTCGTTCTGGCGCGGCAAAGACGGTTTCCCCCGGCTTGGCGCCGGGCAGGCGGCCGGAGTGAATCTCCAGGGTCATGGAATCGCCCATCTCTTCGTAGACCGGGAACATCTTGGGATCGTCGGGGTAGAAGCTGTTCAGCACCGGGTGGAGCTTTATGCCCTTGATGCCGTTCTGGCGCAGCCTCTGGACTTCCGCAGCCTTGTCTTCCAGGTCAGGGTGCATGGCTCCGAAGGGCACCAGCATCTCGTCTTGGATGCCGATGAGCCAGTCGTTGGCGCGCCGCACTTGGTCGGCGCGCTGCACCACGCCCAGCACCACCGACTTGTCCACGCCGGACTCCCGCATATGGGCCTTGACGCTCTCCACGGTGTTCTTGGAGATGGCGGCAATGCCCATATCCCGCTCCATGTATTCCAAGACCGTCCCGGCGATGCTTTCGGGCCAAACATGGGTATGAACGTCCACGCGCATCTGCAGTTACTCCTGAGGTTGTCTCGATAGCCGCCCCGATAGATTAAATCACCCGCGGCCCCCTTTATTAAAGGAAATTATCCGTTAAGCTCGAGTATAGGTGTCTTCAGAAACTCTCGCCTGAGGATTTGATGTACTCAAGAAAGTTTTCGCATGGCACTTTTGAGCTAAGATGAGCGCAAACTGCTGGAATCTTAAATCGCCTACGATCGGTCGGGAGGCTAGGCTGCTTCCGTTCATCGGAAACAAGAGTTGCACCCATGGTTTTTGCAGAGGCGATAATGAGAAGGTCATTTTCACCGACCCCATCCGCGTGATAGTTATCACCCACAATATTGAGCAACGTTTTTATTTGTGATGCTTCTTGCAGCATTGCTGGGGTATTTACCACGATAGTCAGTCCTTGATTTTGCAGCCATTTTCCGCAGTCAGGCAATTTGAAGACCACTTCCTTGTGTGCAGTTTCAGAAAGAGTGACAAGCCCTGCACCGATTTGGCTCCCTATCCAATCCCACAGACGGGGGAATTGAGCTAATGGATAGTTGTCCCACCCATAGATAGTGGATGAGGCATCAAACATGTGCATAGCAGTATCGCTCTAGCTCATGTACATCTTGAATCCGCAGATTATCGAGGTGCGTACTTGCCCTTGCCAGCGTAATCTCTTTAGCCTGTAATGCCTCAAAAACCGCGCGAACAAATGTATCCCCGAAAATGTGGATGGGTTCACGGTGGCGATAGGATCGGTTCCCACCTTCACTTGCTTTCCAAGGGGTTTCTTTCTTCCATTGCCGATACGCGGTGTAGTTTTCCTGCAATAGCCGACCACTATCAAGCAATCGACGAAGAATTACTTCGCCACTCACGCCATATGTCTGCCGTATGCTAGTTAGCCAGTTGTCGTATTCTGCGACGTTAGTAGGCCTATCCTGGTTGCGCAAGCTCCCTAGCACCGCGTCTGGTACGAGTACACCCCCGCGAGAGAACTGGCCTCTTGCTCTTGCTCGCTATAAGATTCCAGATCATCCTCATCGTCGACCCAACTTACCTTATGGATTATTAGGTGAGCCAACTCATGCATTAGAGTGAATAGCTGCCGCTGTTCGGATTCCTTTTTTACAACAATGATTGGGTAAGAAGCATGGTACAAAGAGAATCCTAAGACAGGTTCCTCCTTCGGTATTTGCCACTTCCCGTTGTAACCGTTACTCAGGAAGACCAGAACGCCTTTTTCTTCGATCTTTTCACGACAGAGCCGAAAGTTGTTGGCAGTCGATAAGTTCAGCCAGTCACGGACAATTTGGGGGCCGTTTGTCTGGTCAGACAAATTAGGAGGAGTGAACGAGATCCCAGGCTCAGAACTTGCCTCTTGCAAGGCAAGGTAGGCCTCACGTTGTTTCTCTACCCTATGAACAAACCTGCGCAGCTTTGCACTAAGATTTGGCTTTCTATTCAGAATCGTTCGGAACTGTGGCGTATATATACTGTCTGGGTCGATTGGTCCTTGATCGAGGAAGAAGAGCACCCCATGTCCGAGAAACTCAGCTGTCTTCTGAAGATTGTT
>JADFFS010000208.1 GCA_022568195.1 Chloroflexota bacterium | reverse complement strand
CAGGATTGGTGCCGGGAGACGGGCCAAACCGCCCTGGTCCAGCGTAGCTTCGGCATGCGCCTGACCCAACTGGGATTTACCCGCCGCCGCCGGGGAAGGGGCCGCCACTGGTGGCAAGGCATCGCGTTGGCGAATTCCCGGCGCTGACGGCCAAGACCGCAGAAGCGCTCATCCGTCCGGACCGGACGGAGTTTCGCTCACCCTTCAACAACCGGGTTGTCCCAGGTTGCCGCAGCAATTCTGACGGTTTTTCAATTTAATGAAGGTGTTGGACAGGACCAGCCACAATTTGCGCCGGAAGGGCATCGGCTGCCGAATGTTGGCCAATATCGCAAATTCTTCTTCGTGATGGTGAGCCATAGGGCGCATATTATGACAGGCCTTGGGTATGCTGCACAATGAATAGCAGACGAAGCCCAAGACGGCCAGGGTATACCCGAACCCAGCGGTCAGCGGTCCGCCCCCAAGAATAATGGCTGAAAAAGGAGGTTCCCATGGCCACCGACTATTTGGATGAGCTAGCTAGTTTCGTCACAAGTACCCGGCTGGAGGACTTGGACGAGTCTACAGTCGGCGCCGCCAAGAACGTGGTGCTGGACACCATCGGGGCCATGCTGGCAGGAAGCCGCCTGCCGGAAAACGCCAACTTCGCCCGGTTGGCCTGCACGTTAGACCGAGGCGGTGAGGGCAGCGACGGCGGCGCCACCCTGATCGGCCACGGGCGCAAAGTCCAGCCCTTGTTCGCCGCTATGGTCAACGCTACGGCTGGGGTAGCCCTGGAAATGGACGAGGGCAGCCGGTTGGGCGGTGGGCATCCCTCGATCCACGTCACTCCGGGCGCCCTGGCCGTGGCCGAGGAGCAAGGCCGGGACGGCAAGGCGTTGCTGGAAAGTATTATCGTGGGCTACGAAGTCACGTCTCGCATCGGCGGCGCAACCCAGTCACGGGCGGACATCCACTCCCACGGCACCTGGGGCACCATCGGAACGGCCGCGGCCACCGCGCGGCTTCTGGGTTTCGATCCGGGTGAAACCCGAACCGCGATGAACATGGCCACCTCCATGAGCCCGGCCAACACCTGGACGCCGTGCCTGGAAGGAGCCACCGTGCGCAACCTTTATCCGGGGCGTTCCGGCTTTCAGGGGATTCTGGCCGCGCATCTGACCAAGTGCGGCTTCACCGCCGTTGCGGACGGCCCATCAGACCTCTACGCCAATATCTTGGGACAAGGCTTCGACCGGGAGGCGGTGGTGGACGGCCTGGGGCAGAGGGGTTCCTACCGCATTCAGGAAAACTATTTCAAGCTACACGCTTGCTGCTTGTACAACCACCCGGCGTTGGACGCGGTGCAGTACCTGCTGCGCGGGGAAAAGATTGCGGCTTCGGGTATCGACAGCATCCGAATTGAGGCGCCGCCTATAGCCCTGATCATGGCCGACCCGGAGCCGGAGAATATGCTGTCGGCCAAGTTTTCAATCCCCTACGCCGTCGCCGCCAACATAGTCAGGGGGACAACCGACATCACCTCCTTCTACGCCGAGCCGGTGTCAGACCCGGAGATCAAGGCGCTGGCCCAAAGGGTGGAGGTGGTGGCCGACCCGGAGATGAACCTGCGCCGGTACGATTACCCGGCTTCCCGCGTGACCATATCCCTGAAAGACGGAAGGGTCCTGCAGCACAGCGTCACCGCCCACCACGGTGACAGCCGCAACCCCGCCAGCCAGGACGAGCTGGTGGGCAAGTTCCGGTTCTTGACGTCGGAGGTTCTCGGCGAGGCGAGGACGCAGCAGGTCATTGACACAGTGTCCCGCCTGGACAGCCTGGATGGCGTCGGTGAGCTGACCGGGCTGCTTGCACCCCCACTCTAACTTTCCCCCGTCGATCGGGAGAGGCCTGGACTTCATCCCAGTGGGGAAAGCATAAGAGCCCTTTCCCCCTGATGGCGGCAAATTCGGGGCAGATAGTATCGCTGGCAAAGAAATCTCCGCGCCTCAGGATGGGTCAGAGCTTGATCCGATGGGTTGGTGGAGATGGTGAGAGTCAATCTGTACCTGGAACACGGGCTGGCGGTGTTGGTGGTATTAAGTTGGTCAGGAAGCTTGCGAACGCTTGAAACGGGCAAGAGCCGGAACTAGTCTCTGCTCTTAAACGTCCTACGATCTCACTGAAATCATTGATGCCAATTAGGGCCTAGCATTGCCCAGTCTTTGAACTGCTTCATCGTACCCTGGCGCCCACTTAGAAAACCACCTGGACAAGTAGTCTTCGTCCAGCGAGGGCCAGCGTGATCCCTTAACTTGGACGAGACTCCGAACGTCGGCCCATCATCAACCTCGAACTAATCGGGTTTTCCAGTATCCATGAGGTCATCGAGAACGGGCCGTGTGGCCGGACGATCACAGAAGCAAGCGGAGGCTGGCGAGAGAGTCACAATGCCCCGGCCGGCGCCTAAGGGTTAAAATACCTTCATTTCATGCGGGAAGTTCCACGTAATCATTCCGAGCAGAATGCTACAATTGGAGGAGCCCCGGTCGACGCCGGGTCACTAGCTGGCCCGGAACCTAAGGATAGTGGCACCATGCCGGGCCACAACATAGGTTAGAGGCACCTAGCAAACGCAAATGCGCCGGCGATTGACACATCTAAGGTTAGCGGTTGGCCAAGAAGAGGGAATAACCGGCCTCGAAACCGCGATAGTTCTGATTGCCTTCGTCGTGGTGGCGTCCGTGTTCGCGTTCGCCGTCCTAAGCACCGGCCTTCGGAGCGCGGAAAAGAGCAAAGCGACGGCGTTGGGCGGGCTGGCGGAAGCCGGGTCGACCATGTTTGTAAAAGGGGCCGTGGTCGGCAAGGGGAACGCCGGCCGCACCCGCATAGACACTCTCACATTTCAGGTTACCGTCGGCTCCCAAGCCAATGCGGGCGTCGATCTTTCCACGTCCAATTTGAGCTTGCGTTACACAAGCGCCGTCGAGTCGGTAAACCTCGATGCCAGCGCCTGGACAACAAACTGGTTGATTGGATCGAGCCCGCTGGTGGACCCGGGCGAAACGGTGGAGTTTGTCGTTGACCTTACCGGGTTGACCTACCCCCCCAGCAGAGGCGAGGCGTTCACCTTACTTCTAACAGCAACCGAGGGCGGTGTGGTGCGCATCCGCCGGGCCGCCCCGTCAGAGATCCAGGCAGTGATGCAGCTCAGGGATGCCAAAATGTCCGCGATTTCCGTCTCCTTCGACGCCTCCGCCGATTCCTCCGTGTCGACCGGATCCCCCACCACCAACTCAGGCACTTCCACCGCAATGACGGTGGGGTCATTCTTCTTAAACAATCAGCGGTCCTTGGTCCGGTTCGACGTTTCGTCCATACCCGCAAGTTTCACCGTTCAGTCGGCCACCTTAACCCTTTGCGCGACAACGACGCCCGCGGTATCCAGGACCTACAACGTGACCCGGGTGACGGCATCCTGGGTGGAAACCACGATTACCTGGAATAACCAACCCGCGGTAGCCGGTAGCGCCACCGACACCGTGTCGTCTGCCTTAGGATGTTTGACCTGGACGGTGACGGACGACGTGCAGACCTGGGTGAACGGCACGACGGCCAACGGTTGGCGCATATCCGACTCGGTGGACGGCAGCGGTACGAACTACACCTCTGATTTTCGAACCCGCGAGGACACGGCCGAACCCACGGAAACACCGTCACTGAAAGTGACCTACCTGGTGAACTAGGCAGAGGAAGCAGGGGGTTGGGCGGGGTTGATGCGCAAAAAAGAGGCGGGAGTGATTAGCCCCGCCTCTTTTTGATCCTTTCGGTGGACCTGTTTGTCGCGTGCCTTCGCTTTGTAAAGGTAGTACCTAGTCGCCGGTGGAATCGAAGATGGCTCCGTTGTTTACGGCGGGAGCTCCCGACTTGTCATGGGGTACACCGACCGAGACGGAACTGCTGCATTTACCGCCTTTGTCGTCGGAAGCTGTGTAGCTGATGACGTACACCCGGCCGTCGCCCTTACTGCTTCTCTCGGCGCGAACCCGGGCGATATCAGTGCCTACACCCTCTCCATCGGGGTCGCCTCGGACCTCCTCGTCCTGGAAGATGCTGTCGATGGTGTAGCTGATCGAGTCTCCGTCAACGTCGGTGGCGCCCGACAAGCTGATCGACTGCATCTTGTGATTGGGCGGCGACAGTTCGCCTGCACTAGGCACTACTTTGGTGCAATCGGGCGCGACGTTGGTGACCGCGGCTTCATCGAACCTGAGATCATCCATACAGAAGGCACCTAAGGCCGTGTCTGCCGGGTCGATGAGCAGACGGTCAAAAGGCGATCCGAACTCAACTCCGGCAAATGATCCACCGGCAAATCCACCGCCGGTGTCGATCGTTTCCGACCCTAGCTGGATACCACCCATAAAGAAGGCGGCAACGAAGGTATCGTCACTGTCGATGGTCGTGATGAAGAATCCAGCCCTCACGACAGGTGGATCAAAGAGTAGCTCGCCCGGTGGGAAGGAGCCGGAGCCATCAGAAGGAAAGTTACAAGCCGCCGGGTTGGATGTACCCGTTCCAGTATCGCTTTTGGTGCCACCGTACATGTCGACGAACGTCACTCCATCATGGAAATAGGTATCCTCGATAGGACCGTCGGGCGCATCGTTGAAGTTGATAAGTGTAGCATCATCAGTGAAGTCTCCTGGTGACAGCTGATCGGCGTAGGCCGGTTTAACGATTACCACCATGAGGATTAGGGCCACCATAGGCACTAATATCGCGATACCCTTTTTTCCTTTGAAACTGTACATGTTGTTCCTCAAACGTTGCGGCCAAGTTTTGTCTGAATCTAGTAAGGTGATTGTGCATCTTGGCCGCCGGATTAAAATCACCATTAAAGATGAAAAATGGGTGATTTAAGGGGTGAGAAAAGGGCTAGCCCTTGTCGGTATTTTGCCGGATTCACGCCTGGAGACGTGGTGGTGCCGGGCAGCGGGCCGCCTAGCCCCCGATACGCTGAAACGCCAGCCTTTGGCATGGCGTATCAGTCGCGCGCCCATAGCGGCGTTTCACCCCAGGGTCGAGCGCTGGAGTCCAACAATAAAATGTGGCAGGCGGGTAGGTAATGTGGACGGAGCATTCTATGCCCTTGGAAGCGATGGGGGCTTGGATTCGCAGGGCACAATCTAAGGGACACTTTCGTAACGCTGGTTACGGAGTCGAGCGGCGACCTCACCCTGGCCATGCAGTTGATCAGGGATAAAGTACCTGAGGTTGCCTCGCGCTACGTGAAGCGAGACTTTCCTGCTCTGTTGGAAAAGCACTCTCCGCTTCGCCAGGTTGCAGGGCAGGCACCCCCGGAGACGGGGGAGAGTCTAACTCCACCAAAAACGCGGTCTGACGGTGCTAAAGGCGATCAGATCGGTGGCGATGGCCAATAAGGCACACTTGGTAACGTTTGACTGGTCTCCTGCGTTACTTGAACGCGGGGATCACCTTGTCGGTGATGCACCGCAGGGTATCCATCACGACTTCGCGAGGGACCGATGACGTCCAGTTGCACTCGAACATTATCTCGTCTGTGTGAAAGGCCTCCCGAAACATATGAATCTTGTCGACCACTTCTTCCGGTGTCCCAAACAGGTTTACTTCCTCAGTCGCATCGGGTCCGGCAC
>JADFFS010000041.1 GCA_022568195.1 Chloroflexota bacterium | reverse complement strand
GGCCGCCGACAGCGGGAATATTTTCGTGGAGCAGGGTATAAACCACAGGCACCACCACCAGAGTTAGGAAGGTGGAGCTGATAAGGCCCCCGATTACCACCGTGGCCAGTTCTGCTCCGATAATCACGTTCTCTTTGCCGCCAAAGGTTGCCAGGGGCAGCAGGGCAAAGGTCGTGGTGAAGGCGGTCATGAGAATCGGCCGCATCCGTACCCGGCTCGCCTCCACCAGCGCGTCGAACACGCCGTAGCCCCTCTCTCTCAACTGCTCGACAAAGACGATTAGAACTATGGCATTGGTTACCACCACGCCGATCAGCAGCAGGATCCCCATCATGGCCGACAGACTCAAGGTGCGTCCGGTGAGGGCCAGGGCAACCAGCGCGCCCACCACCGCCAGAGGCAGGGTCAACACGACCACCAAGGGGTTTCTCAAGGAACCCAGCGTGGCCACCATTACCAGGTACACCAGAATTATTCCCACGGCCATGGCTGTGAATACGTCATCGAAACCCTCGGCGATCTGCTGGAAGATGCCTCCGGTCTTTACCTCCACCGAAGACGGAATGTCCAGGTCCGCGATCTTGGCCGCCAACGCTCTTCCCACGGATTGGGTGTCTTCGGCGACTATGCCAGCGCTGATGCTGGCCGACCTTTCGCCGTCGAAGCGGCTAATGGAAACCGGGCCTTGCTCCAACGCGATGTGACTGACCGCCCCTAGCTTCACCGGTCCCAAAGGCCCTTCGATGGTCAGTGACTTCAGCTTTTCAACGTCTTCCACCTGGTCGGGATGGCCTCTTAACACCACGTCCATGGTGACACCCTGCAGATCGACTTCAGATACCGTCTCTCCCACGATGTACCGGTTAACTTGGAGGCCCACCGCTCGTGTGGTCAACCCGAGCTCGGCCGTCGCTTGGGTATCGATGTTAACCACCACCTCATCCCGGGCGTCGCTAAGATCGCTGGTCAAGTTAATGATGCCTTCCAGGTCGCCCATGTCCGATAAGAGTTGTTTGGCCACGGCGGCAATGTCGGTGAAGTTGCTCCCGGTGACGGTGACCTCTAGCTCGTCGGAAGGCGGACCGCCGACGATCTCCTTCACGGTGATGGCGGCTTCATCCTTCTCCGGCAGCCGCTCCCTGACCTGGTCGGCGATGTCGCTGGGGGCCCCGTCCTCAAGAGCGACGATGAATCCCGCCGTGTGCAACCCGCCACCGGCAGCCGCCGGTCCGAACTGATCCGAGCTTGCGCCCAAAGTGACCTGGTATGCCTTGACCATGCCCTGGTCCTTGAAATCGGCCAGGACACTCTCCACCAGCATCACCTCTCGGAACGTGCGCCCCACCGAACTCCCGTTGGGAAGCTCTATGTCCACCGTTAGAAACTCCGGGGACCCGCCGGGAAAAAGGGTAACCGGGATCACGAAAATCAGTCCCAAGCTGGCAATAACCGTTGTGATAGCGATCGCCAGGGTGGCCAGCTTGTGCCGCAGAGACCATAGCAAAGTGGGTATGTACAGGCGCTGTAAATAGGTGTCCAGGCCGGTGCTATGCGTGGTTGTGGACCCGTCACCGGCCATGTCGCCCTGGCGTAAAAAGATCACCCCCAGCACCGGTACCGCGGTCAGAGCCACGAAGGTGGACGCGATTAGGGCAAAGCTGACCGCGAGGGCGAATGGGGAAAAGAAGGAACCCACCAAACCCTGAATGAAGGCCAATGGGATGAATACCGCTACCGTGGTGAGAGTGGATGAAACGATGGCCGCGCCGACTTCCTTGGTCCCCTCCACGGCGGCATGCATACGGTCTTCGCCGGCCTGGATGTGCCGGTACATGTTTTCTAGGACAACGATGCTGTCATCCACCACCCTACCGACGGCGATGGCCAGGCCGGCCAGTGTCATCATGTTCAGCGTCAGGTCCGTGAAACCCATGAACAGGATGCCGGTGAGAATACTCAGGGGGATGGACAGGCCGATGATAAGAGTTGGCCGTAGGGTCAGGGTCACGCCCTTCAGTATCGTGGGCCGCAGATTCAGGAGGAATGCGAATACCATGGCCACGGCGAAAACCAATCCCCACAACCCTTCCCGGACCAGCGAGCTCAACTGGGCCTGAATCTCCGGACCGTCGTTGGTCAGGGTGATTATCTCAACGTCGGGGGGCAGCCCTTCGATTTGAGCCAGCGCTTCCAATACCTGGGCGGTGACGTCAACCGTGTTGGCGTCGGGGTCTTTGGTAACGGCGATGGCCAGACTGGGCTTGCCGTTTGTCCGGGAAAGCCTGGTGGCGTCCGCGGTGCCCAGGCTCACGTCGGCTACGTCGGACAACCGAATCGGCCGTTGGCCCCGGGGCGACCCGGGTACGCGTTCGAAGCCGACCACCAGATTGCGAATCTCATCCAATGAGCCCAGTTCGTGGGTCGTGCGCACCGGAAAAATGCTGTTTCCGTCGTCGATGGCTCCTGCCGGGAAGCTGATGTTGTTTTCCCGAACCGCCTGGGATACCTGGGAAAGGGAAATCCCCAGGTCCTCCAGTTTGTCGGTGTCCGCGGTTATCAGGACTTGCTCGTCCGACCTGCCCAGTACCGCCACCTCGAACACGCCGTCCACCCGCTTGATGGGCGGGAGAATCAGGTCGTCCATGATGCGCTGTAGCGACGGAATGTCCCGGTCGCCGATCACGCTGAGCTGCATAACCGGGAACACGTCACTGGCGATGCGGCTGACTATGGGGTCTTCAACCCCGGCAGGGAAGGACAGGCCGTTGATATTGCTGACTATGGAGCGCTCTACTTCGACCATGTCTTCGCCGAACTCGAAAGTGGCGATTATCATGGACATGCTCTCCGAGGACACCGATCGGACCTCATTGAGCGCGGTCATGCCGTCGATGGCGTCTTCAATGGGCTCGGTTACATCACGCACCACCGCGTCGGGGTTGGCCGAGGGATAGATGGTGAGAATAGTGATGTTGGGGAACTCGATCTCGGGGAGCGACTCCCGTTCCATACCCCTGTAAGTTACGACGCCGCCCACCAGAATCAGTAGGATGGCCATAATGGTCACCGAGCGCCGCCGCAGCGCCAGTCCGGTCAGAAAGCTCATTCTTTAGCCTCTTTCAGCATTTTTAAACGGGTGGATCAAACTTCGCGGTCGATCGGTTTAGCTTGGCTGTATCTTAAGTGCCTACCTCGAGTCGGGCATCCCTTGGATGGTTGATATTGCCGACCCAAAAGGTTTTACTTGCAGGTCAGTCTTTTAGACGATGGGAAGTGGCCCATACGGATTAGCCAGTCGTCGAAAGTCCCTGGTGTTCTGGCTCACGGGCTGTCAAAGGCTTTCTGCCCGGCTTCATACAATAGCTTTATGGCGTCAACCACTCTGCGCAGCTCATCAACGCTCAAGTAGTCGGCGATCCTGGTCATTCCAACCCGTCCGATACTCCAAAACCGGCCGATTTCCTCTTGTCCCGGCGCCGTAAGCTGGCAGGTCACGACCCGCCGGTCCTCGCTGCTGGACACCCGTTCCACCAAGCCCTTGTCCAGCAAGCGATCAATCATGCTGGTGGCGGAAGACAGGCTGCTGTTCAAATGCTGGGCGATGGCCCCCATGCGCTGCGGTCCTTGGCTCAGCATCATCAGCGTTCGCAACTGGGGCAGGGTTAATTCCGCCTCGGACCGCTGCTCCGAGGCCTCGGACCGCATGCCGGCATAGGTCCGCTCCAAATACTCGACTAGCTGCCCAACTAACTCATTCTTGCCTGATTCCATATCCCCATCCGAATCATCCGGTTGAATAATATTGTTGTATTTAACCAAACTATTATATAACATATAATTATAATGTAAATCAATATAATTTGATTGGATACAGTAATTAGGAGTCTGAAAATTATTGCCACAAGAAGAAGTAAATCATCCAGGTAAAGGAAAGGGGGTCTCTACCAGAGGCCCCCTTTTGGCTGTCTTTACCGCTTATGTCTGGAGGTGCGGCTAGCTGAAAATCACCCCTGAGGCGGCTATTCCACCAAGACTTCCACCCGTTGGGCTATGTTGTTGCCCATGCCCTGGAAATTCCAAGGCTGACTCACCGGCTGCACGTTGCCTTGAGAATCAGTGGCTCGTACCAGCAGGATGTACCGGCCTGGTCTGGCGTCCCACTGGAAAGACCACGGCCGCCACGCGAAGGGTGACACCGGCCCATCCACGGGTTCATCCCCCCGCACATCCAAGGAAGCTTGGTCCCAAGTGGACCCTCCATCGGTGCTGACCTCGACGCCGGCCACCTGCTGGCGCCCGGCCCAAGCCCTGCCGGTGATGCTCACCGGGCCCGGTTCCACCAAGCGGGTGCGTGTCATAAAGTCGGGGATACCCGGGGGAGACATCAGCGCCCGGACCCGGATCAGAGTCACTGGCTCGCCTGGGTCATTCTTGGTTTGAGAGAACCGGTAGGTGGCGGACATCTGGTATCCGTCGAAGGGCTTGGCGATGGCTTCAATACGGTCCAGCCACTTGACGCTGGTCATTCCGTACCATCCAGGGACGATCAGCCGGAGAGGATAACCGTGCTGGGGCTGGAGGGCCTCGCCGTTCATTTCGTAAGCGAGCAACATCTCGTCGCGGGTGGCCTCGTCGATGGAGAGGCTGCGCTGATAATACTGGACCTCGTTTCCCTGCACCCCTTGGTCCAGTCCGGTGAACAAGATTTCCACCGCGTTGGGTGCGATGCCGGCCTCTTCCAAAATCCCCCGCAACGGAGTGCCGGTCCACTCGGCGGTGCCGACGGCTTCCAACAACCAGGGCTGACTGAGCGGGCGGGGATTCATCAGCGCTCGTCCGTTCCCGGCGCATTCCATGGTCACGGCCAAGGTCTGGGATGGCCGTTGCTTGATGTCCTCCAGGGTCAGGTTGACCGGGTTGGCCACCAGGCCACCGATCTTTAGCTGCCACTTGCCGGCATCCACCTCCGGGATATCAAAGTGGATCAGCAAGAAATGCATGCCGGTGGGCGTCAGGGAGTAGCGTAGCGCCTCCAAGGGCATGCCCCGGTTGCGCAGCGCCAGCTGGATCTCTTCCGGGTAGAAGCTATCACTGGCGGCCAGGCCACTTCCGTCCCCCACCGTGCGAAATCGCTGGGCGTCTCTTTGCCGGGTCATGTCAATCCTCGCTGCCCGAATTCGTGATTAGGTCCCCGAAGATGCTGAGGATATGGCGTGGTCCAGGATGTCTGCCGCCAGGTCCATCTGGTCCTCAGTGGTGGTAAAGGGCGGCACGAACCGGATGACCGATCCACTGCGGCGCACACTGACTATCAGACCGTCTTCAAGGCATCGGCGCCCGATCTCTTGACCTTGCTGGTAGGCGGGGGTCCTGGTCTCCCGGTCCTCCACGAACTCGATACCCTGTAGCAAACCCCTTCCCCGGACGTCCCCGATAAGCTGGTGCCTTTCCGCCAGGTCATTCAGGTGCCCCTTCCAATA
The DNA here is from genome assembly GCA_022568195.1 of Chloroflexota bacterium. Lineage (GTDB taxonomy): Bacteria > Chloroflexota > Dehalococcoidia > Lucifugimonadales > UBA3495 > JADFFS01. Next base: position 16,368 of record JADFFS010000041.1, on the reverse strand, counting down.
CTCCCCGATCCGTGTCGACACGTCAACCAGGTTCTCCTCCAGGATGATGTCGATGCTGGCGATGGCGGCGTTGCTGGTCAAAGGGTCATTGGAATGGGAGTGGGCCACCACCAAGCCGGTTTGGGACACCTTTTCCTCTATCTCGTCGGTGGTGACCACCGCGCTGACGGCAATGCCGCCCCCCAGGTGCTTGGAAACGGTGAATATGTCGGGCACAACCCCTTCATGCTCGAAGCCCCACATGGACCCCAGTTTGGCCAACCCGGTCTGGGCTTCGTCCAGGATCAGCAGCATCCCCCTCTGCTCGCAGCGCAGCTTCAGCTCTCTTAGCCATCCTTCGGGTAGGTCTATCACGCCGCCGGCGCTGAACAGAGGCTCGGTGATGACCGCCGCCATTTGCCCGTCGCTCTGGGCGTCCAGTAACTCGAAACTGGTGTCCAAACAGGTGTAGTCACAACCGGGCTTATTCTGGCAAAAGGAGCAGCGATACCGATAGGGAGCGATGATGGGGTAGTTGCCGGGAGCGTAGGGGCCGTACCCCTGCCTCCACCCGGAAAAGGTGACTGCCCGGGCCGCCTCGCTCTGCCCGTGGAAGCTGACCACCGGGCTGGCGATTTCGTACCCGCCGGTATACCGCTTGGCGATGGCCATGGCCGCTTCGTTGGAGTCGCTCCCCGAGGTCAGGAACATGCTCCGGTTCATTCCCGGAGGAGCGATTTCGGCCATGCGGCTGGCTAGGATGATCTCCTTGTCGTTGAAAAGACTCATGTGGCTGTGAATCAGCGACTCACAGCTTTCCTGGAGAGCCTGGACAATCCGGGGATGGTTGTGCCCCAGGGCGGCGCACATTTGGCCCGAGTTGAAGTCCAGGTACTCCTTCCCGTTGACGTCCCGGACCACCGAGCCTCTGCCCCACACCAGCACCGGTCCGGAAATAGCGTTCCGGTCCATGCGGCTACGGAAGCTGTACTTCCTTGCCAGGTCCAGAAGCTCCTCTTCCGTCCACTGGTTAGCCACGCCACTTACCCATGGGGACCGAATAATTAATGTGTTGAACCGGCCGCAGGCAGGGCGGGCGATGGCAAGCCAGGTTGAGGCCCATCAGTCGGCCAGGGCGGCGGCCTTGACTTGGTTTTTGAAGGTTGGCATCACCTCTTTGCCGAACCATTCCAGTTGTTCCAGAATTACCGACTGGGGAGTGCCGATCACCGACCCAACATTGATTTGTTCCAGACCGGGATAGCGGTCCTGGACGCTCTGGATCTTCTCGATGATCTGTTCGGGGGGGCCGCACAGCCAAGCTCCTGATTCCACCGCCTGCTCCAAAGTTGGCAGGCCGGCCGAGCGCGCTCTGGCAGGATCAGCCAGGTCCGCCATCTGCTGCTCGGAAAGCCCGCGCACGAAACCCAGGGGAGCGAACATCTTCATGTTCTCTTCGAAGTAGGTTCGGGCCTCGTTGATGGCCTTTTCTTCGGTGTCCGCCAACTGGATGCTGTAACCGATGATCAGGTCCGTGCCCAGTTCGGTTTCACGGCCGGCGCCGGCCAGAGTGTCCCGCCACTGCTGCATCACCTGGTCGGCGGCGCCTCCGGCCGCAGCTCCGCCGCCGACAACGCCCTTTATACCGTGCTTGACCATGAAGTCCATGGCCCGCTGGCTGGCGCTGACGATGGGTTGCCAGCACTCCACGGGGAGGTTCAATGGCCGGGGCACCAGGGTAATTTCTTCAAGCTGATACCCCCGGTAGGGCACGTTGGGAGGAATATCGAAGTGCTTCCCATGGTGCGAAAAGGACCGCTGGTTGAAGGCTTTGAATATGATGTCAACCTGCTCCTCGAAAATCTCCCGGTTGGCGTCGTTGTCGATGGCGGTGCTGGGATTGCCGAACACCTCGACTTCCCTTGAGTGGTACCCCCGTCCCACGCCGAAGATGACCCTGCCTCCGGTAAGGATGTCGGCGGTGGCGAAGTCCTCGGCCAGTCGCAATGGGTGCCACATGGGCGCTATGTTGAAACCGCAGCCAAACTTCAAGTTCTTGGTCAGGTGAGCCAGGTGGACGAACTCCATCAGGAGGTTGGGGATACACTCGTAGCCTTCCCGCTGGAAGTGGTGCTCGGCGGCCCAGAGCGTGTCGTAGCCCAGCCGGTCCATCAACAAGGCGATGGCCTCCGTCTTGTCGAAAACCGTGGCCAACTGCTCGTCCGGCAGCCACCGGTCGTTGACCGGGGTACCCTCCAAACCCATGTTGTCCAGGTCCACATGCCCGGCGAACAGGCTGCCGAATTTGGTGATCATCCTTTGTCTCCTAATTCGCTTATTGCGGGCGTCCTTCGTACAATTGTAGCCCGGTGAGTTTCTCTGTCAAGCCAGACTGGGCGTGATCAGGCATGGGCCGAAACTAGGCGAATCGCACCGGCCTGACGTGATTCCGAGGTAACGAATCCTCTGCTAAAATGGTCTATAACCCCGGTGTACTCTTTCGCTGAAATTAACAACGTCTTCACCGGGCCGGGCGGTCCCCATGAGTACGACGAAACAGGCGAGAAAAATCGTCATTGTCGACGACGAAGCGGATTCGGCAATCCTTATGGCCATTCGCAACCGGTTGGAAAAGGAGGGCTGGTACCCGGTGGTGGTACAGCCTGAGACGCCTTGGTCCATAGTCGACGAGTTTGAAGTCGCCGCCCTCTACGCCTTGGAGGAGGAGCAACCCGACGCGGTGATTCTGGACGTACGGTTCGGAGACCATCGGGACGACCGGTTCAAAGGCCTGGAAATCCTGAAGAAAATCGTGGAACGCTACCCAACGCTGCCGGTACTGATGTTTACCCAGTATACCCACGGGCCGGACCGGGACACTGCCGCGCGAGCTGCCCTGTCCTGGCAGTCCCCGGTGGATTTCATCGACAAATTGGCCAGCCCCGATGAGGTGGTGCTCCGGCTCAGGCGCCTCATCGGCACCACGCCGGAGACTATCGACATCGCCGGCCGCATCGTGCTTGACCTGAGCAAGAAGATGGTATATGCCAGGACCGGAGACGAATCCACTCTGGTAACCGAGTTGCAGGGCATGAAGTTTGAGATACTACAGGAGTTGGCGGCCGCTTGGTACAGGAGTCCCGGGGAACTGGTTCCCTTCGGCAGGCTGGAGCGTTATTCTGAAGGGGAGGATCCCAGAGCGTCGTTGCGCGTTAGGATTCGAGAGATAAAGGATGTTCTCGGAACTGCCCTTGGGCTGCGGTTTGCCGCGGGAGAGCTTATCATAAACGTTCGCGACCAGGGATACCGTCTGCTTCCACCCAAGATTTAAGACCTTTCCAGGCAGGACTAGAATGCAGACCGGGGTTAGGGTAATAGGGGTTGTCGTCTTCGTAGCCGGGCTGGTCGTCCTTCTTCTCGCCCCACTGTTGGGCAGCGCGGTTTTCGATCGTCTATGGAGTGTGGAGCCCCTGTCTTATATCGGCGCCGTTGTCCTTCTCATAGGCCTGGGTGTCACGTCGCTCTCCTTCTTTGTCCCGATTGCCATCGCCAAATACCGGGGCGTGGATGCAAATGGTGACCCCATCGCGGAGCGTTGGGCCCAAATAACCCAGCAGTATTTCGACCTCTTCGATCACGATTTGGGCCGTCCCATGAGGAGAATCTCGGGCAAGGAGCGCGAACTGCGAGCCATATTGCAAGCCTTGGAGAAACCAGTAGACCCCAGTGTGGAAGCCCTGCTTGACGAGATCGAGATCCAGACTCCCAACTTCCGGTTGATGATGTCCAACATCCAGGTCTTGGTGCAACTGGAAAGCCCCAATGGCTCCATTCGCCGCCAACCGGTGGAGCCCTCGGAAGTAGTCAGGAAGATCGTGGACCGATACACTACGGTGGCAGAGCAAGCCAACAAGGAGATAACCTGGTGGTGCGAGCCTTCCGAGTTTGGCCTCGTCTACTCCGACGGTTCGGCCATCGAGCATATCGTGACCAACCTGGTGGACAACGCGGTACGCTTCGCCACCAGCCACATCGAAGTTAAGCTGACCAGAAATCCTAGAATGTTCTTTGTCCGGGTTTGGGACGATGGCCCGGGGATCGCGCCCCAATACGTTCGCCACGTTTTCGACCATGGCTGGACCCCGGAGATGGCCCGCAGGGAAGAAAAATCCAGCTCCGGTCTAGGGTTGTTTATCGTGCAAACCCTGGCCAAGCGTTGGCAAGGTGACGTTACCCTGGAAAGCGTATTTGCCCCGGACCCGGACCACCACACCGCTTTTCTGTTGGGATTGCCGTTGGGAGAAAGCTAAGGCGCTGGTTGGGTCTGGATAACCATGATGCCCGCCGGCGCTTCACCTGATTGCCCGTTGTCCTCGATGCCCGCGTTGCTTGACAGCGTTGTCTTGTCACAATACACTCGAAAAGTGTGAAGTAGCGCCATTGCTGCTCGCTTCCGGCCCGGTGGTGTAGTTGGTTTAACATACTGCCCTGTCAAGGCAGAGATCGTCGGTTCGAATCCGATCCGGGTCGCCAAAATCAGGCACTAAATAAGGCCCCTGAGGCATTCTCAGGGGCCTTTCCATTGGGTTTCGTTAGCAAACGTCTACTGGACGCTCTCGGCGACCACGGCCGTCGCGACTTTGCACTTTGCCACGGTTTCCTCATCTGCCAGCGGGTCGCTAACCGCTCTCACTCTTACCGGGCCTCTTTGGAGATCACTATCGGCAACCTACCCGCGCACCGCTTCCGTCACACCTACGCGTTCAACCCCTGCGGGCCGGGATGCCCGAGCGGATACTGATGCTCAACGTGGGCTGGAAGAAAATCCCCGAGACCTATTTTCGTACCCTGGGCGCCGAGGACGTGACGCGGTGCCACCAGGAGATTCGGTCGGCCGATAGGCTGGGGCGTAGGGATTGACACCGGGCTGATCAGAAGCGGCGGCCCGGGAAGGCTAGGGGGAGGTTGGGAAGCTATTAGCGCGCAAGATTATCCACGTCTCGTTGCCTCAAGCATTGTTTTGGGTGGGAGCCGGGGCCCTGATCGTTATCTGGGGTTTCGTGGCGTTTGTTGGACCGGGGTCAATAGTGTTTTGGGAATGGACTGCTGACTCTTGGCGATCGGTCGATACTGGATTAACCGGTTGGGGGCTAGTTATAATCGCAGCGCAGTATTTTATTGCCGTGCGTTAGAGACGGGAGGGATTGGGTGATGACCGTGCATGGTAATCAGTTAAAAACGTTGCCCTATGACCTGGCATCTGTTTTCGGTTATTCCGGTGGAGTTGCCGGTATGGACGCCATGAAGTTTCTTCATCTGGGCAGGCCCTTGGCATTATTGAGCTTTGTGGCCTTCGTTGCCGTGGTGACGGTCGCCTGCGACGGGATTCGATTGCCTTCTGAACTACAGGGCCCTCCTGGCTTGCAAGGGGATGTCGGCGCTGTTGGTCCAGCGGGTGAACCCGGAGCCACCAGTCCGCAGGGCTCTCGTGGACCTCAAGGTTCTGCCGGATCTGGAGGGTCGGCCGGACCGGCCGGTCGACAGGGTGACACAGGAGCCAAGGGAGAGCAAGGTCCACAAGGGCCAGAGGGGAGTGGAACGGCTGATGACCTCGCCGACCAGCGTTGTCCCGCTGGTGAGTTTGTCACGGGCATCACCGGTGGCAACCTGGTATGCTTACCACTCCCCGGGATACCCACCTGGTATGCGGACACAGACCGCGACGGCTTCGGCGACCCTGGCATTTCGGTGGCGTCCGTGACCCAGCCGGCAGGGTTTGTTGCGGATGCCACAGACTGCGACGACACCAACGCCGGCATCAATCCTGATGCCCTGGACCCCCCCGGCGATGCCATAGATCAGGACTGCGACGGCATTGACCTAGCAGCACCCACCTGGTATGCGGATACAGACGGAGACGGCTTCGGCGACCCAGCCAGTTCGGTGGCGTCCGCCATCCAGCCGGCGGAGTTTGTTGCGGATAACACAGACTGCGACGACACCAACGGCAGCATCAATCCTAATGCCTTGGACCACCCCGGCGACGGCATAGATCAGGACTGCGACGGCATTGACCAACCACCCACCTGGTATGCGGACACAGACGGAGACGGCTTCGGCGACCCCGGCATTTCGGTGACGTCCGCCACCCAGCCGGCGGAGTTTGTTGCGGATAACACAGACTGCGACGACACCAACGGCAGCATCAATCCTAATGCCCTGGACCACCCTGGCGACGGCATAGATCAGGACTGCGACGGCATTGACCCGCCAGTACCCACCTGGTATGCGGATACAGACGGAGACGGCTTCGGTGACCCAGCCGTTTCGGTGGCGTCCGTCACGCAGCCGGCAGGGTTTGTTGCGGATAACACGGACTGCAACGACCGCGAGTTCGGCATCAATCCTGGTGTCCCGGACCCCCCCAGAGATCGCATCGATCGGAACTGCGACGGACGCGACCAGTAATATTCATAACGAACTTGACGGTGACCTGGATCCTCGGAAACAGCCCTCAAAGATGGTCTGAATGATCAGGGCGTCCCGCTCACCCTTGCCGTTCCTGGCGGCGTTCGGAGCGGCCGCAGCAAGGTCCTGCACCTCTTCGATGGACAGGTGGGGATCCAGGCGCCGGTGCCGGCCTGGGCCTGCTGGATGGCATTATATTGGGGGGCGAGGGTCGTCTGGCGCAGCCAAAGCTGTAACCGAGGTCACGCTCCCTTTCTAGGCAGTCTATCCGGTCATTCAATTGGTTCTGCAACTGCCTTAGCTCTTCTTCCCGCTGCCACTGTTTCCGCCAACGAGCGTTTCGCTCAATTGCTGCCGGGTCGTGAAGCGGTCGTAGGGCTGGAATCCTAAATGGCTGCATTAAATGAGCGCCATTCTGTGGCGGTTCACGGTTCTACTCCCGGCCCTGTCGGGGAAGCATAGAGTGTTAGTATCGCCGCGCGGATACCCCGCGAAACTCATTAAATGGCCACTCTATCCCACCGCAAGTAGTCCTGACAGCGTGGACATCTGGGATTACTCCGCGAGAGGCCATCCTCCCCGCATTTAGAGCAGTAATAATTCCCGATGGTGAGCCTGACGGGATTTTGCTCCGATGCATTGTTGTCGCCAGGATTGTTGTCGCCAGGATCGTTGTTGTTCGCGGCCATTGCAGATCGTTCCTTTGGTTGTATATGTAACGTTCAAGGCCTCTGGCGCCGTGTTGACGAACTGGCGTCCCCGCACCGAATCAAACCCTCAAGGACATATAGGCAGACGAAATATGAATCGGGCCAAGTAAACAAAGGAACCTTTTCGGAGGCAAGAGAACATGGACAAAATCATTGGAAAACGGTTGGCTAAAGTGGAAGCGAACTAGTGCCAACAAATCCATTGATGCGGCCATATCAAATTATCGGTCTGCTTTTGCCGGGCCTGGTCGGCCTTTTCCAGCCCATTGTCGCCTCCCCCAAATACCGAGGCGGCCAGAGATAAAGGCAGCGCCAGCGCCGCCACGACCACGATTGTAAAACGTTTCTTCATTTGATCAGCTCCTGGGAAGGGATGCAGACATGCGGATAGGGCGCATCGCAATCCCCATCTAGCCTTGTCGTGCCAGAGTTACAGGCCAGCAGCACCACCAGGAAACCTATGAGTCCCAATACCAAGGCCTTGGCGGTGTTCTGCCTGGCGAGAGTCATGGGTGAAATCATTCTCCGGCACCACCAACTTCGCTACCACCGCCGTCTGGGCCACCAAACAAGTAATCGGTGACACCCCCACGGCGCGCCGCCCGCTTGTTACAACGATCGCAGGTATTCTTGGTTCCCCGCCCGTCTCTCCTTCGGTAGTAGTGTTCCACTCGTTCACGTTTGGGCCCGCACCGTTGACATACCCCATCCTGAGTGCATATCCTGTCCATCCGATATTCCCACAGATTTACCGCAGGTATGCCCACGCCGCACATAATTCTGCCGAGCATTAGAGGCAACGCCCCCAATTATCCTGGGTCCAAGCTAGCGTTCTGGCACATAGTGTTAGTATCGCGGGTAGGATACCCAAGGGTCAAGGCACGGTTGGCGCTGAAAACTTGGTCCGTGGGGGCCTGGGATTAACACTTACGGTCTCTTTGTGTTAACCGTCTACAACAGAGGGTGCAGAAGATGGAGTGCGGACCACCAATTACAGATAATTCCATTTGGGCACAGCGAGAGTCCCAGCAGCATCATTGACGAGAGTACCACCAGTGTCCCGGAGGTCCCCACGATCAACGTACCTGGGCATGTGACGGCATCCAGTACAGCATCCTGACTGCGACACGGCCCCGCTGTGTGGACGACCGCACCCGCGAAGGGTATGCTCATTTAACGCCCGCGCCGGCCGCGACTTCGCCGGCCGGCTCAACTACCTGCGATGGGAATCTGCCCTGGGCGAGAAGTACGCAAACTAGCTATCGGCGATCGGATTTCAGCCGTAGGCAGCAGGCTCGAAAGTAGGTCTGCGAGCAAACACCGCGACAACTGGTTTACGGCTGAACGCTGAATGCCAATCGCTAAGACGAAAAATGAGGTCTTATTACAATGGCAACACAACGAGAGGAAGGGGCGATCCCCGACTTTCTGGTAATGGAGGGGCCCAAGGGCGAGGGATGGAACGCCGGCCACTCCGGCCAGGGTGATTGGAACGGCTGGCCCAGCAAGGACCTGAAAGCGGCTACTCTGGTGGACGAAGAAGGGAGGGTTAGGCGGGTCCGGGCGCCCGTGACGGAGCTGGAGGGATTGATCACACCCACCGAACTTCACTACGTGGTCCAGCACCGCGGTGCCGGACGTGGTCCCAGCCGAAAAATGGGCTCTAAGTGTGTCTGGAGAGGTAAAGCGCCCACTGGACCTTAACTTTGAAGAGTTGCGGCGCTTTCCTGGCCGGACCGTCCGCACCGTCATGGAATGTTCGGGCAGTGACGCCACCTATTTCGAGTACTTTAAAGGGGTGGGGCCCAAGCCGTCCCGGACCAACGAATGTATGATTCTCAGCGCCAGCGAGTGGACCGGGGTTCCCCTGGCGGCCATCTTGAACGAGGCCGGTCTCACCGGAAGGGCCACCCACATCCGTGACGAGGGCTGGGACCAGGGGGTGCCCGCCAGCGCCAAGGCGGGCACCGAACCGTTCTTTTATGACAAGGGGTTATCTCTGGAAAAGGCCCTTCACCCCGACACTATCCTGGCGGTGGCCCAAAATGGACAGCTTCTCGAGCACCTTCACGGGTCCCCGGTGCGCTTGCTGGTCCCGGGCTGGTCCGGCAACTGGTCAGTCAAGTGGCTCTGGAAGCTGGAAGTGATGGACCACGAGCCCGACTGCTGGTATCACTACAACTTCTACTACTACGGAGATTCGCCTGATGACCCCAACAAAGAGTTGATTACCACCCTTGGGGTCAAGTCGATCGTGACACACCCCAACGACAATACGGAATCCCTGCCCAAGGGCACCCACGTCGTCCGTGGCTACGCTTGGAGTGGAGCGGGGACCATCAGCCAGGTGGAGGTGAGCCTTGACGGGGGCGAGACCTGGCACGCGGCGCGGATGGAAGAGCCGATCGACCGGTGGATGTGGGTCCGGTGGTCTTACCTCTGGGACGCCCAGAAGTCCGGCCAATACAAGGTCATGTCCCGTGCCACCGACGCGGCGGGCCGGGTCCAATCCATGGAACCCAGATACAACAACATGCGCAAGAACTTCAGCGCCGTCGTCGGCTACGACATAGTCATTGATTAGGGACACATCAACGTGGACGTCCCTGGCTGATTCAAATTTATCTCTACCTGAGCCCCGAATGTAGGAGACGGATGCCGGTTGTTGAACACAGCCGCCTGCTTTAGGATTTAGCCCAGGAATGGTAAAGGAGGGGGGAAACCATGGCTGACCTGGCGATGCTGGACCGGGCTTTTTACAGCATAATGCAACGCATTATTAACACGGGGCAGGCGCCTCACTACACCGAGATGGCAGCCGAGTTGGGGTTGCCTGTGGAAGAGGGACGCCAGTTGCTCCGCGACCTGATGGACACCGGGATACCTTGCTGGCTCCATCCGGGGACGGATTACATAGTCTCCTTTGCGCCCTTCCACAACCTGCCCACCCAGTACCGCATAACGGTGGACGGAGAGCAGAAGTGGTTTGCCCAATGAGGGTTCGAGTCGCTGGCGGTCCGCTGGCTTTTCCCTGGCAAGACGGTGCGGGTGGATGCCCCCTGTCTGGACTGCGGGGAACCGATAACCATTGAAATGAGGGACGACCAACTGCTCTCAGCCCAACCGGATGGAATAGTGGGCTACGCCTACCGCCAGTTCGGAGGCTCGGCCCAAGACCCGGCTCCCGAAGCCCGCGGCTTCCGTTGAGCGGGCATGAACCTCTTCCGGTCGGAAGAGCACTGCCGCAACTGGGCCAGCTTCAATCCCGAGTTCGAGGAACAACTCAGGCCCCTGGCTTATTGGCTGGAGCGGTTCAGCCAGGAGAGGCACCGGGCTAGGATCAGGCCGGACTTCATCTCCTGGCTGGCGGCTCACTCGGGGTGAAGGAACATCGTCCACGGAGTTTAAACCCGATTTTAAGCCAACTGCGTTGTCAGTTGGGGACCCAGGCCAGGGCCCGCACCTCGGTGAACTCCTTCTTAAGCTTCTCCCAGTTGTCACCGCCGTCGGCGCTGCGGTACAGCTCGCCGTAGACGCTGTTGGCCAGGATCAGGTTGGGGTCGGCGGAGTTGGTTGCGAAGTTCCACAGTGGCGAGTTGGGCTCCACGGGCAAAGGCCGGGTGTCCCAGGTCTTGCCGCCGTCTTTGGAACGCTGGATGCCGCCGGTGTTCCCGATGGCAGCGTCGCCGTTGGCCGCGAACAATACCTGCGGGTCGTCGGCCTTGACCGCTATCCACCGGCAGTAGGGCATGGGAAAGGACGAGGTGACCGCCAGAGACTGGAAGGTCTCCCCTTCGTCCTGGCTGGCAAAGATCTCCCGAGGAGTGCTTACCAGCACGGTCTTCTGCTCGCCTAGGCTGATGGCCATGCCGTGGATGTCCGGGTTGGTGATGCCACTGTCCACGTGGGTCCAGGTGTCACCGCCGTCCCGGCTGCGGTACACCCCGTCGATCTCTACCCCGGCAAACACCGTTCCCCGGTCCACCGGGTCCACCAGCAGGGCGGTGACCCGGGTTGAGCCGATGGCGCACTCCTGGTTGATAGCCGGCGACAGCTTCTGCCAGCTCTTGCCCCCGTCGCGGGAGCGGAACACGAAGCCTGGACTGGTACCGGCGAAGATGGTATCGGAATCCAAGGGATCGATGGCAATGGACCAGATATTCAGCCCGTCCATCGGCGAGTCCAGCTTCACCCAACTGCTGCCAGAGTCCTCGCTGCGGTAAATGCCGTTGTTGGAGCCTGCGTACACCACGTTGGGGTTATTAGGATCACTGGCCAGTGCCCTGACCTGGGACTCTCCAGGGAAGGGGTCGCGAATGCGGCTCCAGCTATCGCCGCCATCGGGACTCTGGAACAGCCCCGCGCCGGTGGTTCCAACTAAGATGCTGTAGTTTCCTGCCATCTCTAAAGCCTCCTTGCTTGGATTTCATCCGGGATTTCCCATTTGGATTATCTTCGGTTTACGGGGAGCCCAAATGGAACATGCGCAATATACACCTGGCCGTCAACTGAGTGTCAATTGTTTGCTGGAATTCATTGGCCGCCGCCGCTCGCGTCCACGCCCTTGCCCGCGCCGGTGCTAAGACGGCGCCCCCGGGGAAGCCAAAGCTGGTCCTGCTGCGGCGCGGTGTCAGGGCACAGCTTCGGGAGCCGACATGGATTCGGGGGACGGCTCGAAGACCCAAATCTCGGTGGTATCGGGCAGATCTTGGGCAGAAAAAGTAGTGTAGTGGCGCCCCAACCGCTTCACTCTTTGCTGAGTGGCTAACCAGCCGTCGGGCGGCCGCAGGCCTGCGCAGTCAGGCATCAACCCAGGGATTTGATAGTGCATCGGAATTACAACCCTGGGACTTAGCCGGTCGATGAGGGAGTCCACTTCCTCGTAAGTAAGCAGGTGATTGGAATCGTCCACCGTGACCATAAGGACATCCACTTGGCCCACGGACTCGGCCACCTCGGCGGGCCAGTCGGCCCGGTTGTCGCCGATATGCAGGAAGCGCAGCCCGCCCGCCTCCAACCGGAACATCACGTTGGGGAAATCAGGCAGCGTGCCTCGGGGGTTGGAATGGAGGTCCCCAATGCCGCGGACGTATAGGTCCCGGTAGCGCAGTTCTCCCGGCATCCGGAGCAGGGAAGCCGATTCCGGCAAGCGCCCGGCGGCGTCGTGGTCGAAGTGGGCGTGGGTGATTAGTCCCAGGTCGCAGGGAACTTGCGGAAACTCACGGGTGAACCAGTAGCGGTCTTCCCGGTTTCGGTAGGGGTCAACCAACACCCTGGCGCCCTGGGCCGTCTCCCACAGGAAGGCGCAGTGGCCGTAATAAGTAACCGTAAGCACCGGTGTCGGCTCGGTCAGTTGGGCCATAGCGGCGGTCTCCCGGCTGGTGTCGTCACGGCATATTGTAGACTGCCATCAGGGATGTTCAAGAGGTCCCCGTCAAGAAGATCAGACTCAGACAGGTAATCACGGATAATATGGCGCCACCGGCGTGTTGGACAAAATATAGGGGATAGGACTTAGTCCTATCCCCTATTGATACCCGGCGGTACGGATCGGGTTATCAGTCGCGGCGCAGCGCGCGCAACGAAGCTTACCTCCCGCGCAGCTTGGGGTCCAGGACGTCTCGAAGCGAGTCGCCCAGCAGGTTGACGGCAAACACCAACACCGCGATTGCTACCCCCGGGAAGATGGCCAGCCAAGGTGAGATCTCTATGTAGGTGGCGGCTCCCAGATTGAGCATCCCACCCCAGGAGGGGATGTCCGGCGGTATCCCCACGCCCAAAAAGCTTAGAGAGGCTTCGACGACTATGGCGTAGCCCAGGGTGATGGTGCTGAGGACGATAAAGGTGGCCATTACATTGGGTAGGATATGGCGCAGCATGACACGAACGGAGTTAGCTCCAATGGCTCGGGCTGCCAATGTGTAGTCCAACTCTTTTATGCTGAGGACCTGGGAGCGGATCACCCGGATGGCCCCTGGCATCAAGATAACGACCAGTGCCACGATCACGTTTTTCTGGGATGCTCCCAAAGCAGCCATTAGCGCCAGGGCCATAATGATCGCTGGAAAGGCCATCAGCGCGTCTGTTATCCTCTGGATCACCAGGTCGACCTTACCCCCGGCATAGGCGCTGAAAATACCGATTAAAGTGCCCAGGCCAATTCCGATAGCGACGCTTACTAATCCCACGGTCAGCGAGATGCGGGCGCCGTAGATGAGCCGGCTCAAAACGTCGCGGCCTAGCTCGTCGGTTCCCAGTAATTGGACAGCAGTGAAAGGCGCGGTGAATTTCACCGCAACCCCGATGTCCTGGGGATCATAGGGTGCAAGCAACGGGGCAAAGATGGCGATGACGATCGCTGTAGCAACCACAATGCCACCCGCGGCTCCCAGGGGTTTGTGCACGGCGAAGCCAATCAATGAGCTGGAAATACTAGGCTTGCGCCGCCGGTCGACTAGGACCGCAGCCTGGGCGCTATCTTGTGTTCGGTCCGCAAGCATCCCTTATTTCCTCCTAATCGTTATCCCAGCCAGGATAGGCCTGCCAAGCATAAAGGTGGCTCACCACTTCGGCAGAATTTGGTTCTAGCGGGTTTCGATTGTTTTTAGGGCCGGTATAAAACACGGCCGCATGGGTCTAAGCATAACGGATACGTGGGTCCAGCCAGCCGTACAGCAGGTCGATTAGTAGATTTATGGTGACGATGGACAGGCCGATAATCACGACGACTGCCTGAATCATCACGTAGTCCCGGTGCCCTATGGACTCGATGAGAATCCGTCCCATTCCAGGGACCAGGAAAATGGTCTCGATGATGATGGTACCGCCAAAGAGACGGCCGAACTGCCACCCGGAGATGGTGAGAACAGGCAGGAAAGCGTTCTTCAGGCCGTGGCGGGCCAGCACGACGGTCTCCGTCAGACCCTTGGCCCGGGCGGTGCGCATGTAGTCTTCTCTTAGAATCTCCATCATTGCGGAGCGGGTAACCCTGGCGATGAAAGACATATCGTAGGCGGCCAGGGCCAATGCCGGGAAGATCATCTGCTGCATGTTGAGCAGAGGATTTTCCCACAGGACCTCGTACCCCAAAGGCGGCAGCCAATGGAACTTCCACACCAGGAACAGCATCAGCAGGATGCCGGTGAAGAACGTGGGCAAGGCAATTCCCATCAAAGTGGTGAGGCGGGCTGTGAGGTCCAACCAACTGTCGGGTTTAATGGCGGACATTACCCCCAAGGGTATCGCGACCACCATCGCCATCAGAATAGCCATGACGGCCAACTCTATGGTAACGGGGATGCGTTCTTTCAGCTCCCCCATAACTGGGGCGTTGAACCACAGAGAGTCACCGAAATCTCCCCGGACTACATCGCCCATCCAATCAGCGTACTGAACCACCATAGGCCGGTCCGTGCCAAGCTCGTGGCGCAGCCTCGCCAGGTCTTCCTGGGTGTAGGAGCCGCCGCCCTCATCCTCCAAGATCGCCAGGGCCGGGTCCCCAGGGATCCACCGCATGATCACGAAAACGATGACCGTCACCAGCAAGATGGTGGGTATGAATAAACCGAGTCGTTTTATCGTGTATTGTTGCATCTGTTCCCGCTCTGCCTACTGGGAGGTTTTGGATCTATAGGCCGCTTCGCCATCGAAATTTCGTCGGTGCCTCCTGGCAAACTCAACCGCGATCCTCAGAAAAGCCGGTAGTAATAGCCAGTGGCCTGCCCCGGTAAGTATGAGGCAGGCCAGAAATATTTTTTAAGGCTTGGTTACCTTGAGCCTACCGGTCCAGCCACAGGTCTTCGTGTTTGAACCCGTACTGGACCGTCTTGGGCGGGTTGAAACCCTTGATATCACGATGGACCTGCCAGAACCACCTGCCCCAGACCAGAGTGACCCAGTGGTTGTCTTCGAAGCCCCTCAGGAAGTCGGCCGTCTCTCGAAGTATCTCCCGGCGCTTGGCCAGATCGAACTCGACCTTCTGCTTCTCGAACAGGGCCTCGACTGTAGGGTGGGTCCAGTCGGTGTAGTTGCGGGTGCCGCCCGCGCGGTACACCCCGCCGAAAACGGCGTCGGCGTCCAGGATCAACATTCCCTCACCCTGGCAGGCCAATTCCCAGTCCCCCTCGGCATCGGCAGCCCGTGCGGTGCCGTAGTGCTTGTAGCCGGCGGCGCTTTCCCAGATCTGGAGATCACCTTCGATCCCCAGGGTATCCTTCAACTGCTCCTTGACTATCTGGCACACCGGGGAATAGTAGGAAACCTTCCTGGAGTCAAACTTGGTCTTGAAACCGTCGGGGAAACCGGCCTCCGCCATCAGCTTCTTCGCTTCAGCCAGGTCTTCTTTCCCACCTGCAGAGTCTTTGGGCCGAACGCCCGGCCAGGTCAGGGCCTCCTCCTCGGTGTAGGCCATGCCAGGCATGAAGATCGTGGTCTCGCCGCCGGTGCCGTCCAGCACGATGTCGTTGATCTGCTGCCGGTCGATGGCCAGGTAAATCGCCCTACGCACCCGCGGGTCGTCGAAGGGCTTCTTCTTCACGTTGAGCATCAGGCCCACGTTGAAGCCCGGGGACATGGCGTGAGGGACGACTTCGCTTTTGGTGTCCTTAACAATTCCTCATTTTGCTTCGGTGTCAACTGGCTTCCACCAGCGTTGGACATGTCGACCTGGCCCACCTTGAGGGCCGAGATAAAGAAGGCATTCGATCAAAACGGCGGCGAAAAGATCGTGAAGGCGATGATTAAATGAAGGCTTGGCTGCGGATTGGGCGGCACTCCCTTTCCTTTTTCTGCGGATTATTTCCGGTACTGTTCCTCGCCCTCTTCCTGGCGGCGATCCCCGGTGGAAATGCCGCCGGTCAGGAACTGAAGGATCTCTTCGCCAAGGTTTTCCCGCAGGTCACCCGTTTCGGCCTGCTGGGCGGCAAGCCCCAAGCGGCGCCCGCCTACCGGGGCGAGAAACTGGCCGGCTACGTTTTCTTCACGCGATCGGTCATCGCCTCGGTGGGGTATACGGGAGAGCCGTTGAATGTCCTGGTCGGGCTGGACTTGGACGGCAAAATCACCGGGGCACTTATTATCGAGCATACGGAGCCCATCCTGGCCATCGGCGTGACCGACCAGGACCTGCGGAATTTCACCCAACAATATACCGGGCTGGACATCCGCAAGGCGGTGCGCATTTCGCGCCGCGCGCCGGCCGGCCCCGATGCGG
>JADFFS010000207.1 GCA_022568195.1 Chloroflexota bacterium | reverse complement strand
GGCCGCCACGGTGAACGCGAAGGTCAAGACCCACAAGCCCACCAGAGCCGGGGCGAAGTAAAATGCCAACACCGCGGAGCAGACCAGCCCCTTTCCTCCCCGGAAACGCAGGAACACCGAGTAGTTGTGGCCCACGATCGCCGCGATACCGCCCACGCCGGCGCCAACGTCCTGTCCCAACCCAAACCCTTGGGCCACAAGCACGCCCACGAATACGGCCAGCCCCGTCTTCCCCATGTCCCCCGCCAGGGTGGCAAGGGTCAGAACTTTGGAATTGGTGGCTCGGAGCACGTTGGTGGTGCCAACGTTGGCCGACCCGAACTGCATGATGTTCTTGCCGGCGAAGTGTTTGACCAGGAGATAGGCCGTCGGAATAGAGCCGAAAAGGTAGCCGATGACCGCCACCGCCACCCAAATGCTGAGGTCAACTACCATTACCAACTTCCATTATCAATTACTTTTATCAACTACCGGGACACCTCTCGAATGACCATCAGATACTATTACAGTCCATGTTGCCTACACCGGGAAAGCCTGTCAACCGTTGAACGCCTCTCGAAGCACGGGCAGAAGCCTGGTGCTTTGGTATACTGAGATTTCCCCGTTCAGGGCGGCGTATTGCCCAACCGGGTTAGTGTTCCCCGCCACGAAAATTGCATTGCTGAGGAATGTAAGCAGCGGGTTGAGATGATGGAGTCTATATGCCTGATACGAGTGAATTGCCTGCGGGCTCGCCTGCTGAAATATACGAGCGCCACATGGTGCCAGCCATATTTGCCCCTTGGGCGGCGGACCTCCTTGACCTTGTAGCGCCACAGCCAGGAGAACGCGTTCTGGATGTGGCCTGTGGTACCGGAATAGTGGCCCGCAATGCTGCCTCGATGGTGGGGGCTACAGGCAGGGTCGTCGGCATCGATATGAATGCCAGTATGTTAGAGATAGCCCGCTCCAACGATGCGCCGGTTGAATGGCGAGAAGGGGACGCGCTGGCCATGCCTTTCCTAGACCAAGAATTTGATGTCGTAGTGTGCCAACAGGGCCTTCAGTTTTTCCCAGACCGATCGAAGGCGCTTCGGGAAATGCACCGGGTTCTTGTGCCAAATGGTAGGCTAGGCATTGCCGTATGGTGTGGTTCGATTGAAGCAAGCCCAGGTTACCTAGCTTTAGCGCAAGCACTGGAGCGGCACGTAGACGCGAGTACGGCAAAACTGATGGACGACCTGTTTTGTTTAGCGGACGCCAGGGAGATTGGTGCGCTGTTGGACGGGGGCGGGTTCCGCGAAGTGACTGTTCTACGCGAGAGCAAATTGGCCTGCTTCGCGTCTCCTGAGGAGTTCACCCGGGCATTAGCTATCGGTTCGATTATGAGACGCGCCGGGACTCAATTCTCGGACGAAACAATGCGGTTATTGATAGAGGACGTCAGTGCAGCATTGCAGCCCTACGTCTCCGCCGACGGGTTGGCGTTCCCCATGGAAGCCCAGTTAGCGACTGCGCGTAGATAGAGGCCGGGACCCAGAGCAGCGCAGGCCGAGCACATACGCCCTGATCGGTGCATAGACCAGCGCCCAGATGGGGCATAGAGATCACCGTGAGTTAGCGGCCTTTGAAAACCGGTGTCCGCTTGTCCAAAAATGCCCGCCGAGCCTCCTCGGCGTCCTCGGAGCCGTTCAAGATGCCGCCGGCGTTGGAGGTCAGTACCATCGTGCTTTCCAAGGTGCTGTCCACCGAGGCGCGCATGATGCGCTTGCTGACCCACTGCACCATGGGCGGCGTTCTCATAATGCGGTCGCACAAGGCCCTGGTCGTATCTTCCAGCTCATCGGAGGACACCAGATAGTTCAGCAGGCCCCAATCGTAGGCTCTCTGGGCGTCCAGGTGCCCGGTGTAAGCAAACTCCAAGGCCCGGCCCAGCCCGGCCATCTTGGGCAGGTAGTAGCTGCCACCGTTCTCGATGATCTGTCCCAGTTGCTGATAGCCGATGAACCGGGTGTTCTCGCATCCCAGACGAATGTCGCAGTGCAGGGCCATGTCCATGCCCGACCCCACCGCCGGGCCGTTGATCATCGCCAGGGTCGGTTTTCGGATCAGCGAGATGTCTTTGTGCAGCTTGGTGAAGCCGTGGAAGAAGTGCTCCCGGGGAGCGTCGGGCCCTTCAATCGTCCCCCGGTTCCCAATGAAATTCTCCCCCTTGACTTCGCCCGGGGTGTCGCGCCTCATGTCGGCGCCCGAGCAAAACCCCCTTCCCACGCCGGTGAGCACGATAACCCGCACGTTGGGGTCGTCGTCCCCCGCCCGCATGTACTCCCCGACCTTGGCGACGGTCCCGTTCTCCTCGGAAGAGCCGATCAGCGCATTCATTCGCTCCGGCCGGTTGAACTTGATCCACAAAATCCCCGAGTCCTCCGGTTCGTACAGGAGATGATCCACCAGATTCGGTCCCATGTCCTCTCTCCTCCAGTCCTAAATTAAGGCCAAAGTCAAACCCGCAGATGCTGCATGACGATCCATGTGAAACCCACCTTGGCTTTGCTGCAGGTTTAGGTAACGCTAGGCGGCGCCCACGGGGATGGCGCCGATGATCCCCTGCCGCTCCAAATCCCTTAACTCCTCAGGCCCCAACCCCAATAGGTCCCCCAATACGACATCGTTGTGCTCCCCAAGGCCAGGGGCGGCGACTGCCTGCCGTCTGGGGCTCTTGGATAGGATCCAAGGAGTAGTCGTTTGCTTGTAGGTCCCTGCTTCCGGATGCTCGACCACGTCCCAAAACCCCCTGGCCTCCAGGTGCGGGTCCACGATGGTCTCGCTACCCTTGAGCACCGCTCCCGCGGGTACACCGTGGGCTTGAAGCATGTGCATGACCTGGTAATGGTCCCGTTCCTGGGTCCAGGAAGAGATGATCTGGTCCAACTCTGTCTGGTTGCGGCGGCGGGACTCCAGGTCCTGGAACCGAGGGTCCAGCGTCAAATGAGGCCGGCCAATGGCCCGGCACAGCCCCAGCCACTCTTCTTCGCAGCTTACCGAGACCGCCGCCCACATGTCGTCGCCCAAACAAGGGTAGACTCCGTGAGGAGCCATATCCCGATGCCGGTTACCCATGGTCCCCGCCACCCTGCCGTTGACCGAGTAGTCCAGGAAGGCCTCTCCCAACAGCATCGTGGTGGCCTCTCTCTGGGATAGGTCCACCAGGCATCCCCGTCCCGTGACGCGCCGCCGCCGCAAGGCAGCCATCAACGCGCCCACCGCCAGGATGCCCACCACCGGGTCCGGAAATGTCTCGTTGGTCATCAGCGGCGGTCCGTCCTCGTACCCGGTGATCGAGGCCAGTCCCGCTGTCTGCTCCAAAGTGGAACCCAGGGACCCGTAGTCTTTTTCGGGTCCGGTGGCGCCCTGGCTGCTGATTTTCACGTAGACCAGTTGGGGATTGGCTTGGGAAACCAGGTCGTAACCCAATCCCAGCCGGTCCATGACCGATCCGCGATAGTTCTCGAACAGCACGTCGCAAATCCTAGCCAGAGCAATAAAAAGCTCTTTCCCGCGGGTGGTAGCCAGATCCAGGGTGACCGCCAGTTTGTTTATGTTTCGGTGGACGTGGTGGGCGGCCCGGTTCCACGGATGCTCCCCAGGCTCGCCGTCAGGGTACACTCGGGTGTCGCCGGTGGCCGGCCTGGCTCTTCCCCGGTTGATGTCCATGCGGGTACAGGATTCCACCTTGATCACTTCCGCTCCCATCAAGGCGAGCAACATGGTGGCGTATGGGCCTGCCGCTACTTGGGTCAGGTCCAGAATGCGCAGTCCGTCCAACGCCAGCTTGCTCAAGGATTTCTCCCCCATCGGCGAGACTTGTTGGGCGTCGGGCCCATTTTATGCCACGCTCGTATTGTAGATCTGGGACAGTTCCTCCCGGGAGTAGCCCAGACGGCCGCACAATACTTCCTCGTTATGCTCGCCCAAACGGGGCGCCCGGGACAGTTGCCAGGCTTCGTCTTTGATCCGGAAAGGGGGGCCGGGATGAGTCACCTCGCCGAACACGGGGTCTTCCACAGGCCGAAAGAACTCCCGGTAGGCAAATTGCTGGGAGGCCAACAGGTCTTCCACCGTGGCCACGTAGCCGGTGATGGTCCGCAGCGCTTGGAGCGTATGGTAGATTTCCTCCTTGGGCTTGGTGGCGGCCCATTGACCAACAACGCCCAGCAAGTCCTGCTGGTTTGCCCGGCGGGCCTCGGTCGTGATGAACCTGGGGTCCTCGGCTAATTCAGGTACCCCCATCAGCTGGCAGACCTTGGGCCAGGTACCTTCCTGCACCCCGGTGTCCAGCCCCGGACTAACCCAACCGTCCTTGGCTTGAACCAGGTTGGTTTCCCGCCGCACAGGTATCCGTCCGAACTGGTAGTGAATGGAGGAATGGATCTGGGCCACCGTTATGGTCTCCATGGCGGAGATATCCACGTGTTGCCCGAAGCCCTGGGCGTCCCTGACGTAAAGGGCCAGCATGCTGGCGGAAAAGGCGCTGATGCCGGTGGTGTAGAGCGCGGACTCTCCCCCAACTTTCAACGGTTCTCTATCCGGCAGACCGATGGTGTACATCAACGCGCCGATGGCCTGGACGACGATGTCCGACCCCTTGTAGTCGCGGTACGGCCCCCACTGGCCGAAGGGAGTAACGGATACGTAGATCAGACCAGGATTGGCGCCGGACAGGGCGTCGTAGCCCAGCCCCAGCGGTTGCAGGTACCCAGGGGTAAAGCTCTCCACCAAAAGGTCGCAATCTTGGGCCAGCCGTTTTAGGGCTTGGGCCTGGCGAGGGACGTCCAAGTCCAGCGTTATGCTCTTTTTACTGGTGTTGAGGTAGGCGAAAAGAGCGCTGCTCTCCAGATCTCGGCAGTCTCCCAGGAACGGCTCCGCCTGCCTTGAGGGGTCCCCCCTTCCAGGCGGCTCGACCTTGATGACCTCGGCGCCCAGGCCAGCCAGGAGCTTGGCGCAAAAAGGTCCGGCCACTCCCTGGCTCAGGTCCAAGACGTTGATGTCGCTGAGAACCCCTTTACTAGTTTCCATAAAAAGGCCATGACGACCACTACTACGACGACGGGCAAGGGTATCCGTCAGCAGCAGACGCGCCTACTGGGCGGTCCTGCCGCCGTCGATCACCAACTCTGACCCGGTAACAAAGGACGACTCGTCCGAGGCCAGGTACAGGACGCCGTAGGCGATTTCCTCCGGCCTGCCAACGCGGCCCATGGGTACCCGCGCGACCTGCTCCTGCCTGCTGGCTTCGTCGGAACGGGTGGCATTTAGCATCATCGTTTCCACCGGTCCTGGGTGCACCGAGTTGCACCGGATGTTGTCCTTGGCGAGTTGGACCGCGGTGGCTTTGCTGAAAATTCGGACGGACCCCTTGGTGGCGGCGTAAGCGGCGGAGGTACCCAATGCCGGAGCGATTCCCGCCCCGGAGGAGATGTTGATGATCGACCCTCCCCCCGCTTGCCTCATGGCCGGGATGGCGTGTTTGGTACCAAAGAACACTCCCTTGGTGTTGACCGCGTTTATCCGGTCCCAGTCCTGCTCGCTGAAGTGTTCGATGTCGCCTTGGATGGAAATGCCCGCGTTGTTGACCAGGATGTCCAGCTTGCCGAAGCGGTTTACCGCGGTGGCAACGGCCTCCCGCCAGCTGGATTCGCTGGTAACGTCCAGCCGCACGAAGGCGCACTGCCCTCCGGTTTCGTTGATTTCCGCTTCGGTACGCCGTCCCTCCTCCTCCAACAGGTCTCCGATCACAACCCTGGCCCCCTCTTTGGCGAACAGCCTGGCTTCGGCGGCGCCAAGCCCCCTGGCTCCGCCGCTGATCAAAGCGA
>JADFFS010000206.1 GCA_022568195.1 Chloroflexota bacterium | reverse complement strand
GTAAACGCCCGGGGTTCCTGGCCAGGCTCCTGGCGATACAGACGTTGGTCGTCGAAATTGGAGAAAAAGACGACTCCGCGGGAGACCGTAAAAGCACCTCCTCCGTACTCATGGACCAAAGTGCGAGCGTTAAATGGCGCCGGAGTCAGGTCGGCTACGCGTCCGTCGGGAGTTCTCTTCACGATGACGTTGCGGCCACCCTCGGCGGGACGCATCTCGGTCCAGTAAACGTCCGGGCCATCCAAGACAACCTGGCCCAAGGTGATGGCGCCCGATGCCACCAGATCCGAGGTTATGGGCGATTTCCAAGAGCCGTAGGGGGATATTTGGACAGGGGCCATATAACTCACCTGAGTCTACCTTGGACCGAACTGCCGCTGGCCGGCGGCATGCCACGACTTCCCGGCCTATGCAGCGTATCACATACATTGCCGGCTCCACCGCCCGGCCAAACCGTGTCGGCAAATGTGCAATTTTGAAGCTAAAACCGGTCGTTTTGTTGCGAAAGCAGTTGCCAGGGCCTAGTATGGTTCCGTAAATGCGATTATAAGAGTCCCCTGGTATGTCTGCCCCAGGAGCATAAACCTTCCTGGACAAGGAGCCCGAAGATGGTTGCGACCCAGAGCATCACTGTGCTGCATCCGGCGGCAGAAGACCCGCCTAGGAAATTGGAACTGGCGCCGCGGCTGCCCGACCTGCGGGGAGCTACCGTGGTACTGATCGACAATCACAAAAAGAACGCCGACGTGTACCTGGAGGAATTGGGCCGCATGCTGCGGGAAGAGTACGGCGTGACCAAGCTGGTAAACTACCGCAAAGTCAGCCAGAGCATTCCCATCCCCGCCGACGTTATGGACGGCCTGGCATCCCAGTGCGACGCCATCGTTCATGCGGTTGCTGATTGAGGGTCTTGCACAGCGTGGGGTCTCCACGACGGAATAGAAGCAGAGAAACGGGGCAGGCCCGCAGTTACGGTTATCACCGAGGCCTTCACCAAGGCCGCGGAGATACGGGCCCGGGTACTGGGGATGACCGACCATCCGGTGGTTGTCATCGGGCACCCGATTGCCAGCAAAAGCAAAGAACGAATCCTGGCCCTGGCCCGGCAGAGCGTGGCTGAAGTTAGCAGGGGCCTGATATCCGGGAGCCAGGAGCCTCAGGGTGGTTGAATCCGGCCAGCCGGGACCAGAAGATAGCACGGACGAGAGGGGCTTAACCCCTGCGGCCGCCGCAACCCCCGCCAGCAGGGTCCAGGTCTCAGGTTCCATCTCCGAGATCAACGACTACT
Organism: Chloroflexota bacterium; assembly: GCA_022568195.1. Classification (GTDB taxonomy): domain Bacteria; phylum Chloroflexota; class Dehalococcoidia; order Lucifugimonadales; family UBA3495; genus JADFFS01. The sequence continues at coordinate 4,564 of JADFFS010000206.1, read as the reverse complement.
TCCACGACCAGGGTTGGACCGACGGGCTTCCCATAATTCCTCCCACCGAAGACTTGGTCCTGGCGATGCTGGAGGCCTGCCCGGATCCAAGCAGCCAGCGTTTGGGCAGGATGCCACCCCTGGACGGTACGGTTACCGTGGAAAAGGTGGCCGTCAACGCGGTTATGGCCGGTTGCAAGCCGGACTATTTCCCGGTGGTGCTGGCGGCAGTCAAAGCGGTGCTACAACCCCAGTTCAACGTGGGATCCATCACCACCACCACCGGCGGGGCCGCTCCGGTGGTCATCGTCAGTGGAACGATAACCCAAACCCTGGGCATCAACAGCGGCACGGCGGTATTTGGTTCGGGACACCGGGCCAACGCCACCATCGGCCGCGCCCTGCGTTTGACCATGCGTAACCTGGGGGGAGCCGTGGCGGACACCATGGAAAAGTCCACCCACGGCTGGCCTGGGAAATACACCATGTGCTTCGCCGAAAACCAGGAGCGCAACCCTTGGGAGCCATTGCACGTGGAGTTGGGCTATCGCCGGGATGCCAATACCGTCACGGTGGTGGCATCCAGAGGTATTCACACTTTGGTGGAATCAAGCCAGGAAACAGGCCAAGGCGTGTTAGAAACCCTGGTCGGCTCCATGACCGCCATGGGGATTTCCGGCTACTATTTCCAGGCCCGGGGAGCTTCGCCGGTGGTGGTACTGGGCCCCGAGCACGCTGCGGAGATCGCCGAGGCCGGATATGGGCGAGCCGACGTGCGGCAGTATATTTTCGAGCACGCCCGGTTGCCCTTGGGCCAGCTCAAGGACCGGGGCCATTACGGCACACGCTCCTGGCCGGCGGAGTTCGAGCGCCGGGGCGACGCCTTCGAAGTGCCACTGGTCACCGATCCCGACAAACTGGTGCTGGTGGTCGCCGGCGGCGACGGCAGACACTCCTCATGGTTCCCAGCTTGGTCGGCCACCGAGCGGGCCACGGAAATGATCCCCTCCTAGCCTGCCACCAACGCCCCTCGTCTCAGAGGCCCCTGGCCGGATGTCAGCTTACCCCGGGAGCAGACCAGGAGCAGACATTGTATAAGATCGGCATCGACGTCGGCGGCACCTTCACCGACTTCGTGGTGGTGAAACAAGGACAGGCTCCCCGCTATTTCAAGACCCCGTCCACGCCCAACGACCCATCGGCCGGGGTCATGTCGGGCCTTGAGGACGCCGCGTCGGCGTATGGACTATCCCTGCAAGAGTTTCTGGAGGCCACGGAGCTTGTCATCCACGGGACCACCGTGGCAACCAACACTCTGGTGGAACGCAAAGGCGCCCGAGTGGGGCTAATTACCACCGACGGTTTTCGTGACCTGCTGGAGATGCGCGAGGGATTGAAGGAGGACCGGTACAACCTCCGCATGACTCCGGTGGCGCCCTTGGTGCCTCGATACCTCAGGCTGGGGGTCCCGGAGCGGGTACGTTCCAACGGTGCGGTGGAAACGGCCTTGGACGAGGAAGCCTTGGACCGGGCCCTGGATTATTTCCGGGACGAGGGGGTCGAGGCCCTGGCCGTCTGCTTCCTCTTTTCCTACGTCAACACCTCCCACGAGGAACGAGCGGCGGCCAGGATTCTGGAGAGGTTCCCCGAGGCATACACCTCCCTTTCCCACGAGATAATCCCCCAGATCAAGGAATTCGACCGGCTCAGCACCACGGTAATAAACTCCTACGTGGGACCGGTGTTTGGCAAATACTTGCAGCATTTGAAGGAACGCTTTGCTTCGGTGGGCCAGCTTCGGGACGTGTTGATCATGCAGTCCAACGGCGGGGTCGCCCCCATCGACGACTCCAGCCGGTTGGCGGTCCGGGCCATCCTGTCCGGGCCCGCCGGTGGAGTCGCCGGTGCGGCTTTCCACGGGAAACTCCTGGATGAGCCCAAGCTGATCGCTTTCGACATGGGCGGGACCAGCACCGACATTTCGCTGATCGAAGACGGCACTCCCCACCTGAGCACCGAGAAGTTCGAGGCCGGGTGGAAGATCGCGGTGCCCATGATCGATATCCACACGCTGGGGGCCGGCGGAGGCAGTATCGCATCGGTGGACCCCGGCGGCATCCTGCACGTTGGCCCGCAAAGCGCCGGCGCCGATCCTGGCCCGGCTTGCTACGGAAAGGGCGGCGCGGACCCCACCGTAACCGACGCGAACCTTATCCTGGGCTACCTGGACGCCGGGAATTTTCTTGGTGGCAAAGCCCCCCTGGACCCAGCGCTGGCGGAAGCCGCCATGGAAGAGCGGGTAGCTAGGCCGCTGGGTCTGTCCACGGTCGACGCGGCCCATGGTGTGTGCCGCCTGGTGTCCACCACCATCGCCGAGGGCATTCGCCTCATGTCGGTGCAACGAGGCGTGGACCCCCGGCAGTTCGCCATACTGGCTTTCGGCGGGGCCGCAGGCCTCCACGTTGGGCAGGTGGCGCGGCAGCTTCAGGTAGAGAACGTTTACATCCCGGCCGCGGCGCCGGTCCTTTCCGCCTACGGCATGCTCTCCACCGACCTGAACTACGATTTCTCCCAGTCTTACCCGGCCAGCCTGGACAGGGTTGACCTCAATACGGTGCGGTCGATATTGGAGGACCTGGAAGCTCATGGCCGTGACAAGCTGCATGCCCAGGGCCTCGGCGATGACGAGATAGAGGTCTCTCGCACCGCCGACATGCGCTACCTGGACCAGATCTACGATGTCAACGTTCCGGTGCCGGACCTATCGGCCGAGGACAGCAGTTTTCTTGACGCATGGGCCGACAACTTTCACCAGCGCTATCAGGAGCTGTTCGCCTACCAGCAGCAAGGCCAGGAGGTCAGGCTGGTGACGCTGCGGGTCACCGTGGTGGGATATCTGCCCAGGATCGACCTTCCCGAAAGGGAATCTGGAGAGGAGACCGCTCCTGTCAGCAGTGAAACGCGCCGGGTCTTCCTGGGGGAATGGCGGGATGTCCCAGTGTTCCGCATGGACGATCTGTCCAGTGGCCAGAGCATGCCCGGCCCTGCCATCCTGGAGTCGGACTACACCACCATCCTGGTCCAACCTGGGGATCAGGCCACAGTGGACCGTTTTGGCGGTATAAAGCTGCACGTCGCCCAGGACCGGCCCGATGCCGGGGCCTCGGCCACCCTGGCGGCAGACCAGCCCGACCCCATTACTTTGGCCGTCATCGAGCACCGCCTGGAGTCCATCGCCCTGGAGATGACCGAGGTGATGCTGCGCACCTCCATGTCCCAGATTCTCAACTCCAGCCGCGACTTTTCCACGGCCATTTTGGATGCGGACTGCCAGCTTGTGGCCCAAGGTGAAGGCATTCCGGTGCACATCAGCGCCTTGCCCATAGCCGGAGAGGCCGTGCGGGACTACTTCGGGGACGAAATTTCCGAGGGCGACCTGTTCATCCTCAACGACCCCTACTTCGGCGGCAGCCACCTGCCCGATATCACCATCATCAGGCCCATCTTTCACGATGGCAGGCTGCTTTTCTACGGCGTGAACCGCGCCCATCACAGCGACGTCGGCGGCGGCACCCATGGAGGCTACAACGCTGCGGCCAGCGAGATCTACCAGGAGGGCATCCGCATCCCGCCGTTGAAGCTGTACGACAAGGGGGAGCCCCGCCGCGACCTGCTGCAGATGCTGGCGGCCAACATCCGGCAACCGGAGAACTTCCTGGGCGACCTGAACGCCCAGATCGGGTCGGTGATGATCGCCGCCCAGCGCGTCCAGTCGTTGCTTGACAGCTATGGCGCCGACCGGCTTCTGTCCGTAGTCAGCGACATCCTGGCGGCCACCGAGCGGCAGGTACGCCAGTTCATCTCCGAATGGCCCGATGGCGTTTACTATGGCGAGTCTCTGGTGGATGACGACGGTTTCGACAGTCACCTGATACCCATACGGGCCAAGGTGACCATTGCGGGGGACTCAATGACCATCGACCTGAGCGAGTCCAGTCCCCAGGTAACCGGCTTCATCAACAGCGCCTATGCCAACACCCGGTCCCTGACCCACGCGGCCATCATGTACCTGGCCCCTGCGGACGTGGCCAAGAACGAGGGGTCCATGCGGCCGGTGCAGGTGATCGCGCCCAAGGGGTTGATCGTCAACGCAAACCCTCCGGCGCCGGTGTGCATGAGCACCAACCACTGCGGCGAGGAGATTATCGAGGCGGTGTTCAAGGCCCTGTCCCAGGCGGTGCCCCAGGCGGTAACCGCCGGGTTCTCCCGCCGTCTCCGCTACGCCATGACCGGCACCGACCCACGCACGGGGCGGCAGTTCATCTGGCACTTCTTCCTGGCCCGGGGCGGCGGCGGAGCGTCCCAGGGCTACGACGGCTGGCCCAACGTGGGCGAGGTCAACGTGGCCGGCGGCATCCGGGCGCCCAGCATCGAGCTAACCGAAGAGCGGTTCCCCTTCTTCATCAAGTGCCACGAGCTGCGGCCCGACTCGGGAGGGGCCGGCACCTGGCGCGGGGGCCTGGGGGCCATCTGCGACCTGGTTTACGAGGGTACGGGACCGGCGCTGTTGCACACCGCCGGGGAC
>JADFFS010000040.1 GCA_022568195.1 Chloroflexota bacterium | reverse complement strand
TGCCATCCACAGAAATCCCAGGTCACCCACCAGCCTCAGCGCGGTTTCCGTTTCCCCTGCCTCCAGCGACCAGTCCACGGCGGCTCGCAGATTGTCGTGGTTGGCCTCCAGCAGCTCCAGCGCGTTTCTGGAATCTCCTCCCCACAGTACGGGTTGTACCTCGTGTATCATCTCGAGATAGTAAGAGGCATGCCGACGACGGGTGTCATCCGCCAGGCCGCTCTCGGCCAACCGCTCCCCGGCGTACTGACGAAGGGTCTCCAGCAGCCCATACCGAGCATCCTCTCCGGGACCGGATTGAGTTGCCACAACCAGGGACTTGTCCACTAGCTGGAACAGGTTGTCCATGATATATATCGAATCGCCATCGTCCTCTCCGACACCCACATGCTCCGCCGCCTCCAGGGTGAAACCTCCCCGGAACACGGAGAGCTTGTCGAAGAGCCTGGCCAGCTCGTCGGAAAGCGAGTGGTAGCTCCAGTCGATGGCAGCCTGGAGGGTGCGCTGCCGGGGCACCGCGGTACGACTGCCGCCCGTCAGGAGCCGGAACCGGTCGTCGAGACGCGCGGCGATCTGCTCCGGGGACAGGACTCGGGCCATCGCCGCCGCCAGCTCGATGGCCAGGGGGATGCCATCCAGACGGCGGGCGATCCGAGCTACCGACACGCAGTTCTCATCGGTCACTTCAAAGGCCGCGTGGACTTCGGACGCCCGTTCGACAAACAGGCGCGTCGCCTCAAAATTGTTCACTGTCTCGCAAGTCACGTTCGACTCATCGGGCGCGCTGAGAGATGCGATACGGCGAACGACCTCTCCCGGGATGCCCAACGCCTCCCGGCTCGTCGCGAGGACCCGCACGCCTGGGGCTTGACCCAGCCACGTGCTGACGGCCTGGGCGCAGGTGTCCAACAGGTGCTCGCAGTTGTCCAACAACAGCAGCGTGTTCTTGTCATGAAGGAAGTCGTTGAGGAATTGCTCTTCAACCCCCAGGACCGAGGCCACCTCCTTCTGGACCAGAGATTCGTCGGTTATTGGAGATAGGTCAACGAACCACACGCCGTCGGAATACGTTTCGAGACTCTCTCGGCCAACCTCCAGCGCAAGGCGTGTCTTGCCGGTACCGCCTATCCCCGTGAGCGTGACACAGCGAGCGTCGTCGAAGAGCTCGGTGATCTCCTGTATTTCAGGCTCACGGCCAATGAAGCTGGTGACCTGAACAGGCAGATTGTGGGGCAGGGTGTCCGGCGACTTGAGAGGAGGGAAGTCTGAGGGCAGGTCTGGGTGGAGCAGCTGGAAAACCTGCTCCGGCCGCTCCATGTCCTTGAGACTGTGGGACCCCATGTCGCGCAAGCTGACGCCTGGCGGCATCGTGTCCTGCACCAGCTGGGCCGTTGCCTGTGAGAGCACGACCTGGCCTCCGTGCGCGATGCCCCGGAGTCGAGCGCAGCGGTTGACGGCTGCTCCGTAGTAGTCGTGGTCACGCAACTCGGACTCACCGGTGTGCAGGGCCATGCGCACGTTGATGGCAATGTCTTCCGGCCAGGTCTCCCGCAAGAGAAGCTGTTGGGCAGCGCAGGCAGCGCCCACGGCATCCGTGGCGCGAAGAAATACGGCGAAGATGCTGTCTCCTTCTCCTCTCGGTCTCACCACCGTGCCATCATTTGCCTCAACGGCGGACGTTAAGAGGGAATCGTGGCGCGCCATGACAGCCCTCATCTCATCGGGGTGCTGCTGCCAGAGCCGCGTGCTACCCTCGACGTCGGTGAACATGTATGTGATGGTACCGATAGGCAGGTCAGGCATAGCGCTGTCCTAAGCACATTGCTGGTGCTTCCTCGACCGGTCACGTGTCCGAGAAACCAATATCTTTGTGGCTACCGTCGCAGAGAGGCTTTTTTGCTGAAGCCCCGCAACGGCACAGCGTGACTCTGTTGCGGGTCTCTAGGGGCTCCCCATCAGACCGCTCCACCGGTATGCCTCCGGTTATCCACAGCGGCCCGTCGGGAATGACTACGACCTCCTTGGGTAGGTCTGGCTCTATGACCTCTCCGCCGGGCTCCAGTCTGTAGGCAAGGGTCCCCGAGGGGCACCGCTCAATCATGCCAATGATTTGGGCCAGCACCGCGCTTTCGTTGCTTTCCTCCCTCATCTTCCAGATGTTGGTGATCCGATTGCCACAAAATCCGGAGTGCATGCAAAGTGAATGGTCATCCTCAATGAAAATCTTGGGGCTTTCGAAGGTCTTCCGCCGAGCCGAGATCGGCCCAGTATCTGCCGTCTCAGTTCCGTCGAATTCCACTTTCGTGTGACTACCGTCACAGAATGGCTTATTACTAGATTGCCCACAGCGGCACAGGCGATAGACGTCTTGAGTGCTCAAATCGCTTTCTTTTTGCCAGTCAAGTGGTTCGCCGTACTCTGACATTACCTGCTTCTTGCGAACCAGAGGGATCCCACCCCGGACAATGTATGGGCCATCTGCGCGAACTGTGAAATTCTGATCTTCGTCCGTCATCTTATATCTCCGAGTTGAAAGTCGTTTACCACGATCTTCTCAGTGTCGGGCCGGATAGTAATCCTTTGATTTGCCCCTGTCATCTCGTCCTCTGGTTCGAACCTGTCTGCCGCGGTTGACGCTTGAATCAATAGCTTGAATTCGCTGGTCCCTGGCGCCCCACTATAACCGAGATTATAGCGAATAATGCTGGGCCGTCGCCAGGTTCGAAAAGCCCATCAGGGTGACGTTGTCCCCTCCTAGGGAAACCTTCTCTCACAAGTGTAAGAAGGCCACCTCTGCAGGTGGCCTCTTTACTTTCGTGGCGGTATTTCCGGGGTATTGGCCGGCTCCGGAGCTACAGATTCCGAAATGCCTCCGCAGGCCATCACCACCAAAAAGATTACCAATAATGACCTCCAAGCGAGCACGTGATTGAAGGCGCGACGGGAGGACCCTTTGCCGGCTATGGGTCTTGAGGTATCGGGTCCCCGAGGACGTGCATCAGGCGGTTGGCCCATCCGAACAACGATGCCGTCAATACCAGGTCGAATATCTCGTCCATGCCCAGCCCTGCGTCCACGAGTTGTTTCATGTCCGCCTTGCTCGCCTCAGACGGGCACTTGGAGAGCTTAGTGGCGAAGTTGAAGATTGCTTTCTGGCGCGGGTCCAATCCCGCATCCTCGCTCCCATCGAAGATGCTTTCTATCACGGTCTCGTCTTTGGCCAACTGGTTGTATCGGCTTGAGTGGACCGCCGCGCAATAGATACACCGGTTTACCAAGGAAGCTGCAACCGCCCCCAACTCCGTTTCCTTCCGGGAAAGCCCGCCGTGGCTGTACATGATTCCGTTAAACAGAGGCGTCCGCTCTTTCAACGTTTTGGGATCGTGGGCAAGGACCAGCACGTATGCCCCTACACCCGTGTCCGAGGGCGTCACCTTCATGGCATCAAGCTGTTCTTCGCTGGCCTCGTCAAGCTCAACCGGCGTCAACCGGGGCTTCCAGAAGGGGATAACGGTGGTGAATTCTGTTATCGGCTCTCTCATACAGTTTCCACCATGAGTCTCAGCCCCTTTATCACGCGCACCTGGTAACTCACGAACGCAATCAACTCGGACAGCCGGACGATGTCCGATTCAAGAATCCCAGCCGACTTCAGGGCTGAAACATCGCCTTCGGTGGCCTGCTTGGGATTAACGGTCACGAGGTCGGTGTGCCGGAGTATTGCCTTAATGCGCTTGTCATCGGCGCCGTTGAAGGCGGGGTCGGCCATCGCCTGCAGTTCAACGCGTTCGGGGATCATGGCTTCATAGTGGCGGGCCAGTATCTCCTCATCGTTCAACCACGCCATTCGGCAGGCCAAGGCGGCCCTTTCGCCGTGACTGAGGCCTCCGGGCGGTTCTGGTTTGAGGACCGCGTCGTGGGACCTTTGCGTCAATTGCATGACCTCGCCGCGGCCAGACAGCACCGCCGCCAGCGGATGATTAACGGAAATGCCAACTGCTTCCACGACGACCGATTTGAATATGTCATCCATAACCAATAACCATTTGGAGCAGGGGCCTATGATGGGGGAATATTACGTCGGAGTGTGGTGCTTGTCCACCGATTGGCGGCCCTCCGCGAGGGGTGTGGGTTTACGCTCAGTGAGACCTAGAGACTTTGGTCCAACCTAGTGTCTGCGGAACACGTGGTCGGCAAGCTAGGCCAAATCGAGTAAACTGGGACAGCAAATGCCACTGGGTGGATTCTTCTACCTGGTCGAGGAACTGGGTGCCCTATTGAAAGACACGGTACTGGCCTTCGTCGCAGTGAAACGTTGACCCGGTAGGTCCTCATCGGCCCATTATTAATTGACAGCGAGGGACCAACCGTTTTTAATAGGGTCTCAACAGACCGCATCGTGGTTACACCCAACAGGCTTACCCAAGGTTTCAATTTCAAGGCAAAGAAACGTGAGCGGGAGCATGGAGAAGCAAATGGCTGACCGGGATATAGCGTTAATGGCTCACTTGCTGCGCCGCGCCGGTTTCGGGGCAAGCCGCGCCGAGATCGAAGCAAGGGCAGACCAGGGCTACGACAACGTGGTGGCAGAGCTACTCAACCCGGGGAATGAGCCGGGAATTGAGGAAGACCTCATGTACCGGGCCTATCCCTCCTACTTCGACAAGGCCGCCATCGAGACGGGCCAGACCGAATGGGTCTACCGGATGATCAACAGCAAATACCAGCTACAGGAGAAGATGGCCCTCTTCTGGCACACCGTCTTCTGCTCCGGCGATAACAAGGTGGACAATGCCCGCACCACCACCATCCAGATCGATAAGTTCCGGGAACAGGGAATGGGCAACTTCCGAGACTTGCTGCTGATGCTCTCCACGGATCCGGCCATGCTTTACTACCTGGACAATATCGAGAGCCATAAGACCTCGGTCAACGAGAACTATGGCCGCGAGCTTCTGGAGCTATTCTCCCTGGGAGTGGGCAAGGACGGTGCGTTCAACTACACCGAGGACGATGTAAAAGCTTGCGCCAGGGCCTTCACCGGTTGGAATCTAGCCCCCACCATCCCAGTTTTCCCCTACGGCCGCACCCCCTTCGAATTCCGCTACGAATCCGCGGACCACGACGACGGGGAAAAAACCTTTCTGGGTGAGACCGGCAGATGGAACGGCGAGGATATCATCGACATCATCTGCAAGCAGCCGGCAACTGCCCGGTTCATCTCACGAAAGATGTACGACTACTTCGTAGCCGACGAACCTCCCGTTCCCGCCTGGCGACAGAGCCAGCCGAGGGATATAGAAGCGATCAAGACCCTGGAGGCGGCGTACTTCGACTCAGGTTACGAAATAACGGCCATGCTGCGGACCCTGTTCAACTCGGACTTCTTCAAGTCGGAGACGGCCCACTACGCCAAGGTGAAGAGTCCGGCCGACGTCGTAATCGGCACCGTCCGGATGGTAGGCCAACACACGGAGCCCCAACCGGGGCTGTTCTCCGTGGCCATGGAGCCCAAGTACATGGGCATGGACCTGTTGAATCCGCCCACCGTAGAAGGCTGGCACATGGGATCTGAATGGATAAATAGCGGAAGCCTGATAGACCGCATCAATTTCGCCGCGGACCTGCTAGGCAACACCGAGCTGCCCGGCGTCAAGTCCATCATTAACCGATTAATGGACCGGGGCGAAGCCCTCTCCCCAGATGATCTCCTGGATGGATGCCTGGACCTTATCGGTCCTCTGAAGTTGGCGGACGAGACCAGAAACGAGCTACTGACTCACGCTCAAAGAGGTGGCGAGCTCCGCCACGGCAATCAGGCAGAGCAGGACGATTTCAGCCGTCGCACGGGCGAGATGCTACAGATGATTTCCACAACATCCGAATTCCAATTTGGATAGAGTTGCGTAACGGAGGGTAGCCATGGTTTCCACCAAGAAAGACCCTGTCCTGGCAGTCTTTTCCCTGTCTGGGGGAAACGATTTCATGAATACGGTAATCCCTTTTACCAACCCTCTATACCGGGATTATCGTCCTACCCTGGCGGTCCCCGAAGATCAGGTCATACCCATCAACGACGATCTAGCGTTTCATCCGGCCATGGCGCCCCTGAAAAAATACTGGGACGAAGGCAAGATGGCGATCATCTTGGGTATCGGCTATCCCCATCCCAGCTTGTCCCACTTTCGGTCCATGGACATTTGGGCCACTTGCGAGCCAGACGAACTGGGCCTAGTGGGTTGGCTAGGTAGCGTCATCCAGGAACTCGATCCCAAAGCGGAAAACGTGCTGACCGGCGTCAACTTTGGGCGCGGTCTTCCCCGGTCACTGGCCAAAGACGGGGTGCCCGTAGCCTCCGTTGGCGACCTGAGCAACTACGGCTTGCTCACCGACATTGAGGAGGAGGACCAGAGGGCAGAGGCTCTAGACGTCTTCGGCCGAATGTACGCCCCAGCCATCGGCAGAGGGGCCGTAAACGACTACATCCGGCGCACCGGCATCGAGGCGCTGAAGGGGGCCGATATACTGAGCACCGCCCCCGGAATGTACTCTTCTACCGTCGAGTACGGCAGCAGCGCGATCGGGGGTTACTTGAAGGACATGGTGCAGGTCCACAACGCCGACTTCGGCACGCGGGTTCTGTTCACCACGGCTCCCTACAACATCTTCGACACCCATGCCAACCAGGCGGTGGGCCACTCCAACCTGTTGCAAGATATCTCGAGCAATATTGATTGCTTCTTTGCTGATCTCCGGGAGAACCAAATCAGCGACAATGTGCTGCTGTTCTTCTACTCCGAGTTCGGCCGCCGCGCCATGGACAACGGCTCCGGGACCGACCATGGTAGCGGGGGCGTCGCCTTCGTCATCGGCGAACATGTAAAGGGTGGACTTTACGGCGAGTACCCGTCCCTGGAGTTGGGCAAATTGGAGGAGGGTGGCAACCTGTTACACAACGTGGACTTCCGTTCGGCCTACTCCACGATATTGGACCGCTGGATGGGCCTGGACGCCAAGTCCATTGTTGGGGGCAGCTTCGAGATGCTCGACTTCCTTTAGGCCGGCCCCTAGGTCGGCCCCGGATTATTCGTTGCTCCACTTCTTACAGAATGACAGACCAACAAAACCACGCGACGGTGGTGTTGGGCGGCCCGGCTGGCAGAGCTTCAAGGAGGTAACCCATGGCTAGCGTGTTCCTCGGCATTAACGACCGGACATTCACGTTTCTATTCGTGGCTGGGCGCTCCGAATTCCAGGGTACCGGGTTCCGCAACCCGATGGACATGGCCCTGGCCCCCGATGACGTCATCTACGTGGTCAACCGGTCCTACGAGTCGCGATCAGATGGCACGCGGATAAACGTGTTCAGACTGGGGGAGGAAAGAGAGGAATACATCACCGAGTTCGGCTCCTATGGCGAGGCCGACGGCCAGTTCATCTGGCCTATATCCATCGCCGTGGACAGCGAGGTGAATGTCTACGTCGCCGATGAATGGCTGCACCGGATAAACATCTACAAGCCAGACGGCGAGTTTCTTCGAAGTTGGGGGCGGCACGGATCGGGCGATGGTGAATTGGACCGGCCGTCAGGTCTGGCTGTGGGCAAAGACGGGACGATGTACGTGGTTGATAGCCGGAACCACAGGGTGCAGAAGTTTACCCTGGATGGAAAATACCTGGCCCAGTTCGGCAGCTTTGGCAGCGATCACGGCCAATTTAACACCCCCTGGGGCATCGGTCTGGACAAAGACGATAATGTGTTCGTGGCCGACTGGCGCAACGACCGTATCCAGCAGTTCAGCCCCACGGGTGAGTGGCAGGCCAGCTTCGGACAACCCGGTACGGGCGGAGACGCATCGATAGCCCGCGATCAGGGGGGAGTTAGGGTCGTGAGCCGGCCCGTCGGCCAGTTTAACCGTCCCACCGGTGTTTGCGTTGACCAGGACGGCGATATCTACGTGGCCGACTGGCTGAACAACCGGGTACAGGTGTTGACTCCGGAGGGACGGTTCATCACCGAATTCACCGGTAATGCCGGTTTATCCAAGTGGGGCGTGGACAAGATCAGGTCCAACCCTGACATGATCCGCCAGCGCAACGGCGTTCGGGATTTCACGCCGGAGCAAGTGCTGTGGGCGCCCTGTGCGGTGAAGGTAGACCAACAGGGTAGGATCATCATCGCCGATACAACTCGGCACCGGTTCCAGGTATACCAAAAGAACACGGAACCGGTACTCATCTGACGCCTGGCCGCGGGCTAGGGGCTTGGGGCACGCGGTAGCCTTCCTGTTCCACCGTCCGGGCACCGCGTCTTCTGGTATTTCAGCCGGGCAGCGGTGTGCCGGCAATCTTTAACGGGATGCGGTACAAGGCGTCAAAGGTGGTAATGAAGAGAGTCTTCCAATCTTCACCACCCCAGCCTACATTGGTCGTCTGTGCTCCGGTCAGAATGGTACCCAGATGCTTGCCCGATTGGTCGATCACCCAAACTCCTCCGGGCCCCGTGCAGTACACATTCCCTTCCACGTCCACCTTCATTCCGTCCGGTCCGTCTGGCGTGATCGGCCTTGGCTCCTTCAGCTTGCAGAAGACCCGGTCGCTGGCCAGGGCCAGGGTCCCATTGGGTTGCACGTCGAACGCCCTGATGTGTCCCTTGCGGTAGTCGTCTATGTACAGGATGCCCTCATCCGGGGAGAACGCCAAGCCGTTGGGGAAGGCGAGGTCACGAACCAGGAGAGTGATAGTACCCAAGTCCGGAGAAACCCGGTACACACCGGAATAATCCAGGGGAAGCTCCGGGTCCGGCGCTCCAGGGTCAGTGAAATATATGCTTCCATCGGACTTGACCACCACATCGTTGGGGCGGTTTAACCGCTGGCCCTGATAGCTGTTGGCAACAACGGTGATACTTCCGTCAGGCTCCACTCGTGTCACACGGTTGGCTCCGCCTTCGCACAAGAGTAGCCTACCCTGGGGGTCCCGGGTTAGGCCGTTGGCATTATTGCTGGGCTCCTGTAGCACGGTAACCCCATCGCGAGGCGACCACTTTCTCCTCCGATTGCCGCGAACCTCATTGAACAGGAGATACCCCTCTTCTTTCCACCACAGAGGCCCTTCGGCGACGAGGTAACCGTTGCCCAATTCTTCGATATCTTGGTCCCGTGACACGATACGTTCCAACTCTGGAGAGAGCATATCTATAGGCACGATAACCCCCTTGATACCCGGTCATATATGTCGTGTGGGAGCGCCACCATCCGTGGAAATGGCCGGACCATGTCACCCCGAACGAATTGAGAGCCCAGCCTGGCGACTCTGACAAGGCCCTCCGGGACGATATGGGGTTGGGACCTCACACTGGGCGATAGGCTATACCGCGGTTCTTAACGTTCTCAATGAGCGTGATATTGCCCTGGTCGACCCTGTGCCCCAGAGGCTGAGGAGGGCGGGCTTCGAGGCCGAGAAGCTCGATGATTCTCGGGTCGGTGTAGTAGCCGTTGTAGGTCTGCCGGACCAGCAGGTCGAAGAATTCCCCTTCGTCAACCTCGACCTGACGCAACACCAGGTCAATTTGCTCGCCGGATAGACTCGGGAAGTCCTGAGCGTACATCCGATGGGCCCCTACCTCTATTTGTGAGAGACCGCGGTTGAAAATCCGCTTTAGCCGCGGCGAGCCACCAACGACCTGATCCAGGTAATCGACCGCGATCTCCCCCGCTCCGGGCAGCTCTTCGTTGGCCGGAATGATTCGGTTCAGAACTTCGGTTACCAATTCGATTTGCGCATCGCTGAAGAATGACCTGGAAGCCGCCATCCGGTTGTCCTCAGTCCAGCAGGTGTCTGGCGTTCTGCTTGAAGTAATCGGCGATGTGGAGCGCCAGCGCCTGTATCGTCGAAGTGGGGTTGACCGCGCCTGCAGTCACGAAGATACTGCCGTCGATAATGAAGAGGTTCTTGACGTCGTGAGACCGGCCGTAGCTGTCCACCACCGAGTTGCCGGCGTCAGCGCCCATTCGGGCCGTACCCAGCAGGTGCCAACCGGCCGGGCGTAGCAGAGGATTGACCAGGACTTCCTTTGCGCCAGCCGCCTGGAGCACTTCTGTCGCCCGCGCGATGCCGTGGTCCATCATCTTCAGACTGTTTTCGCTCATCCTGTAGTCTACTTTGGGGGCGGGAATACCATCACTGTCGGTCAGCGTTGGATCGAGGTCGACGCGGTTGTGAGACTCCGGCAGGTCTTCGCCTATGACGGCGACGGTGATGGTCCGCCCAAAACGCTCGCCGAACACGCGATGGTGATCCGAGCCCCAGGGGATCGGAGAGCTCAAAACAAATCCCTGAGCGGTGGTGGCGGGGCCGGGGTTTCGTATCACCTGGAAAGCGTATCCCCGGACGAAACCCCGGGACAGGTCTGTCTCGTAAAACTCGGAGCTTATGATCGCGCAGCCCAGAGGCCCTTTATAGCCTTCCAGTTGCTCGTCGAACACGCCCATCACCATCGAGTACGGGTGAAACATCAGGTTCCTGCCGACGAGCCCGCTAGTGTTGGCAAGGCCATCTGGGAACAGGCTGGACTCCGAGTTCAGAAGCAGCCGGGGCGTGCCTATGCCGTTGCACGCCATCACCACGATGCGTGCCTTCTGACGCTGCACGCGTCCATCCGAGTCATAGTAGACCGCCCCATCGGCCAGTCCATCCTTGCCGAGGGTTATTTCCCTGACTCTGGCGTTGGTCTTGAGCATCGCTCCCCTGGCTATCGCCTTGGGCCAGTAGGTAACATCGGTGCTCGCCTTGGCCCCCAGAGGGCATCCGATTTCGCAGGGGCCGCAGTTATTACAAGCGGCTCGTCCGTCGTAGGGCCGCGTCAGAATCGCGCTGTCCGAGGGCCACCAGTGCCAGCCCAGGTTCTCGAATCCGCGGACAATGGTATCTCCCAGCTTGCCCAGCGGTATCGGTGGGGTCTGCCTCTCAGACTTGGGAGGGTATGCAGTGTCGCCCGTGATTCCGGCGACGCCCATCATCTGGTCGTTGAGGCTGAAGTAGGGTTCCAGCTGCTGGTAGCTTACCGGCCAGTCGTCGGCCACACCGTCCAGCGTCCTGACACGGAAGTCGGATGGGTGCAACCGAGGGAAATGCGCGCTCCAGTGAATGGTGCTGCCTCCCACCGCGTTGAACATCAGCGGCGCGATGGGTGTGCCGGATTCATTGACCGGATAATCTTGGGGGAGGCTCCTGAAGTTGGGGTTGGGATTGAAATCTGTCTGCTTGTGTATCTCCCAGGCGTCTTGAGTCGAGGGATAGGCGCTGGGGTCCATCCAGCCTCCCTGTTCCAGGCACATCACGTTAATGCCGGCGTCCGCTAGGCTCCAGGCGAAGGCCCCGCCGGAAGCTCCGGCGCCGATAACCAGCACGTCAACAACGTCGTTGGTCCGGGCCATTCCTGCCTCCGGCGCAAGAGCTTTAGAATCCAGCTTTGCCGAGCGTTATAACAAGCGCCCGCGACATGGCGGCCACAGGTAGCCCTAATTATCGCGTCTAGCGGGCATCCAAACGGACTTATCTATGGAATTCTCGAACTCCCGCACTTCATTGCAATGCTGGCAAACACCACGGCTGGTGTGACCGTTCGCGGCTTCAATCATCCAGCGATGCGTACAGCCGCGCATGAACGTGTGGAGCTTTTCCTGGTTCGGCGGTGATGGCGTCGCTCCGCGATAGACCCAATCTTCCACCGTAGTGATTGGCAAGCCCAACTCCTGGGCCAGGTGCCGAACGCTAAAGCCCTGGTCCCGGAGCCAGGTTCTTATGTCTGAGGTCATTAGGCGCCGTCCATCTCAGCTTGAGTTGACTCACACCCACCCCACGCCAATGTGATACCGATGACGAAGCGGCTGCTTTCCTTCAGCCCCGTCCGGCTCTACCGTCGCATCTGACTGAAACAATCACTGCAGTATACGGGTTTGTCCCCAGTCGGCCGGAATGGGACCGTGGTGTCGATGCCGCACTGCGCGCAAACCGCAGGATGCATCTCTCGCGGTCCACTAAAGCCCCCTCGGTCCTGGTTCCTGCGGGCACTCCGGCACGCAGGGCAGCGGCCCGGTTCGTTGGTGAAACCCTTCTCCGCGAAGAACTCCTGTTCACCTACCGTGAAAACGAAGGTTGCACCACAATCCCTGCACGTGATCTCCTTGTCTGAAATCGCCATGTTGGACGCCCTCCATCTTGAGTATGGCTTATTCTAGGTCGTTCATCACATAGAAAGCAACCAACCCACTTTGACGATGATACGTTCGGGGACTTTTTCTAGTAGGGCAGGAGCCAGGACTCAGAGAATGCCAGCGCGCAGGTACTGTGGGTCCGTCCGTCCCTCTGTCGCGGGAAAGGACGCCCCTTAGCAAACTGGCCGTTGACGGTGAGACGAGCCCCGTTCGCCGGAATCAGGACCGTGGCGACACCGTGGGGACGCTCAGGGTTGCCCCCGGGGAGCCTGTGACTCAGAAAGGGCTCACCGAGGTCATACCAAGTCAGCGATATCTCCTCGTCTCGTGAGATCATGGACTCTGTCCAGGAAGACCTCAAGTCTCCCGAGCTTAGAAAACTCGCCTCCCGCGCCGGGATCTCCAAGTCGCCAAAGATAGCGTTGATCCTGCCCTGTATCTCGCCTTGAAGCCAGCGGGTCATCTGGATGTTGTCGGTGTAGACCCTGGGTTGGTCGCCGGTCAACTCGCTCTGGAGGAAGAGCACGTGCCCCGGCCCGCCCGGCGAGAACAGGATTCGCCAGAAGCTGGCGTCGGTGGTAGTTGGTCCCCCGTCGGTCTCGCTCAAGCGGATGTAGGGGTTTTCCCCGGTGAGGAGAACGCGGTTGGGGTCGATAGGGCTGGTGGTCACTGCAGGGCCTCCTTGGGCTATCGATACAACTCGAAGATGCGCCCAATCTGATTAACCAGAGTCAACTTTAACCGTCTCGATGATTTTGGGCAGATCTCGATTGAACTCCCCCTTGTTCAGCACAAGGTCGCAACCTAGATTCCTGGCCCGTTCCAACATGGCGACGTTTTCGTGGGGGCCGAACGCCACTACTTTAACCCCTCCAGCCTCCTGGTGATCGACATGTTCTAAGACGTCGCTCCATATCGATTCGTCTCCCTCCAAGTCGACCAGAATCAAAGCGGGTCGACGACCTTTGTAGCAATCCCAGAAGGCTGATTGGGTAGTGGCCCATTGGACTTCGTAACCGAGTGGTTCAACCTGGGCCTCAACTCTACCCACAAAGAACATGTTTTGCCCAAGAAGCAGAACGGTCTCTTTGTTCGAATCCGGCAATGCGCCCCCTTCATATGTCGCCCCGGCAACGATAGCTGCTAGGGCTGGGTCGTGATTAATCTTTTCCGTCTCCGGTAACGAGGATCATTACTTGGGTGGACCCCATCAGTTGGACAGGATTGGGGCAATATTAAATGAGGGTCCCGCTGTCTCCGCGTAGTCTATCAATGTTCCGCTTGGCAACCAACTCCGTTCCGCTGGTTGCCCCGTCGATGGTTCCAGATTAGTCCGGCAATTTCGTGGACTGCCACGCCACCATGCGCCACACATCGTCCCGCTTGGCGTAAACATCGATGAACCTGATCTGGAATTTTATTTCACGGCCATTGGCGTCGACGTGGACATTGGCGTGGCCAGTGACCACAGCGGTGTCCCCATATCGACGGACTTGCACATCATCCTGCTCCATGGAACGGTACTTGGTGCGGCCAGACGTAACGCTGGATATAAACTCGGCTTTGGTTTCCACCCGGGCCGTTGAGTGGGTGTAGCTCAGATCGTCGGCCAGAATTTCGTCCAGCGCCTGGGCGTCCTGTTTGATCATGGCCTCGATGCGCCGGTTCTCCAGTGCGATGATTTCGTCCATTTCGATCTCCTCCAGACTGAAATTTAAAGCTAATATAACAAAAGGTTTTGACGTATTTCCGCCACGCTGGTTTGCTGCGCCTATCAATCGACCCGATTAGAAATCCGTGATATCCGTCAGTCGGGCACAGTGGGTTTTAGACGGCTGTCCTCCTCGGGATCGACGACGACGATAAGCCGTTTGATTTTTCCTTCCTTGACCAACAGGATGCGCAGGTGATGCTCCAAGCCTGAATCAGTATGGGTCGTGTCTTTGCGCTCGATGCGGCAGACCACAAAGTCGCCCCACAACTCGATCCCCCGTAGCTCCACGACCTGCTGGAGCCGCGCCGAACGCCGGAGGAAGCTTTCCCGGATAGCAGGTTTGCCAACCGCCGGTTCCTGGCCGACGGTGACTCGCATGGCATCGTCGGCGAAGAATTCCATAACGTCGTCTATGTTGGAGCCATTGGTAAGGGTGCACCGGTCCAGCGCGTCGTTATAGGCGACGGCCAGCCGAATCAAATCGCTGGAGAGCGCCGGTCCAATTTCTATCTTTTCACCGACCATTTTTTCTCCTTAATCCGTTGGATTTGCCTGTACCGGCAAACAAACTCCTCAAATGGAATCACGGCGTGCATTTCCGAAAAACGTAAGCCCAACTTTAATGGTTGGGTGAATCCAGAGGATCGTTACCACATGCTATCCAGGTCGGAATTGCCCGTATTAAGCTGCCTGGACCCAAGCACCACGCCATCGCCGGCGAGAGCCATCGTAATATTACTCACGCATGCCGTCAATCGTCCCATCAAGCCCACGAAACCATCCGGCGGCGGCGTGGACGGAAGGTCAGCCGGGCACCCGGCGATATACAGTAGGTGGTAACATTACTATCCGAGACAAGGATGAACTTACCAACGCATGCACCTAAGGGCCAGCGACAGTCGTTGGACCGGCTGTGGCTGACAAAGCTCAATCAGGAAGGCCGCGGGGCTCTGCCGCCCTGCATACCAGAACGTCCGCCTGCGCTGGGACTTGCAGTTACCGAATTCAATCAAGGGCTGTACTGGCAGTGTCACGAAACGTTAGAGAAAATCTGGCTGTCGGAGGAGTATCCCCTGCGGCTGTTCTATCACGGTTTAATCAAAGCAGCAGTTGGGTTGTTACACCTACAGCGCAATAACCGGGTGGGCGCCGGCAAGAAATTGAGGGATGCCCAGGGCACTCTCGCTCCGTTCATCCCCGACATGATGGGCATCGACGTCGCCAAGTTGTTGGCTGACATCAAACAGCGCCTTGAAATACTTGACGGTGATCCCTTTTTAATCCAGGACACCATCGATCCGCTACCTGCGGTACAAATCCACGATTCGGGATGAAGGAGCGGTGATGCCAAGCCGGCCAACGTGCATGTTTATTGAGGGTTGGCGAACGTGTCCGCTAGGCCTGACTCGACCTCGGTAACTCTTGTATAACCATTATCAAGTCACTTTGCTCATTGTTCCCCGCTAGCCGGATCGAAAAAGGGAGGAGCCAGCGTATGCCGCACGAGGAACCCCACGACCCGCTGGCGCCGGTGGACCCGCTGCGGGACTGGTACGTCAACACCATCTGGGGCAAGCGGGTCAGCGACGACGACGCCCTGTTCGAAGTGATGAGCCTCCAGGTGTTTCAGGCCGGGCTTACCTGGCGGATGATCCTGAACAAGCGGGACGAGTTCCGCTCGGCGTTCGGCCAGTGGAGCATCGATACCGTGGCCGGCTTCGGGCCTGCCGAGGTTGAGGCGCTCCGAAACGACCCCGGAATAATCCGTAACCGGCTGAAAATCCAGGCCACCGTCGAGAACGCCCGCACCGTCCTGGCGCTCCGGAGCGAGCACGGCAGCTTTTGCAACTGGTTTTACAACGTCTTGGAAGGCACAGAATATCCCGCCCTTCAGAAAACGCTGCGGGGGACTTTCAAGTTCATGGGCCCGGAGATCTCCCGCATGTGGCTAATGGCGTCCGGCCGCATCACCAGGGAGGAGGGCGACAAGTACCGGCCGTAGGTCTGGAGTTGTGTCCGACGCCCCATCTCAAGTAAGAACACGGCGGCCAGGGCATCATGTATCATTTGTATGCGTCTTCCGCTGACCCGTTCGTCTTCACTGTTGCCAGGAGGTTGTTTCCAATGCCTTCATTTGATGTGGTCTCCCGAACAGACCTTATGCAGGTAGACAATGCTGTAAATGGCGTTCGGCGAGAGATCAAACAACGCTTTGACCTGGCCGGAACTAAATGTGCCATCGACCGCACCGATGACACGCTAACGATGACTGCCGACGATAGCATGAAATTGAAACAGCTAGAGGGTTTGCTTCTTAAATACCTTGCCAGCCGGAATGTCGACCAGCGGGCTTTTGAGTTCAAACCACCGCAAAATGCCGCGGGTGGGAGCCTCCGGCAATCCATCGCAATCAAACAAGGAATCGACGGTGACCTGGGGCGCAGAATAAACAAAGCCGTGCGTGGCGCTAAACTTAATGTCCAGGTAAGTATTCAAGGTCCTGAGATGCGGATTTCGGGTAAAAAGAGGAACGACTTGCAATCGACGATCGCATTCATCAAGGAGATGGAAATCGATCAGCCATTGCAATATGTCAATTTTAGGGAATAAGCGGGTAACCAAACGGCTTATAGGCAGCCAACTTAGCTCGTTCAGCCTCCGTCAATTTTCTCCGTTGATCTTGGGCCGGCCCTATTCGCCGATAGTGTTTGCATGGCTATGACGAGACTAGCCACCAAGGTTTGTAATCAGCACCCCCATGGGCCTCTTACCCCCTGAATAAGTCTCCAGGGGAGTTAGCTCACCCGTAACACCGTTGATGCGGTACGAGGCTAGACGGCCCGTTTCGGAGCCGGCAGCGAAGAGGAAATTGCCCTCGGGGTCTAAGCTGAAGGCACTGGGAACAGCTTCGGTCGACACTCGCCCGATGGCCGTCAACCGCCCGGAGGAGGCGTCCACGGAAAAGCCAGCGATGCTGTTGTGGCCTCGGTTGGGAGCGTACAAGAATTTCCCCGACGGAGAGATTTGAATCTGGGAGCAGGTGTTCCTTCCGGAGTAACCCTCGGGCAGAGTCGTTATAGTTTGGAAAGCCGACAGAGTTCCCGTGGAAGTGTCTAGATGATAGCCGGTTACACTGCATCCCTGTTCATCGGAGAAGTAGACGACGTTCAGGTTCGGATGAAAGCAATAATGGCGGGGGCCAAGGAATTCCTCCGGCTCCACCTTTAGAGGCGAGTTGGGGGTAAGGCGTCCGGTGTTTTCGTCGAACCTGAACTGGAAAATAGCGTTGGGTCCCAGCGCATCTCCGGGAGGCTGCATTACGCTATCGTTCAAGCGGGCGATGTGGGGCACGAAGGCAAACTTGTTGGACGGGTCGGTCTGAATAGCGTGAGCGGCAGCCGCGGTTTCTAGCCATTCGATGGGTGGGTCACTCACTGAACCATCATCCCCGATTGAATGTACCGCCACGTGGGCGCCTTGATAATACGCGGATAGCAGGAACCGCCCGTTGCGGTCTGTGGACAGAAAAGTGGGAGAGTCCGGCAGCGACACCCTGCCGATCTGCGTAAGCCCCCCGGTGCCTGGGTCTATTCGGAAGCTGGAAATCTCTTTACTGTTGCGATGACCTACGTAAAGAGCCTTTCGGTCCGGACTAATTGCCGAAGCGGATGGCCCACCGGCGGCGGGCACTTCTGCTTCGGGGGTCAATTTTCCGGTCCCGGCATCCATGCCGAAAACCAATATCTTGTCATCGTCTTGCAGTGAAACATACATGTAGTAAGGCATTGAACAATCTCCTTCTAATTTGCAATCGCTTCCTGCAGTCTAAGCCCCAGGGACCTGCTGAATTTCAGTTCATCTAAAATCCGTTTGGCTTTCATCTGCTGTAACGATAGAGGAACCTGAACTACTGGGCTTTGCCCCACCCTAGTTTTCGCCGCACGGACCGCTGTCCCCCTTGCAAGAGCAAGTTACGCGCTCAGTATCTCCCGCCGGGACAGCACCCGCTCCATCAGGGGCCGCATACCTAGCTCGCCGGAGATGGCCAGAGATTCGTCCAGCAGGGACATGGCCTTGGCACGGTCTCCGTCACCGTCCCGCTCTCTCAACGCGTCAGCGTAGTCGCAGCAGGTCCAGGCCAGTTCGGGCCGGTAGCCTGCCTTGCGGCAGAAGGTCAGGGCGTCCCCAAAGTGTGAGGCCGCCTGGTCCAAGTTGCCCATGGTCTGAGACAGGAGGCCTAGCAGGCGGTCCACGGTGCAGCCTGCGCAATTCGGCACCAGCTTTCCTCGATGCGATAGCAGGGCATCGTATTGCTCTCGCGCTGCCAAGTCATCGGTTTCTATAACAGTTATCAGAGCCAACCCAGCCCTTGCCATTGTGGTGAGTAAGGGCGGAACTGCTGAGGATGAAAGTGCGTCTTTTGCAATCCGCCGGGCTACCTCCATTCCCCGGGTTCTACCTGTCGCTCGAACGACCAGTGGAACAACGAACGAGCGCACAATATAACCGGTGCCTAGTCCCCTTGTATCATGGATTGGGACTTGCAAGAGTCTCTAAAGAAATATATCTCCATATTCATCTCTGCCTGCTTCATACTCCAAAAGTGCTCGATTCCCTACCATGCGCAGGTCATTGGGCGGTGCCGCCAAGCCACGATCGCCAAATTCGCGAGCATCCTGCCAGTCGCCGGCCAATTGGGAGACGGTCTGATTCCCCCAAAGCGTGGTGGTGAGCCACCACCTATGATGGAGCCGCTCCGCCCGATCGAGCCCCTCTGATGCATGGAGGCGAGCGTCTTCACTATTGCCGGTAACAATCGAAGCCAATACGGCACGTTGATGCGCTTGGACTTCGGCCTGCAAATTATTAACTCGGCGGGCCGTTTCAATCGCCTGCCGTACGTTCCTTTGACATTGCTCAAGCTGGAGATGGAACAGGTCGACCTCGGCCATATAGCCAACGCCAGCAGCTCCAGATCCACGTCACCTTCCCGGCGAGCGATCCTCAAGGCGCGCCCGAATGACTCCTGGGCGCCTTCATAGTCCCTACTCATTCTTCCAAGATACATACCGGCCCGGACCGCCAATCGTCCTGCTTCGTGGGATTCGCCCTCGACTAATGTGAGCGCTCGAGCAACTAACAGACGTGCGTCTTCCAACAGAAAGGCCCCGGTCGGGAGAGGATGCTCGGCTATGGTAACGGCGCGGGCTACGTTTCCAGCGTTAACGTAATAGTCGAAAGCGAGGATCAAATTACCAACTCCGGTTTGCAAGGCACCGGGTTGACTTGTAGCGAGTTGACTTCTACCCAGTCCGAACAGCGCATCGGCCATCTGTTCGTCCATCGGCTGCCCTTCCTTGACGGCCAGCGCTTGCTGGAAATAGGCTAAAGCCTCCTGGTTGGCATAGTTAGCCAACGCCCGGTCTCCCGCCTTCTGCAAATAAGGAACAGCCTGGTCGGTAAGGCCTGCCTCCATGAAATGGCGGGCCACAAGCTCGGGTTGCGTCTCCACAGTGGAATGGAACCTCACTTCCAATACCTCTGCCACGGTCCGGTGGTATTGCCGTCGAGCGCTCCTCAACAGAGACTCGTAGGAGGCGTCTCGGACGAGGTTGTGTTTGAATATGAATGTGGCTTCTGAATGTAGTCCGCGTTGGTACAGGAACTCGGCGGCCACCAACTGTTGCAGATGGCTCCGAAGAACTCCCTCCTCCAGCGGCGAAACAGCCTGGATCAGCTCGTAGGAAAACTCCCTTCCCAGTACCGCGCCCAATTGGGCGACCTCTCGAGCCGCCCCAAGCCGGTCGAGGCGCGCCGTCAGCGAGTCTTGGAGGGTGGAAGGAATGGCCAAAGAGGGTAGAGGACCCGTGACTTCGTGGCGATCATCGGTTTCTCGAAGCGGTCCCGACTCCGTCACCATCCGGGTCAGTTCCTCCACGAACAGGGGAACACCATCGCTCTTGCTCACCACCTGATCAACGACCCCTTCGGGCAAGGCCTTGTCTCCGGCAAGCCTTCCCACCATCTCCACCGCCAGCCTCCGGGTTAGACGGTTAAGGGTTATCTGGGTCAGGTGCGCCCGGCCTCCCCAGGCCGGTGTGAACTCGGGCCGGAAGCTAAAGATTGCCACCATCCGAGCGGTTGGCGCCTGGTCTACCAACAGTCCCAGCAATTCCAAGGTCGAAGGGTCGGCCCAGTGCAAGTCTTCTATAACCAAAAAGACCGGATGCCCTCCCGGTGACTCCATCCATAGCGCCACCAGCAACGCCAGGGTTTCTTCTCTTTGCCCTTCGGCGGTCAAAGTGGGAGATGTATAACGGTGGTCCAGGGGCACCGAAAGCAACCCGGCCAGCAAAGGCACCGCCTCAGGTAGGGGAAAGCGGTATTCAGACAGCGCTCTTTCCAATCTGTCCAGTTTCTCTTCGGGGGAATCTTCACGGCTGAACTCAAGCCACCGTTCTATAAAGTCGATGACGGGATATAGTGCGCTGTTCTGATGATAGGCTGAACATCGGAGTTGGCGCAGAACATGTGGCTCCTCCGCCAGCCGCTGGGTCAACGTCTCGACCAAGCGCGACTTGCCGATCCCCGCCTCCCCGCTGAGCAGCACAACCTGTCCCAGCCCCTCTTTGGCCTGCTCCCAGCGGTCCAGCAGCAGTCCCAATTCCTGCTCCCGGCCTACCAGTGGAGTTAGTTGTGAAGCAGCGGCTACATCGAAACGGGTCTGGGCACCACTCTCCGAGAGAACCGCGAACAGCTCCATGGGCTGAGAGATGCCTTTGAGTTCGTGCAACCCTAGGTCCTCACACAGAAAGAAACCTTGTATGAGGTTGGCGGTGACGTCGCTGATGACTACAGAGTTGGGTTCGGCGGCCTCTTGTAGCCGGGCGGCGATGTTTGGCGTCTCACCGACAATGGCCAGTGCTTCGACGGTATCGCCACCTCCCATCTCTCCCGCCACCACCAGCCCGGTGTGGATGCCTATGCGCACGCCCAGTTCCAGGTCTTTGTCCGCTTTGAGCTTGATGTTGAGTTGACCCATGTCCTCCAGGATTGCCAACCCAGACCGGACGGCCCTCTGTGGGTCGTCCTCGTGGGCCTGAGGATAGCCGAAGTAGACTAAGAGTCCATCGCCCAGATATTTGGCGATGTGGCCCTCAAATCGACCGACGGCGCCACCACAGACATCCTGGTAGCTGCGTATCAAATCCCGAAGCTCTTCGGGGTCCAGTCGTTGGGAGAGGGCCGTGGAACCTTGAAGGTCGCAGAACATTACCGTGAGCTGGCGGCGTTCGGCTTCGGGGGCTGTAACTGCAGCAGATGGAGGTGGCTGAGATATGTTCTTAGCCGGTGGTTGATCAATCGGGGATAGATCCCGCTCAGCAGCAGCCAAGTAGGAGAGTGCGTCTGGATTCCCCGGGTCAAGCCGTAGTACAGACCGAGCACGATCCCCGACGGTCGTCCAGTCCTGGCTAGTTATCGCCTCCTCAGCTTCATCAAAGAGACGATCAATCTGTTTTTGGACGCGCTCGCTTGCCATTATGGGGGAATAGTAGCGTTAGGACGGGGGATTTGTCCACGGTGAGCAACAGGCCTGTTTCCAAACAGGCCATTTAGCGGGCAGGCCTCATGGCTTGTGCTCGTATAATTTGGCGGGATCAGAAACCAGTTATTTTCAGGGGCAAGAAGAAGATGCGGCAGAGATTATCCCTGCCGCCCTGTCGTGTGGACACACCGCCTGCCCGTCTCAGTGGGCGGTTTTCGCGGGTTGATGCGCCAGGAGGAAGTCACGCACCTGGTTTATTGTCTTGGCGAGCACGTCCTTTTGCTCTTTCCATGGATATACCGTCACCTCGGCTTTTGGCGCCAACTCCACTACTTCCATGGCGGCCTCGTACGAGTGCGATGGTGTGTCGTCAGGCATGACCAGCATCGGCGTCTGGCACGAACGCACGAAGTCGCGCGACACGCTGTACACGAAGTCAGGCTCGACGCGGTAAAGGTTGTGCAGATACGCTTCGCAAGTCTCCATGGTCACGTCAGTCCGCCTGGCGCGCAGTGCGGGTGCCCAGATATCACGGCCAGAGTTGTACATGGAGTCAGGGGTTTTCGTGTTGTGCCCAACCGGCTGGCAGAGCACGCCTGCCACGACGCGCTCCCGCCAGTAGATGAATTGTCGTTCCGTCCACTCCACCCAGACGCGCGGCTTCCAGACAGCGAAGCCATCGATGGCTATGATGACGAGGCCGTACAGCAGAAAGAGGATGAGGGTAGTCATACGCCTTCTGTCGTCAGAGAACTATATATGCGTTCCGGCAAGTAAATCTTGTGTATGTGATAAGAGCCATCTTTTTTCGAAACTTTAAGATTGACCGACGCATTCTTTTTTTCTCTTTGGCGTTCGAGATAATCCAAAACGACATCCTGGTCTGAGGAGAGAATTCCTGTTGCAGTAATGCTTGTGTTTCCTCCCCGGAGTTTTATTGCGAGAATAGACTTTTGATCGTA
>JADFFS010000205.1 GCA_022568195.1 Chloroflexota bacterium | reverse complement strand
ATCGTGGGGCACAGCGATGTGGCAATTTCCCGCGCAGCCCGGGACATGCGTCCTGGGGAAGCAAGCTCCGCCCTCGAAAAGGTCGGCTAGGCTGGGTGGAATCAGGGGCCTTGGGCGCACCCACCAGCACGGAAGGCAACTACAGGGGTTGGCCGGATCGCCTCCGTGGGGGGGTTGCGGCGTGTGGGCAGAGATATTGGTTTGGGTGTATAGTGGAGACACCACAAAAACCTCCTGTGGCGGGGGGTCACGAAAGGGCCGTCGGTATGAACGCAGACGGCCTTTTTCTATTGTAACTCAGACGGCCAACCACCGCACAGCCACGGCGACACCGGCCACCACCCCACGCGATACCCGCGCCGCTTTCCCAGCACGCACGCTTACTCTGAAGCTGCTCTCTTAGACCGCCCCCAGCGCCTGGAAAATCTCCATGAACTGGCCGATGTTTCCTGGCTGATACCAGGTTATATGGTGCAGCAACGCTCCACCCTGGTCGATCACGAACACGGCCCTATGACTGCGCCTGCCGTCCTCTCCTACTACACCAAAGAGTCTGGCCGCCTCCAGATCCTCGTCACAGACCAGCGGGAAAGGGCACCCTCCCATAGCCTGGGCGAACCTCTCGTGGGCCTCTAAACTGTCGGCGCTGACCGCGACGACCTCCCCTCCCGCTTCCCTGATGGTGTCGTACTCTCCCTTCAACGAAGAGACCTCTTGGGTTCAACCGGGAGTGTTGTCCTCGATGTAGAACGCCAGCACCACCTTGCGCCCCCGCCAGACCTCGCTCAGAGTAAGGGGGCCAACGGTGCTGGGGAGGGTGAAGTCGGGGCCTGATCTCCTACCTGAATCATAATCTACACGTAACTCTCTGAGCCTAATCAATCCGCCAGTAGGTTCCGCAGATGGCCAACCAGCCGCCGGACTTCCGGTGTGGGTCCGGACTGGGCGGACCGGGTGTGCGTCAAGAGGATGGGTTTATGCGGTAACTCTTCGCCCGTGGTCGTGGGCTTGCACCCTGGACATACCCGAGTGAGGGAGCCAGGGCTTTGGGTCTCGCCTGCGGGAACTCTCATACTAGCGTGTCCCTTTACTCAACCAGTTCTTGTGGTTCGGGTGCCTCCTCCGTTTGTTTCCACCCCATCTCTACTTCCAGGCGCATCCGCAGGTATACCGGGCCTGGCGTAAAGCCGCAATAGGGACAGACAGTCCCCACTTGCACCCACTGCGGCTCCTCCCCTGGGTTCTGGAGGTAGCAGTACAGGGGCTTGTTGGGGTATTCGTCACCCTTGTGGCGGTGGATCTGGGGGTCAGGTATGGTCATTAGGGACCTGAAAATTTGGAGTAGGTTAACGCTTATGCGACCTCTCTCATTATGGGGGGTACCCCCTCACTAACCGGCTCCGTCCTGACGATAGGCCATTGCAGCGCCGTGTGACCATCCGCTACATTCCCCAACATGGGCCACTACTACCGCTTCAAGCGGGGCGATCCAGTGACCATCACCTGGGGCCGGTACACCGGCGTGACGGGCTTGGTGGACAGCGCCGTGTTCCAGCGGACCGTGGACCACCCGGATGAGTTCGCCCCTGGCTACCACGTCATCCTGGACACCGGGCCGGTGGTTACCGTGCGGTGGGACCAGCTACGTTCCTTCTCCCAATAGTTTCCCTTGCATGGCCCGCCACAGGTACAGCGCCGCTCGGAAAGCGATGAACGCTGTGTCCAGGTCCACCACCCTGCGGGCCTCGAACTCCGGTGAAGCCTTCTCTAACCTAACCGCCCATGCCTCTGTCACCGGATTCCCTGTCATCTCCCCGAGGGCCTTGGCGTAGGCAGCGACTTGCAGGGCGTATTCCGGGTAGAGCCCATTGCTGGTCTTCCAGTCCAGAGCCACCAGCTTACCGCCACGACAGGCCACCGCGTTCATGGCCCCGGCTCCAGCTCCCCTTCGGTAAACAGCGACCCCGCAACCTTCTCTTGGTCCGCGGGTGACTCCGGCTCCAACAAGACGGTACGGTGTCGCTCCCAATCCCCAAAACCGCCCGTGCCGACGCCACCGCACCTATAGCCAGGCTGTTCTCGGTTTTCGGCCTGGCCACCTGGACGAGCTTGCCGCTAAGGGTCATCTCCCATTTACTCGGGAACTGTGACCGTGATAAGAAGCGACGTTTTACAGAGATCGGGGACTGGCTTAAGAATGCCTGTGCACGTCCCCTCGTAGTCAATCGTGGCTCCACCTGAGTATCGCAGCGGAATAGAAGTGACCATCCCACAGTTGGGGCACTTGAGCTCGATGGTGGGCGGTATCTTGCCGTCTCGACTGATCGTCACTGAGATCACTTCAAGCCGCTGGGACCGGTGCTCTTGCGCAGGTCGCTTGTGTCCACCGGGACCTCCGTATCGATAAACTGGCTCCCCGCCAGGTCTCCAACCTGTAGAGGTGCGGTGAAGGTTCCCCACCACATGCTAAAACGAGACAAATACAAAATCCCCAAACATGATGGCGCTATGCCCGGGGAAGGTACAAAGGAACTGATATGTTCCAATCAATGGAGCGGTAAAACGTATCTCTTCTGTCTCACCCGGGTCTAACAGACCGCTGTGGGCAATTATCCTATCATCCTCTGGCGGTATCCAGGAATTGGCGGCACCCGCGTTTACGGTAGAGGCGTTGGTGAATGTTACCCTTACTTTGAACAGGGCTGTTTCTTTTAGTTTGGCTCTGTCGAATCGAAGCTCGTCACCGACGGTACTGATGTGGGGCCGCGCGCGCTTGCTTTTCTGTTCGGAAATCGAGGGCGCGGATGCTGTAGAAGCGATAGCGATCTCAGAAGCCGTACGGGTAGGTTCTGGTGCTGCACCGCCACATGCGGCGAGTAAGGCCAGCGTGGTGGTGAACAGTCCCAGTAGGATGGATGCCGAACGATTCATAAGACCTCCCATAGCGGTCTAATTCCCGTTCTCCCCCGAGGGGGTTACATTATCGCAACCGGTCCACTTCGAATCAATATCTCCCCTACGTGGGAAATGCCGGGCAACCATCGTCTTCCCACCACTTTGTTACGAGGCGAGCATTACATACACAGAAAGGGCCACGATATGTAACCTCGTGACCCGGATATTTCCCCGCCCCGCGCACCGTTGAAGGAGAGGCTTCACTTCCGTATGCGAGGTATAAAGGGCCCAACAACGGGACAGGCCACGGGTCTCAACCCCGTGGCCTGTGGAACCTCCCAAGCACACCAATCTGGGAGGTGGGAACTGATGTCGTTACCTGGTGTGCATGATTCTTAGTGCGCCGAAACGCTCGTGAGCGATTCATTCCATAGTGTTGTCTATTCGCCGGTGATGGGGTGGAAATTCTCCTCGGCCGGACCGAAGCCGCTAAGCACCAATCCTTTGACCATCGAGGCATCGACACCGGGCATCGGCGCCGTCAGCTTACCGGTGACGGGGTGGAACCACTCCTCTCCCAGACTGGAGGAGTTAGGCTCCAATCCTTCGATCACCGAGGCATCGACACCGGGCATCGGCGCCGTCAACTCACCGGTGATGGGGTGGAACCACTCCTCTCCCAGACTGGAGGAATTAGGCTCCAAAGCTTCGATCACTGAGGCATTGGTCACAGCCATTTGGTCCACGGGCTCGCCGGTGATGGGGTGGAAATACTCTTCGGCCAGACCGAAGGTACTCTCAATGTCGGTTGCCAATTTCTCTACCGGGGGTACGGTTAAGGGGCTGGCCTGGGCCGGGCTAAGGGGCAACGCAGTCGCCACCGCCAGCAAAGCGCCGAGGGCCAATCCTCCTATAACTTTGGCTGGGAAATTCCTGCTCACAGAGTTGGATAGCCGCATATTCAGTTTTCGGATGGTGTTGGTCCGATTCATCTGAATCTCCTCCTTTTTGTTCGAGAACTCTTGGTGTGTGGTTCCTGTTCCGGTTTGGGTGTTGGTCGTTGGTGTGCTCATGATTTTCTCCCTCGACTGATTTGGTGTACCGCAATGTTAGCCGCTGCCAAGAAGGGGAACATCCGTGAAAATCCGTATCTTTGAAATTGGCCGGATGCGGTAATAACGAAAAGGTATACGTAGTTTTACGGAGGGAGCTTTGGAAACGCGGATGACGAAACCTAACAGCGCACTGCCGTCAGGAAAGTGGGGACCCGCGATGGGCCGGGGAGAGAGAGCGGGCGGGCGTAAGCCCTGTAAAGCAACGCAGGAGCTAATGAAGGCGATTAAGGGCGCTGGTCAGGAAACGGGCACGGGTCAGGCTTCAGCTAGACCAGACCATTGCGGGTGGCGTAGGAAGCTGCCTCGGTACGGTTGGCGGCGCCGGATCCCATCTCTGCGCTAAGTTGGTCCTCACCGGCCTGTTGGATGTAGGCACGTATGGGCTGGACCCACGCCCAGTTGGGCGGTGCGGTTTCTTCCGCGTAACACCAGCCTTCAAGGCTCGCTGAAGTTGGGCCATCTCTCGTGGTCACGCGGTGGCCGTAACGGACCACGCTTTGATAGCAAAACCGTCTGGGTGTCGGCGCCCTACTCGTAGGGCCGGAGTTTGACCTCATGCAAGGCCGGTATGACCTCTTTACCAATCAGCTCGATGGAGCGCATCACGTCTTTATAAGGCATGTCGCCCTCGTTACCGTAACAGATGAGGTAGCCGGGGGCGACACTGTCCAAGATTTCCGTCAACTTCTTGATGACCGTGTCGGGAGTACCGACTGCAATACTGCCGGCCTCCTGGAGCTCCTCATAGGTCCTCTCCCTTTGCCCCAATCGAACTCCTATCCCCGCTGGTATCTTCCTTATCACATCTACCGCGGCGCGCGACCGGTATCCTGGGGGATCGTTGTGTTCCGCCGGGCCCTTGAACCGGTGTTTTCCGTGCCACATGTAGGTACGCCCGATCTCCTGGGCTTTTTCATCGGTGTCGGCGCAGAACACCAATACGTTGCCCCCGAAGTTTCCCGGCCCCGGGGTGTAGCCGGCCTCGCGGGCGGTTTGGATGTAGATGTCCTTTAACCACTCGGTCTGGCCTCGGATGACCTGTAGGTTCATATAAGGATAACCGTGCTCGGCAGCCCAGATAACGCTCTCCGGGCTACCGGTGCCCGGGAACCAGATGTCTGGATGGGGCTTCTGCATCGGCAGTACCCAGGGATTCACCACCCGGTGGTGGAAATGCTGTCCCTCGAAGCGGAAAGGCCCGGGGGTGGTCCAGCACTTGAGTATAAGATCGTGCGCCTCCTCGAAACGGCTTCGGTTCTCCGTAGGGTCGATACCTGCCTGCAAAGTCTCGATGGAGCTACCTCGCACGAACCCCGAGATTATGCGACCTCCGGAATAGCAATCCAGCATCGCTATCTCTTCGGCCATCCTCACCGGGTCGTTGATGGCAATGACGTTCCCCAGGATAGCTATTTTGACCCGTTTGGTGACCTTGGTAATGATGGCGGCGTCTATGTTGGCTGAGGGCTTCATGCACCAATACGCCGTGTGGTGCTCGTTGGTCATTATGCCATCGAAACCGACCTCGTCGACCAGGGAGTACTGCTCATGGTACTGGTTGTACAGCACATGGGCCTTTTCCGGGTCGAAATATGAATTGGGGAACAAAAACCGAGTGGCCTCATACTTTTCCAGGTCTTCGTCTCGGACGTAGGCGTTGGGATGCTCCGAGAACCAATAGACCTCAACCTTGTCGGTAGGCCGGGCTAGCTGGTCGACCATGAGTGTCCCCCTTTTTGATCTTTACTCCCACCTGGTTGGCACCGATTTTACACTGTTTTTACACCGTCGGAGGCTGGGGCGTACCGGAATCTCGATTATGACGCATTGCCACAGCTAAACGGCACCGCTTGTAGTTGGGCCCGGGCGGTCGTAAAATTCCTGTTTGGCCTATCGGCCCTTACAACTGTT
>JADFFS010000039.1 GCA_022568195.1 Chloroflexota bacterium | reverse complement strand
GCCAGACAGAAGTCCGCCGCCAGCGCAACCGGGGAGGGCCAGGCCTGGTCCAGGGGACGAAGCATCGCCATCGACACCGCCACCACCCCCGCCGCGGGTACCACCAACCCAAATATCAGCGGACGTAGACGAGCTCCGTGTAGGCTGGATCTATGTAACAGCGCCAACCCCCCAGCTGCTAGTGTTGTAACCGAGGCAACCAACGCGTGCAGCCACCAAGCCGGCAGGTAGACAGGCATTGCCACGTAGGGGGCCCCCCATTGGGGTGCGCCGACGATACCGCCGCTCACCCCATTCCGGTTGACCAAGTCCAGCCCCAAGGCGTCCTGGGCCAAGCCGGCAATCGCAGCCCACTGGGGTAGGGTCAAGGTCACCAGCAGCAGCAGAACCCCGGCTGCCCCCGTAAGTTGGGAAAGACGGACCCGCCCCAGGGCCCAGGGCACCAGGTCGGGCAGCGCCAGCAAAAACATGATGAAGCCAAAGATCAGGACTGTCATGTAAGCCGTTTCCTTGGTGGCGAACATGAACGCGATCAGCGCGGAGGCAATATAGAGGTAGCGGTGCTTGGCATGGTGTATATACCGCCAGAATAGAACCAGCAAGGCGGTGGCCCAGAACGCCATAATGATGTCGTTTCGGCCGAACCGGCTGAAGTAGAGCAAATTGGGGGAAAGGGCCAGCATCACTCCGGTGATAAGGGCACCCGGTTTGCCCAAAGCCTCCCGAAGGAAGTAGGGCAAGCCGACCAGGGCCGAACCGAACAGGGCGTAGCCCAGCCGGGCGGTGAACTCAGTATCGCCAAAAATCCGGAATATCAGGGAGACCAACTCAACCTGGAAGGGTCCGTGCATCCACGGGGAGTGGATGAATTCCTTGCCTTGGAACAGCTTCCAGGCGAAGTGGACGTGAATGGCCTCGTCATAGTGCATTGTGCGGCCGTCCAGATCCCACAGGCGCAGAGCCAGCGCCGCGGCGACCAGCACCAGGAACCCGGCTTCAAACCGGCCAAAGCTTGCCTTGGGCCAGCGTAGCCACATCCAACGCCACGCCGTGAACAGGCTTGCGCTAACTTGGACCACCGCCATCTCCCGGCTGAACCGGCGGAACCGGCTGAATCGCTCTCTGCGCCAATTCGTATATTATTACGCCGTCTTGCTCAAACATGGTTTTCAAAATTCCATCAACGCCGGTAAAGCCGGCCAAGTAGCGGGCGCCGTAGCTGGACCTTTCCCGATGTCCCAGATACACGTATCGAACCTGGTATTTCTCCAGCAAGCGGCGCACCTCATCACCGTCGTTGCTTTGGTATATGGCGGCAACGTCTTCGGCGCGGCCGTCCAACAGCTTGCTCCCCCCGCGCCACTGGAGCTCGTGACCACGCCAGCCCAGTACCGTGGGCAAACCGGTACTGCTGGAGATCCGGCCGTATTCGGAATAGTCGTCGCCCACCGCCTCAACGATTCTGCCCTTGGGGGCCCGGTCCCGCAGCCATTGGATGGCGGCATACTCCCCTCTCTGGCGGCCGGCAATGAAGTCCAACCCGTCCAGGGTGTTGTTTTTCAGGTTCAGGCCGTCGCGCAGGACGCCGGTCCGGTCCAGTACCGCCCCAACAGGGTAGTAAAGGGACGCCAGGACCAGCATGACCACGCAGACAGTCCAAGCGTGGTAGCCCAACCCTTTTAGAAATCGCCCGCGTCCCGCCCCCGATAATGCGGTAACCGTAGATCCAGATTGTCGAAAACCTGGACGCTTTGAGTACCAATAATACAAGCCGTAAGACCCGGCCAACGATAACAGCAACCAGGCCTGATAGTACACCTTGAACACGGTGTTCATCCGGTTGCCGAACAGGTCGGCCACGTAGAAAAGCTCAGCTCCCACCAGCAGGTAGACAGCGATGGCGGCCAGCACCAGAGGGAAGACCATCACCGTATCGCGTCCCAACAACACCCGCTGGAAAGCGCTGAAGCCTGCAAATGCCACCATAGCCAGACCGGGCACGATCCAAAGTGCCCGGCTGGCTACCTTCGCTAACGCGGCCCCTACCCCATCGGTGATAAAAAAGACGATACCCGACCATACCAGCAAAGGGGCCACGGCGACCAGGATGACCAGCGCGATGGCCGGCGCTTCTCGCCGAGACGGTTTCGCCAATCCCGTTAGCTGCCGCAAAACCAGGGACAAGGACAATAGGAAAGATAAACCGATCACCAAGAAGAATAGAAAGGGCCGGGTGCTCGCCTTGGTCCAGGGTAAGATGCCCGCCGCTTGGCCGTCGAAGGTGGAATAGTAGGGGAGGAAAAGCACTACCGCCACAGTTAAAATTGGAGCAACCATTAAGGCTGCCCGGCCTCCGGCCGCCGACAGGTTGCCCCCTTCCTGCTGGTAGGCTCTCGCAAAGACCAGCAACGCCAACGCCGCAGCCAGAAGTGGAAAGTCCCAGGCATTGATAAACGCCACCGCTCCCAGGAACAAGGACAGGGCCGCGGCCTCCCAGGGGTGCCGCCACAGCCAGCCCAGCCCGAGTCTATCCACCGAGAGAAATAGGTTCAAGCACAGAGACAGGCCCAAAATTACAAAGGGCAAGCTGACAACGTGTGGGTGCAAATCCCCCAGGAGGAAGCTGAACATGGGGAATTCGGTGATGGTGTAGTCCAGGCTCTGACCGTCCGCCAGGGTGTCGATTACCCGGGTTGCCCGCCACCACCACCAGTTCTGCTCTGGGAAGGCACTGGACGCCCCTTGAAACGATGGGGACGCTCCTTCCAGGCCTTTGATACCCACCCATTGCCAAAACCCTGTACTGCCCCAACCCTGGGCGTGCACGAACTCCAGTACCCCTTCCAGGTTTCCCACCAGCAGCACCAGGGCCGGGGCCGCCAGGCCAAAGCCAACGGCAGCTTTCCAGCTTCCCCCGGTCAGCCGCACCAAGTTGTGCACCAACCCGAAGGCGCCCACGGCAACCAATGCGGGCACCAGAGAGACCGCCAGGTTGTAGCCCACGCTGGAAGGCACGGTGGACAAGCGAGTCAGAAAAGCCATGGTGAAATGGCCGAAATAATAGTAGCTAATAGGATGTCCCGCCAGCCAGGGGTCTTCCGGTGGAAAATACTGGCTTTGCAGCACGGCGTTCAGGAAGGCGAAGTCCATGGGTTTTTCGGTGTGGTTTATGGCGGGTATCTCGGATACGATGCCCGCCCACAACAGGAAAAATCCTAGGAAAAGCACCTCGCCCACCACCAGGGTGCGCCACTCTCGCCGAAAGAAGGCCGCCAACTGCGCCCGGTGGCCACGCCACACCAGCCCTGCCGCGATGGCGCCGAACGCCAGAATGCCGGCGATGGTCACCAGGGAATTGGGGGCGATTCGGGCCAGGCCCAGGACCCACAGCACGTAGGAAAACAGGATCAGGGCCATCGGCTTGGCCAAAGAGAATCCCCGGTCTGGGAGCCTGCGGAAAAGAACGAAGGCCAATGGCAGGGCCAGGAGACCCAGAAATTCAACGGCCAGCAACCACAGCAGAAGGTCTACCAAAGCTCAAACCCAGGGCCATGAACCCCTAGACATTCGCTGGAGCATCTCGGCTGATGCACTCTGGTGCGGCGGATATCGACGGATATTCTAGGAGACGGGCGCCAGCAATGCGTCGATGAACTCTCGGGGATCGAAGGGCGCCAGGTCGTCGAGGCGTTCACCAGTACCGATAAACAGGATAGGGACCTGTAGCTCTTGCTTGATGGCAAGGGCGATGCCTCCGCGGGCGGTGCCGTCCAGCTTGGCCAGGAAGATCCCGGTGCAACCCACGGCATCCTTGAACGCCTTGGCCTGGGCCAGGCCGTTGTGTCCGGTGGTAGCATCCAGGGTCAGAATAACCTGATGGGGGGCTTCAGCGTCCAAGCGCTGCAGCACCCGGTTGATTTTTTTCAACTCCTCCATCAGGTTGGACTTGGTGTGCAACCGTCCGGCGGTGTCGATAATCAACACATCGGCGCCCCGGGACTTGCTGGCCTGGTAGGCGTCGTAGGCCACGGCTCCCGGGTCGGATCCGGAACGGTGGCTGATAACATCTACGCCCACCTGCTGCCCGAGGATTTCCAGCTGCTCGGCTGCTGCTGCCCGAAAGGTGTCAGCCGCACCCAAAACGACCTTCTTGCCCGCTTGTTTGAAGTGGTGGGCCAGTTTGGCGATGCTGGTGGTCTTGCCGACCCCATTGACTCCAACCATGAGAATCACGTATGGGACCGCGTCTTGGCCGGGGCCGGCCCAGGGATCGGCGGAATCGTCGCTGTCCAGGTCCTGGAGCAGAGCTTCCTTCAGGGATTCGAAAACCTGGTCCGGGTCTTCCAGCCGGTGTTCCTTGACCTGGGTTTTGAGGCCGCCGATTATCTGGAAGGACGTATCTACGCCGACGTCGGCGGAAATCAGGATCTCCTCTATCTCATCCCAAACCGAATCGTCCAGGCCGGAGGAGCGAAGCAAGCCGAGAATCCGCCCAAACCAGCGCTCCCGGCTGGCCTTGACCCCTGCGCCGGTTTTCTTTTGGTTTTCAACCTGGTCGCGTTTGAAGATTCTTAGCAATTATCAACCTGGCCCTAATTTCCCAAGCTCCATCCTACGCGCCATATAACCGGCTCCGGGCTTGGCCTAAAAAGATGACTACAAGCGGTCAACCGCTTCTAAGATACAAACATACGACGTTAGTTTTACAGCAACCTGCCCAGAGCGTCTTCGGCTGCCGACCGCTCGGCGTCTGCCAGGTTGCCGCCCCGGCCTTCGCCCACGGCTTCGTCCTCCACCGTCACCTCCACGGTGAACACGGGTTGATGGTCCGGGCCTTCTGTGGATAGGAGACGATAGCGGGGGGCAGGCCGGCCCAAAGCCTGGACGTATTCCTGAAGCTGGGACTTGGGGTTCTCCGGTGGTAAGCCTTGCCGGAAAAACTCCTCAAGCTCGGGTTCCATTACTTGAAGCACGAACCGGCTGGCATGGTCGAAGTCCTGGTCCAGATAAATGGCCGCGACCACGGATTCAAAAGCCGCCGCCAGGATCGAGTCCCGGCGGCGGCCTCCAGTAGCCTCTTCGCCTTTACCCAAGAGCAGGAACTCCCCCAACTCCAGCCGGCGAGCGATGCGGGCCAGGGACTCCCCGCACACCAACGCCGCCCGGCTCTTGGTCAACTCCCCCTCGCTTAGAGTGGGGAATCGTCGGAACAGCTCGGTGGAAACCGTCAGTTCTATGACAGCGTCGCCCAGATACTCCAACCGCTCGTAGGAGTCGGTGGGCGGTCCTCCCTGCTCGTTGAGGAATGACCGGTGCACCAGGGCTTGTCGCAGCAGCTTCGGGTCCCGGAATTTCAGACCCAAAGCCGGTTCCAGCCGCTCCGTGGTCAAGTACTACCCCTTGATTACTCCGTGGGGCCAGGGCGGCTGGGGGCGCTTAAATTCGCCCACGTGCTCGAACTGGCTCATAGCCTTAATCAATGTGTCGTATATTTCAGCCGATCGCTCTTCCGGAGGAATGAACATCTTCAGGAAGGCTACGTTGCCTTCGGGGAACACGAAGGTAGGCACTCCGAAGGCGCCGTACTCCTCGACGGCCTTGGTGTGGCTCTCACCCAACTCCCGCAGCAGGTCCGGATCGGCCACGTCCTCGCGGAACTGGGCCATGTCTATTCCGGATTTGATGCCGGCTTCTTCTATTACCGCCGGGTCAGTCAGGTCCTTCTTGTCCTCGTGGCGCGCCTTGAGCAGGGTGATGAAGAAGGACTCGAAGGCCTCTTTGCCCTGCCGTTTGGCCGCAAGACCCGCCTGGTGAGCCAGGAGGGACTTGTCGGTCCCGTCCAGGATTTCCGGCTGTTCCCAAATCTTGTAGTCGGGGCCCTTGTCGTTGTTCACCTGACCAAGGGAGAAGGGCTGCCAATCTACTTCGACCGGTTTTCCAGTAGCGTCGCCCACTTTTGCCAGCCACATGGCGGCATTATAGACAAAGGGTCAACGAAAGTCGTAATAGGTTGTGAAATTAGCCTCGGTCATCTCTCACCTCCTGATGAATCGATACTAACTGGATTGTAGCCACCCGATGTCCGATTGTCAAAAACGATGCTCCGTCGCCCCTGCCCGTTTGAACCGTTTATCGCCGGTGTTGACCCGAAAACGACCGCCGGCCTCAGCTCCACGGGTACTCAAATCATCTTCCCACGAGACTGGCAACCCGGGCTGCCAGGCGAGGATTGAGCGTGGCGGAGACCCCCCTTATGCTATAATATCGGCCTCAGGAGGTCTCCCACGCCCAAGTCCCAGCACATCTGCGCTCCACTCGAAGCGGTTGAAGCCAGCATCACCGGCGGGAACCTGTCCGCATTGACCGAGCTACGCCGACTGGCCAAAGAAGAGTCGTTGCCGGTGTATTTGGTGGGAGGCCCGGTTCGGGACGTGCTGATCGGGATGCCCATACGCGACCTGGACTTCGTCGTGGAAGGCGACGCACCGGGTCTGGCGGACAGGTTGGGTAAGGAGCTGGGCGCAACGGTTGTCCGCCACGAAGCCTTCGGCACCGCTTCCCTCGCTTTGCCCGACGGCCGCGTGGACCTGGCAACCGCCCGGCGGGAGGTTTACCCTAAACCCGCGTCGCTGCCTCAAGTGACACCAGCCAGCATCCACGAGGACTTGGCCCGCCGCGACTTCTCAATCAACGCGCTGGCATTGCCTTTGTTCGACGACCAACCCCGCGTGTTGGACCTTCACGGAGGGGTTGAGGACATCAGGAATGGCTTGGTCCGGATTCTCCACGCCAACAGCTTCGTAGATGACCCAACCCGGGTACTCCGGGCGATACGGTACGAACAGCGGTTAAGTTTCCAAATGGAGCCCGACACTCTGTCGCGTCTAAGGGACGCCACCGGTCAGATGTCCCTCCTTACCGGCGACCGGCTAAGGCACGAACTAGAGCGAATACTGGAGGAAAAACATCCGGCGCCTGTCTTGGACCGCGCTGCCCAATTGGGCGCCCTCCAAGGCATTCACTCCTCCTTAACAGATACTGGAGCGGTAGGCCGATTAGCGCCGGGCCAACCGGTCCTGGTCTATCTGGCGGCGTTGACCTACCCCCTTTCTAGTCAAGAAGCCGAAGGAATGATTCAGCGCCTGAACATGCCGGGCCCCTGGGCCGAGGTGGTGCGCCATACCGGAGAGCTAAAACGTCTGGAGCCGGAGCTATCGGTGGACAACCTGCCACCGTCTTCCTTGACCGGTTTTATCGAGAGATTCTCGGAGCAGGCGCTGGTGGCGGTGTCACGCTTCAGCAGTTCACCGCTGGTAGCCCAGCGTATTGAGCGGTACCTCACCGAGCATAGGCATGTCTCTCCCATTTTCCACGGCCAAGATCTGCTGGACATGGGCATACCCGCCGGCCCGTTGGTTGGCCAAGTCCTTCAGGAGCTGAGAGACGCCAAACTTGACGGCAAGGTCCACACCGAGGCGGACGAAAGAACCTGGGTCCTGGAATCCCTTGCTCGCAAAGGCCAATCTGCCGATGAATGAGGAACTGGAGCAGGAGGAATGCGTTATTTGCGGTGAGGCCTTGGACGGCATACACCAGACTTCCTGCCAGATGTGTGGGGGTAAG
Organism: Chloroflexota bacterium; assembly: GCA_022568195.1. Classification (GTDB taxonomy): domain Bacteria; phylum Chloroflexota; class Dehalococcoidia; order Lucifugimonadales; family UBA3495; genus JADFFS01. The sequence continues at coordinate 14,972 of JADFFS010000039.1, read as the reverse complement.
TTTCATCAGCCTTGGAGCCAAGATAGCGATGTTCCCCAATGTGGACGCATCGGCAGCCATGAGGAATCATTGGCTATAGTTTTTCTATGCGACGATTGCTTCTATGGGCGAAGACCCTAGCGCTAAAGGAGACGCTGTTCTATGCAGGCGGTATATATAGAGTCACACGGTGGACCCGACGTTTTGACATTGGGCGAGCGCCCCGAGCCGAATGTGGAGCCTCACCAGGTAATGATCCGGGTCCGGGCATGCGCGCTGAACCGGTTGGATATTTACACCCGGGAAGGGGATCGAGGGCTTCGCCGGGAATTTCCGCCTCCCTTGATTTTGGGCGGAGATTGCGCCGGCGATATCGTTGAAGTGGGTGAACAGGTCCGAGGGCTCAGCACGGGGGACCGGGTGCTGGTCAATCCCAAGATCACCTGCCAGCAGTGTCCGGCTTGTCTGGCGGGACAGGATGATCTGTGTCCCCGTCCTCAGTTCATGGGCAGCGCGTTGGACGGCAGCTACGCCGAGCTAACCGCGGTCCCGGCGGTCAACGTTCACCCCATCGTCAACGAAGTATCCTACGAACAGGCGGCGGCCGTTCCTACTACCTTCCTCCCAATGTGGAACATGCTTCAGCGAAAAATCCAGCTAAAAGCTTGGGAAACGGTGCTGGTTTTATCGGCTTCCGCCGGTGTCGGCACCGCCGCCATCGAAGTTGCTTCTAAAGCCATCGGGGCCCGGGTAATAGCAACGACCAGCACGGCAGAGAAGGCGGAAAAAGCCCGGGAACTGGGCGCCGACGAAGTAATCAACTACAACGAAGAAGACATCACCGAGCGGGTCAAGGCGTTAACCGACGGCAAGGGAGTGGATGCAGTGGTGGACCACGTGGGGGCCGACTTTTTCTCCAGCGCCTTCAGCTCTCTTCGCCCGGGGGGCCGTTACGGCATCTGCGGCGCCACCACCGGGTTACGCACGGAATTGCACCTGGGGTTGCTGTTCAGCCGCCAGATACAGATTTTCGGGGTTTTCATGGGAACCAAGGAAGACATGCAGGAGATAACGGCGCTGCTCAACCGGGGCACCGTGCATCCGGTGATCCATGAGGTGTTCCCCTTGGCCGAGGTGGCCGCCGCCCACCGTACCATGGAGGAAACCAACTTTTTCGGCAAGCTGCTGCTGACGCCGTGAATTAGCCATCAGCCGTCAGCGCCCAGCCTGGGACCACCCGGAACGCCGCCTTACTTTTCCAAGCGCCGGCCGTGGAACAGGTATTGCTGCGAATATCCGCAGTAGCGGCCAAAGTGGTCCTGGGCCCACTCCAGCAACACCCGGTCCGGGGGCGTCTTCTGCCCCGGAAAGTACCACTCCCCAAGCGCCCGCCTGACCCATACGTCAATTGGGAAGGCCTCCAGCTTATCCAGTGAAAAAACGGCGATGCAGTCGGCGATCTTAGGTCCGATGCCGGCACACTCCATCAACCGCTCCTTGGCCTCTGGATAGGGCACGTCAACCAGGGCATCCAGGTTCAACCAACCCTCCGATACCCTTTGGGCGGCCTTGGCAACGTAGGGTGCTCGGAAACCCAGCCCCAGGCGCCGCAGCTCCATCTCTCCGGCTTGGGCCAGCTGGACGGGTCCCGGAAACGAGTGCCTGATTTGCCCGTCCATATCAATGGGATTGCCGTAAGCCGTGGCCATCCTATCCATGACTAGATGGATTCGAGGGATGTTGGAGTTGGCTGAGCAAATGAAGGAGATAAAGCACTCCCAGGGCTCCAACCGCAACACTCGTAACCCCGGATACCGGTCCACCATGGAGGCCACCCGCTGGTCTCGGGTGATTTCGGTGTAAATCGCTACCAGGTCGTCGTCCAGGCGAAAGTAGTCTTGCATCAACGGCAACAACGAGGCTTCGGAGCAGGGCTCGCTGCGAAACTCCACCACTTCCCCTTCTTGGCGCATTTTTACGAAGTTTCCACGGATTACGCCCGAGTACCACCCGTCCTCCCGGCGCCACCGGTGGGCTTGACCGCTCTCCAGGCTGGCGGCTAGGTCGAAAGGCTGGTCAATTTCTAGACGCACGGCCACCACCCATCCACCGCGCCGCCAGACTGCCCACCGTGGACAAGCTGCTGGGTTGCAGCGTACACGGAGGCATGGACTGCAAGAAAGACCGCCCATAGGACCGCCCTGTGATCCGCGAGTCCAGCACCACGATGGCCCCCTTGTCTTCTTTGCTGCGAATCAACCGGCCAATGCCCTGGCGGAACCGCAAGACCGCTTGAGGAACGGAATACTCTTTGAATGGGTCCTCGAACTGCTCCGACCTTGCTTTAACGATGGGGTCGGTGGGTACTTGGAAGGGAAGGCGGGTCAAGACCAGGGCTTTCAGCACGCCCGCTGGCAGGTCTACTCCTTCCCAAAAGCTACTGGTGCCCAGAAGCAGGCTTTTGGGATTTTCGGCGAACCGAGTCATAAGCTGCAGGGGCGAGCCGTCAATGCTCTGGGCTAGCACCTCTATTCCCTCGGCTTGAAGGGGCGCCCGGACTCGCTGGCTTACCGCCCGCAACGATGAATATGCGGTAAACAGGGCCATTGTGTGGCCGCCCAAGGACTTGGCCAGGTCGACCAAGACGCGGGATAGGGCCTCCACGTAGCCCTGGGACGATGGAGCGGGCATGTCCTCGGGGATCATCAGCAGGGCGGCCTTTTGGTAGTCAAAAGGGGAACCAACCAGTAACTCTTCGCTGTCTTCCGGTAGACCAGACCTCTTCCGAAAATATTCGAAATTCCCGTCGGTGCTAAGGGTGGCGCTGGTCAATACCACACACTCTTTGCGATCGAAAAGCTGCTCCGATAGAGTCGCTCCCACGTCCAGGGGCGCCGAGTGGAAGCCGATCTCCCCCTTCGACGCATCCCGGGCGACCCACAGGATGTCGCCCGGATCCGGCAATCCCAGCACAGATTCCAATTGGCTGCGAATCAATTCCAGGTTGTCGTGGATTGTCGCGACTTCCATGACGATTGCTGGCTGGTCGCTGGCTCCGGGCAGGCTGGTGGTATCCAAAAACCTCTGCAAACGGGAGAGAGCATTGGTGGCCTGTTGCAGTCCCACGTCCAGGTTTTCCCAAGCTAGAGCCAGCTCATCCCAGTCTCCCTGGGCACGCAACTCGTCGGTCAACAACACCTGGGAAACATCGCTGGTTTCCCGTTGGCGCTGGGCGTTGAGAAACCGCTCCCCGGCGGCCCACACTCGGGCCCACAGGTCCCGCAGCCGGGGCGGATATGCCTCAACATCAGCCAATGCCCGCTCACCATCTTGGGTCACGCCCGATGCCAAACCGGCAGACCGTATGGCCAAACGGACCTCAGTGGTTAATCGTGATTGGGTCTCCACGGCTTCGTCCAAGCGATCCACCGAGACGTTAAATCCCAGTTGGGATGTGGCCTCACCCTCCAGATTGTGGGCCTCGTCCACAATCAGGTATTGATAATCCGGGATCAGGCTGCCCCCGCGCACCAAGTCGCTGATCAGCAATGCATGGTTAACCACCACGATGTGGGCTTTTTCGGCCCGCTCCCGGGCGCTGCGTAGGAAGCAGGGTCCGCCATCTCTCAACCCGGGGCACCAGCCCTTCTCACCCGCGGAGATCCGGCTCCAAGTGAAAGCGTCCCGGCCGGAAAGGTTTATCTCGCCCCTGTCTCCTGAGATGGTGTCTTGCAGCCACACGGCGGTCTTTCCCAGCAAACGGGCTTCGTCCACGCTGGGCGTTTCGCTGCGGGCCAGATGGTTCCAGCGGTGCAGGCACAAGTAGTTGGCCCTGCCCTTCAGTAACGCGGCTTGTACCACGCCATTGGGGACCAGGCCGGAGCGCTCCAGCACCTCCACCAGCGCCGGAATGTCCTTGCGCAGCAGCTGTTCTTGGAGGTTGATGGTGTTGGTGGAAATCACTACACGGCGCCCCTGAGAAAGAGCGAAGAGGACCGCGGGAAGCAAGTAGGCCATTGACTTGCCGACGCCGGTGCCTCCCTCCACCACCAGATGGTGGCCGCCGTAGATGGCATCGGTCACCGCAGCCAGCATTTCCTCTTGCTCCGGCCGGTACTCAAACCCGGAGAAGGTTTGAGAGAAGTACCCTTTGGGCCCCAAGAACTGGGCCACATCCTGTTGGCTTAAAGAACTCAGGGTGTGGTCCGGTCTCCGCTGTTCGGGGCGGCCCAACCGCACGGCCAGGCTCTCCATGTCCAGCCCGGTAAGGCCCGACGACGCAGCCCCAACATCCGCCGCCGCTTCAAGGCCTTGCAGCAGGGGAGCGATGGCCCACCGGCTGCGAACTGCCAGGCCGGTGATGTAGCCCATGAGCCCACGGTCCAGTTCGGCCGCCCGGCGGAGCAATTTCAAGAACACGCCCCAAGTCGCTTTGGCGTCGGATAAAGCTCGGTGGGGGTCGCTATGGTCCACGCCCAGGAAGCTGGTTAGCTGGCTCAACGAATACTGCATTGAACGGGGGAGAAAAACCGAGGCCAGATCCCAGGTGTCATAGGCGGAGTTGTCCAGGGGCAGGCCGTGAGAAGCCAAAAACCCCACATCGAAACTCACATTGTGGCCGATCACCGGATGGTCTCCAATGAACGCGGCCAGATCATCGGCAATGGAGCCGAACATTGGCGCACGCTCGACCTGGTGAGGGGAGATGTGGGTCAGCCGCTGGATGTGGTCCGGGATGGCACGGCCTGGGTTGACGAAGCTCTGGAAGGAGTCTATCTCCCGGTCGCCCTGAAACTTGACTGCGCCGACTTCAATGATGGTGTCCCGGGACGAGTCCAGCCCCGTGGTTTCCAGGTCCAGTGCCACGTGCACCAGGTCGAATGGAGACGCGATTGGAGCCAATAAAGACACCCTCACCTCACCTCGCCTCTCGCCCTAGGGGGAGACCACATGCCACCGCCGCTGGTTTAGCCAGTATAGGGCCGGAGTTGCCCGGAGCGCAGCCCCACCGCCGGATAAAAGGTTCCCGACCGCAAGGCTGCCAGAAATTCCGCTTCGTTGTTTATCTCATCTCGAAAGACGGTTACAAAACGACCGATTCCATGGGTCGAATGAGCGTCGCTGCCCCCGGTAACCGGCAGCTTCAGCGCGCTGGCTACCTTCATGGCGAATCCGTTTTCCTCGTCAATCGTTCCACCGTTGGCCACCTCCACAGCATCGACCAGCTTGAAGACCGGGTGGTCTAGGGCATCCTCCGGCTCTTCAGGCAAAGGATCGGAAACCGACTGGTACAACAGGGGCCGCACCGGTCTGGGCTTGCTAAACACTGCCCGGAAAGGATGGGCCGTAACCACGAATGCGCCCTGGGCGTCGGCCGCGTGGCGTAGCTGTTCCGCTTTGTGAAAGCCCGCCTGGTATTGGTCGAAGCCGAAGGCTAGCATGTGGCCCATGTCGGTCTCAACCTCCATTGCCCGCACCAGCACCACACTGTGCCGGCTGGCAAACTGCTCAAACTCCTGGCGTACCCAGGGGCCGCTGTGCTCGGTTATGCACAGCCCGCGCAAACCCAAACGGTCGGCTTCTAAAATAAGGTCTTCGGGGGATAGATTGCTGTCGCTGCTGCCCTTGCTGGTGTGGATGTGCAGATCAAACAGTCGAGCCATGGTTACTTCGATCTTTCAGTTCTCGGAGTCTGGCGATCGGCAGAGTACCGGCGAAAGCCTACGCAGCCGCAAATTCTTAGGTTTTGAGTGCTGATATGAGTGCTTCTAGGTGAGGGCTTGCACTGCGGCTAGTCTATCGGGCCTGACGGTTTCCGTCAATGGGACCAAGTGCGCGGCGAATACAATTGACTTTTTCCAGGCGGTTTAATATAATTTTCAGTACGGAATCTGTCCTGGCAAAATGGCCCCACGCCTAACGGGGCCATTTTATGGTGTGTCTGCCGCCCAGCGTCCTCTTCTGCCCCGGTGGCGCAACGGTAGCGCAGTCGATTTGTAATCGACAGGTTAGGGGTTCGACTCCCCTCTGGGGCTTTCCAGCGGGCTGGATATTAATTCCCGGTTAAATCCTGTAGCCCTGATAACGGGGTCCCGCTGCGGGGTGTGGTATACCCCACACACACGGAGGGGTGGGTGAGTGGTTAAAGCCACCAGACTGTAAATCTGGCGTCCGGAAGGGCTTCGCAGGTTCGAATCCTGCCCCCTCCACCAAAAGCAATTTATAAATTAAGATAGTAAAATAGACTGAGCGGGAACAACCCGGCATTGGCCCAGATAGCTCAGCGGTAGAGCACGTTCTTGGTAAGAACGGGGTCGGCGGTTCAATCCCGCCTCTGGGCTCCAGCACCAGTAGAGGAGAAGAGATTAATGGCCAAGCAGCGATTCGACCGGTCCAAACCCCACGTGAACGTGGGGACAATAGGACACGTGGACCACGGCAAGACCACCCTTACTGCGGCCATCACCAAGGTGTTGGCGGCGCGGGGGCTTGCTACCTACCGGGACATGGACAGCATCGACAACGCCCCAGAAGAGAAGGCCCGCGGGGTGACCATCGCCATCGCCCATGTGGAGTATGAGAGCGAGACCCGGCACTACGCCCACGTGGACTGCCCAGGACATGCTGACTACATCAAAAATATGATCACCGGGGCCGCTCAAATGGACGGCGCCGTCCTGGTGGTCAGCGCTCCCGACGGCCCCATGCCCCAGACTCGAGAGCACATCCTTCTGGCCCGCCAGGTGGAGGTTCCCCGTATCCTGGTCGCCCTCAACAAGGTAGACATGATGGAAGACGAGGAATTGCTGGAGCTGGTAGAGCTAGAAGTACGCGACCTGCTGAACATGTACGGCTTCCCCGGGGACGATACCCCCATCATCCGGGTGAGTGGCCTGAAGGCCTTGGAAGGTGATGAAGAAGCGGAAGAGGGCATCCTCAAACTGGTGGCGGCCATGGACGAATACATCCCCATTCCCACCAGGATCATCGACCGGCCGTTCCTAATGCCCATTGAGGACGTGTTCGGCATCAAAGGCCGCGGCACTGTGGTCACCGGCCGGGTGGAGCGGGGCCAGTTGAAACAGGGCGAGGCCGTGGAGATCATCCGGTTCGGAGACGTGCGGGAAACCGTGGCCACCGGCCTGGAGATGTTCCACAAGACCCTCGACATGACCGAGGCTGGCGACGCCGTGGGCGTCCTGCTGCGGGGCGTTGACCGGGACGAGGTGGAAAGAGGCCAGGTGCTGGTCAAGCCCGGGTCCATGCGCCCCTACACTCGCGCCGAGGCCGAAGTGTACGTGCTCAGCCGAGAAGAGGGAGGACGGCACACGCCATTTTTCACCGGTTATAAGCCTCAGTTCTATATCCGGACCAGCGACATCACGGGAGAGGTGCTACTGCCCGAAGGCGTAGAGATGGTGATGCCCGGCGACAACGTTTCCGTAATCATAAACTTGATTACACCGGTTCCCATTGAAGAGCAGATGCGCTTTGCCATTCGCGAGGGCGGACGCACCGTGGGCTCCGGCGTAATCACAAAGGTGCTGGATTAAATTATGGCTAGAAAAGCGGCCAATGTCCGCCAAATCATAACCTTGCAGTGCGGCGACTGCCGGGAGCGCAATTACACCACCAATAAGAACCGCCGCAATGACCCTCAGCGCATAGAACTGCGAAAATACTGTCCGCGATGCCGTGGCCACAAGACCCATCGCGAGGTGAGGTAGCTCCCTATGGCCAGGGTTTCCACTAGAGCCTCCCGGCCCATTTCTCCTGGGATAGCAGGCAGGGTCAATCCCATCGAGTTCTTGCAGGAGACCATCTCCGAGCTTAGGAAGTCGGTATGGCCCAGCCGGGAAGAGGTGTCACGCTTGACCATGATCGTCATGGTCATGGCGGTTATCGCCTCTTTTTTCCTGGGGGGACTGGACCAGATTTTCCAGCTGACCTCCCCGTTCATCCTTCTTAACTAAGGGGCCGGGTCCTGCGCCGCTGGATTCGACCTCGGTTCAACGTGACTGCGACACATTGGGGAAATAACCATGACTACCAGAGACGACCTTCAGGTAGAGGACGAGCAGGTTACCCGGTGGTACATCGTCCACACCTACTCCGGCCAGGAGGACCTGGTCAAGAAAAACCTGGACCTGCGTATCCAGAACCTTGACATGCAGGACCGAATATTTGAGGTTCTGGTCCCGACCGAAGATGAAGTAATTTTCAAGGACGGCAAACGGCGCTCCGAACGCAAGAAGCTGTTCCCAGGGTACATACTGGTCCAGATGACTATGGACGACGAGAGTTGGTACGCCGTGCGTAACACCCCGGGAGTGACCGGCTTTGTCTCCACCGAGGACGAATCGGACAAACGGCCCAAGCCGGTGCCCCTGGAAGACAAACAGGTCGAGGATATTCTCAAACAAGTTGAAGCCGGTCCCACGCGTGTCAAGATCGGCCTGGCCCGGGGCGAGACAGTGCGCATCACCGAAGGCCCCTTCGTTGACTTCATCGGCGCAGTCAACGATGTGGATGAAGGTAAGGGGAAAGTCCGGGTCCTGGTTTCCTTCTTTGGCCGGGAGACCCCGGTGGAATTAGACTTCTTGCAAGTGGAAAGGATTTAAGGCCCCCATTGGCAAAAAAGCTCAGGGCAATCATCAAGCTACAGTTGGAAGCGGGCAAAGCCACTCCGGCGCCTCCTGTGGGTCCCGCATTGGGCCAACACGGTGTCAACATCATGGGCTTTGTCAAAGAGTACAACGCCCGTACCGCCGGCCAGGGCGGGTCCATTGTTCCGGTGCACATCTCGGTTTTTGAGGACAGGTCCTTCACCTTTGTAACCCGGACCCCGCCGGCATCGGACTTGCTGCGACTTGCCGCCTCGGTGGGAAAGGGCGCTTCCGAGGCACGCCACGCCAACGTGGGCAGCATCAACCGCCAGTCGCTCCGGGAAATAGCCCAAGCCAAGCTGGTTGACCTGAATGCGGGCTCGGTGGAAGAGGCCATGTCCATTATCGAAGGCACCGCCCGTAGCATGGGTATAGAGGTAACCGAGGAATAAACATGGTCAAACACAGCCGCCGCTACGAGGCTTTCGCCGGGAAGGTGGACACGGAGCGGCAGTATGAACCTGCCGAGGCCCTGGACCTGATCAAGGAGCTATCCACCGCCAAGTTTGACGAGACGGTGGAAGTCCACTTGCGGACCAATTCCGACCCCCGTCATGCGGATCAGATGGTCCGGGGAGTGGCGGCACTACCCTACGGGTTGGGCAAGCAAGTCCGCGTCTTGGTGTTCGCCGACAGTGAAGCCGCCGAGATCGCGCGCCAGGCTGGCGCCGACTACGCCGGCGAGGACGACCTGATTGCCCAAGTGGAAAGCGGTTGGGCCGAGTTCGACGTAGGTCTGGCCGTACCCCAAGTAATGCCCAAAATAGGGCGGCTGGGCCGGGTTCTAGGCCGTCGGGGGTTGATGCCCAATCCTCGTTCGGGCACCATGGTGCAGCCCCAGGACCTTCCCAGGGCAATTCGAGAGGCCAAAGCCGGGAGGTTGGAGTTCCGCACCGACCGGACAGCGATCATCCATTGCGCGGTGGGCAAGGTGAGCTTCGAAACCGAGTATCTGGTGGAGAACCTGGCCGCCCTGATGGACACCATCATGCGGGACAAGCCGGATGCGGTAAAAGGCCCCTTCCTTAAATCAGCCTACCTCACGTCGTCCATGGGACCCAGCATTCCCTTGGACCTGAACAGCCTCCAGGCCCTGAAGCCAACGGAGTAGGTTAGAATACGTTTAACGACACGTTCCAATACATACGACCGTAACCACGCTTTAGACCGCGGGTCCCCACCAACGTGGGGTTAAGGACGCAGAGTCGCCCGCCGAGGCGCACCGTTTATTGGATTGAGTTCAGCTTGATCCCCGCGCCTCGCCACTAGGGCGGGGCTTTTTTTCGGCAACTTTGTTTTAGGAGGGAGAGCTTGCCTACCCAGGCGAAAATAGACCGCGTTAACGAACTTAAAGAGAAGCTGGAGCGCTGCACCATCGCCGTTTCTACAAACTATAGCGGCATCTCTGTCAACGAGATGGTCGATCTGCGGCGGCGTATGCGTGCCGCCGGCGTGGAATTCACAGTGGTCAAGAACAACTTGATGAAGCTGGCCTGCGACGCCTCCCAGCGTTCCCACGCCAAGGAGATCGTGGATGGACCCACTGCCATCGCCTTCGGGTACGAAGAGCCGGTGGACGTGGCCCGAGCAATTTCAGACTACATCAGGACCACCCGCTCTTCCCTGGAGATCCGCGGTGCGATCATGGGCGATGCGGCGCTGCCTCCCGCCGACGTAAACCGGTTGGCCACGTTGCTCCCCAGAGCTCAAATGGTTGCCACCCTGTTGGGCCAGCTGAATGCGCCGCTTCAACGTCTGCTGGCGGCGATGAACGGTCCCCTCAGGAACCTGGACGCACTGCTGCAAGCCAGGATTCAACAGCTTGAATCCGACGAAACCGGTAGTTAAACTCTAACGACAGGCAGATAACAGAAGGAGAACCATGACCAAAGACGAAGTGCTCGGCGCGATCAAGGAAATGAACGTTTTGGAACTGGCCGACATGGTAAAGGCGCTGGAAGAGGAATTTGGTATCACCGCCGCCGCTCCGGTGGCTGTGGCGGCAGCTCCGGGTAGTGGCGGCGTAGCGGTCGCCGAGGCTCCCCCGGAAGAGGAACAGACCGAGTTCGAGGTGACCCTCAAAGAGATCGGACCCAACAAGATCAACGTCATCAAGGCGGTCCGGGAAGTAACATCTTTGGGGTTGCGTGAAGCAAAAGAACTGGTGGAATCGGCGCCTACCCCGGTCAAGGAAGGAATCGTCAGGGACGAAGCCGACACCATCAAAGTCAAGCTGGAGGAAGCCGGCGCCGTGGTCGAGGTTGGCTAGGCCTCGCATCCCAGCCCCCAGCCCAGGGAGAGAAAGATTGAGCCGCCGCAAGGACCAAGAGCGCTTCGAGCGACTGAAGGAGCAAAACCCGGACTACGTCGGGTTCCGTGGTCAAAACACCGCCCCCGCCAGTCCGGCGTCCGACCTGGAAACCGTGCTCTGCTCGGTTTGCCAGCGCAAACGCAACGTGCCCAGCCACACCCTGCCCGAGGACCGGAGCACCTATGTGTGTCTGCGCTGCCAGGACCAAGAGGCAGGCGTGTCCAGCGCGGCGGTGGAGTAGAAGTCCGGCGCCAAGTTTGCCAAAATCCAATCTCTCCCGCAGCCAACGTTGCACCAACGTTGCAAAGGAACAAGCCCTCGCTGCCTGCTTCCAGCCGGCGACGAGGGTTTTAATTTGCCGGCCTCCGGGCGCCCCATTCAGGACCTTGCGCTTTGCCTCTTCGATTTGCCTCCAAGCAAGGGTGGTGTGTACAATGACGCGGATATCGGCCGGAGCGCCAGCAAGGGAAGGGAGTAGGGCATGGACCTGGAATTGCAAGGCAAAACGAGCATCGTCACCGGCGGCAGCCGGGGCATCGGCAAAGCCATCGCCAGGGAACTGGCTCTGTCGGGCTGCGACGTGGTGATTTGCGCTCGCAACGCCGAGGACCTGGACCTGACGGCTCGTGAGCTCAGCCAGGAAACCGGCCAGCGGGTATCGGCCATCACCGCCGATACCACCAGCACTCCCGACGTGGAACGGATGGTGAAGGAGGCTGCTCAGACTTTGGGCCGCATCGACATCCTGGTAAACAACGCCGCGGCCCCCGGCGGTATTGCCCGGGGACCCCTGGCAAGCATCAGCGACGAGGACATGCTGGAGGACCTGAACACCAAGGTGGTTGGGTACCTTCGCTGTGCCCGGGCCGTGGCTCCCCACATGACCAGCCAGGGCTGGGGCCGCATCATCAACATCGGCGGCATGTCGGCACGTAACTCCTCGGGCGCCAACGCCAGCGCGGGAGTGCGCAACGCCGGGCTGGTGAACCTGACCAAGTACCTTTCCCAACAACTGGGACCGTCCGGGGTCAACGTCAACCTGGTGCACCCCGGCGCAACCCGGACCGAGCGCAGCGGCCCCATGTACCAGGAGCAGGCCCGCCAGCAAGGTATCACCGTGGAAGAGGTGGAAGCCCGGGTGGCGGCCAACAACGCCACCAAGCGCATCGTGGACGCCAGTGAGCTGGCCTATGTGGTTGCTTTCCTGGCCTCGCCCCGCTCCATCGCCATCAGCGGCGAGGTAATCGCCGCCAGCGGCGGCGCCGGCAACGCCGTGTTTCATTAAGAATTATTAAATCGGAAAGGAGTTTGGAATGATCAGAGTAACTGTGGCGTACACCAACCAGGAAGGAAAGAAGTTCGACTGGGACTACTTCACCGGGACCCATGCTGAAATCGTGCACCGGGAGATGGATTCCCGGGGGATGGTCGGCTTTGAACAAGACAAAGGAATCTCGGGCGCGGACCCCAGTACTCCTCCACCTTTTGTCGGTATGGCTTTCCTCACCTTTAACACCCTGGATGAGGTGCACCAAGCTTTTATGGCGGTCGGAGGGACGGTTATGGGCGACATTCCGAACTACACCGACATTGAGCCGACAATTCAAATCAGCGAGATAGCGGGCTAGTACTCAGTCAACCTAAACATAGTAGTGTCACCCTGAACGAAGTGAAGGGTCTCACCTTCGGGCGGAGATTCTTCCGTCGCTCCGCTCCCTCAGAATGACATCATAATAAAGTTGACCGAGTAGTAGTGTAATCAGGAGCCCGCCTTTGACCACGCCGGAAACCGATGCCGACCGGGCCTTGGATGCCCTGTCCCAACGCCTGATCCTAGAATATTGGGACTTCTATCCCACCGCGGGTTCCCGCATCGGCCGGCACCAGTACGATGGCCGGTTGCCCGATTTGTCACCCGGTAGCCTGGCCCGGCGGATAGAGCAGGTACAAATCTCGTTGGGTCAGGTTACCGCCCTGGGTAGCCACGACCTCAGCCCACCGGGATTGCTGAGCCAACAGCTCATGGAGCTTTTCCTGCGGCGGGAGCACTTTTCCCTCACCGAAATGCGCCCCTTGGCCAACAACCCCATGCGCCAGGTGGGCTATCTCAACGTCAGCGGCTATCTCCAGCGGGACTACGCGCCCCTGACCGACCGTCTACGGTCGGCCACTCAAGTGCTGGAGCAGGTCCCCGATTTCTTGGAGGCGCTGGATGGCGCCCTAATCCAAGACCCGGGGCTGCCGGTGCTGGACATGAGCATCGAGAGCTACGCCGGCATGGCCCGGTTCTACCGGGTGGACCTGGGCCAGGCGGCGGGAGACTCGGTTGACGGTGAATTACAGTCGAAGTTCGACCGCGTCCGGGAGGAGGCAGCCCAGTCCATTGACCGGTTCGTGCAACGGCTGGAACAGCGCAAACTGGAGGCATCGCCCGATTTTGCCATAGGATCAGACCTCTACACAAAGATGCTCAGCTCCGGCGAGGGGTTGGACGTGCCTCTAGCCCAGCTATTGGACCTGGGGCAAGCCAACCTACGATCCAACCTGGAGCAACTGACCGAGGTTGCCCAAATAATCAGCCCGGGCCGTCCGGTCAGCGAGATCGCGGCGGACATCGGGCGCAACCATCCCACCGCGGATGCCCTGATACCGGAAACCCAGGACATGTTGGAGGAAATCCGCCAGGCGCTAATCGACCTCGATGTGATCTCGGTGCCCGCCGAAGACCGTTGCCGGGTGATCGAGACTCCCACCTACATGCGCTACGCCTTCGCCGCCATGGACAGTCCCGGATCCCTGGAAACCCGGGCCACCGAGTCCTTTTACTATGTGACACCGGTAGAAGCCGACTGGACACCCCAGCAACAAGAGGAGTGGCTAGCCAACTTCAACTACGACACCCTGCGGATTATCTCGGTGCACGAGGTCTACCCTGGACACTTCGTCCACCACCTGCACAATCGTTATCGGGGCAACCTGCCCTTGATCAACCAAGTAGCCACCTCCTACGCCTTTACCGAGGGGTGGGCCCATTACACCGAGCAAATGATCCTGGAAACGGGCTACGCTCCGGACCAACCCACGTTAAGGTTTACCCAACTCCTGGAGGCCCTGGTCCGCAATTGCCGCTACATGTGCTCCTTGTGGATGCACACCCAGGGCATGACCGTAGAGGACGCGACCCAGTATTTCATGGACAACGCCTACATGGGCGAGTTGCCCGCCCAGCGGGAAGCGCTGAGGGGGACTTTTGACCCTGGGTACCTCAATTACACCTTGGGGAAGCTGATGATTCTCAAGCTAAGAGAGGACTACCGAAGGGAGCAGGGAGCCGATTACTCGTTGAAGGGATTCCATGATCGGTTGCTTTCCTACGGCGCTCCGGCCCTCCCCTTGGTCCGCCAGGCAATGCTCAGGGACCCGGGTATTTCTCCCGTTTAGGCCGGAATCCGGTTCTTTGCCACCGGCCAGGCGGTCCTTGGTATCATGGGGCGATATACCGTAGGAGAACCATCTCAAACGCCAACCCGTCATTCTGAATATAACGTCGCAGCCGGTGCCCACATCAACTCTCAGGCCCTGTGCCTGTAGGAAGATGGAGCCGCCTGCCGAGACAAATCAGGACCTGTTGGAGCACTCATTTGTGCGTCCGATGGCGGTCCGGTGCCATGACCATGGACGGGGTCCTTTCGGGAAGGAGGAGCAACGATGCCAGCACGTACCGGAAAGGAATATATAACCGGTCTAAAAGAGCGCCCGCGGGAGGTGTGGATCGACGGCGAACGAATAAAGGACGTGACCACCCATCCCGCCTTGCGCAACGGCGTCAAGTCGGTGGCGGCCCTCTACGACATGCAAAACGACCCGGAGCTACGGGAGGAGATGACTTACGCCTCTCCCACCACCGGCCAACCCGTGGGGCTTTCTTTCCTGATTCCCCAGACTATCGCCGACCTGGAAAGGCGGCGCAACATGATGTCCCGCTGGGCCTGGGCCAGCTGCGGTATGATGGGCCG
>JADFFS010000038.1 GCA_022568195.1 Chloroflexota bacterium | reverse complement strand
AGCGACATCTACACGTCAAATTCGCTCATTCGTGATCTGTGCCGACGTTCGGCGGGGCGCTGCCTGTTCGGTGCGTCGGTCCATCCCTATCGAGAAAACGCGGTGGGTTGCGTCGAGGAGGTCAAGGGCGCCGGCGCCTGTCTGCTGAAGTGGATTCCGCTGCACCAGAACATCGATATCGCCGATCCGCGTACGGTCGCGGTGCTGCGGCGCTGCGCCGAGCTCGGCCTGCCGCTCTTGTTGCACTACAGCGGCGAATTCACGCTCGCAACGCAACATCCGGAATTCCAGGACGTTTCGGCGCTGTTGCAGGTGCTGCGCCGACTTCGCGACGCCGGAACCATGCCGACCGTAATCGTGGCCCACGTCGCGACGCCGGTCATTTTCGCATTGGGGCCGCGGCACGATCACGAACTGCTTGTTGACGCCATGCTCGGCGATTTCGCCGACGAACCGCTGTACGCCGACATCTCCGCGCTCACGACCATCGGCAAGATACGCTACCTGCGGCAGATGGCCCGCCGGCAGGAATTGCACCACAAGCTGCTCTTCGGCTCCGACTTTCCCGTGCCGGTTTCGATGTGCCGGCTGCGCGGCGACTTGGGCGACGAATTCAAACGGATCGCCTCGATTGAATCATGGCCGCTGCGCGCTCTGGCGATTTTCCGCCATCTGGGATTCAACGAGATCGTCTTCAACCGGGCTGCAACGCTCTTGCCCAACGTCCACAGGTTCGAGCCGGACGAACTTGTGGCCCACTGACACGCGCTCATCTCTCACGGACGCCCGGCCTCGGCCCGACTGCGCAGTTCAGCCGCCTTCTCGGGCTTGTCCCACGACTCGTACAGCTCGATCAGCGCATCTCGAGCGCCGAGCGTTCTCGAATGGGCCGTGCCGAAGCTCTTTTTCATTCCGGCGCAGCCCTCAATCAACAGCCGCTCGGCCTCTTCGTACCGGCCCACCCGCGTCAGACACGTGCCCAGTCCGATCTGCGTGCTGGCCGTTCGCCAGTGTCCGGCCGGCAGCTTGGCGCGACGAATCTTCAGTGCCCGGCGAAAAAGCGCCTCGGCTTCCTCATGCTTGTCCCCCATCGAGAGAGCCGTCGCAAGATTCCCCAGCGCTTCGGCGACTGTCGGATGATCCGGCCCAAGGCGTTCCTCAAAAATCGCGAGCGACTCGCGGTGCAAACGCTCAGCTTCACCATAGGAGCCCCGCGCGCGCAGCGCGATGCCCAGGCTGCTCATGGTTTCGGCGGCCGGTCCGCTGCGCTGACCAAACGCCTTTCGCTGAATCACCAGCGCCTGGCGATGAAGCTGCTCGACCGCGGCGACGTCGCCCTTGGCCAGCAGGATCCATCCCAGTTTATTCAGACTGGCGGCGACCTCGGGGTGATCCTCGCCCAAGACCTGGCGGCGAATGCGCAGCGCCTCGCGGCAGCGCTCTTCGGCGGCCTCGTGATCGCCGCTGCGACTGAGCACGTGCGCGAGATTGTTCAGTGTCGTGGCAATCTCAGGATGCGCGTCGTCCAGCAATCGCCGCTGCATCGCAAGCGCCGACTCGTACTGCTTGACGGCCGCCGCAAAATCACCCTTGCGCGTCGCGAGGTTGCCCATGCTCTGCAAGACGCGGGCGACGGTCGGATGCTGATCGCCGAACTGGTCGCGGCAAATATTCAAGCTCTCCTGCAAGAGCGATTTCGCCTCGTCGTAAGCGCCCCGCTCCCGCAGCACATTCGCCAGCCCCTGAAGGCCGGGTGCCAGCTTCTTCGAGAGCCCCCGCTTGCGCAGGATATCGATCGCCTGTCGATAATGATCCTCGGCCGCCGCCAGATCGCCTTTGTGCTTGAGCAGTATTGCGAGATTGTTGAGTATGGTCGCCACCTTCGGGTCCTCGTCACCCAGCAGCTTGCGCTGCATCGCCAGCGCGCTGCGATACAGCCGCTCGGACTCGGCATATTCGCCGAGGTGGCGCATCACGCGCGCCAGCCTGTTGATGCCGCCCGCGACATCGGCGTGCTCATCGCCGTGCATCTGACGCAGCTTCTGCAGCGCCTTGCGAGCGTGCGGCTCGGCCTGCTCGTACAGCCCCAGCTTCATGTAGGTGTCGACCAGCGTGCCGCGTAGTTCCGCCTCGACCTCGGGCTGGCCGGCCAGCTCCAGCTCGATCCGCCGCGAGGCCTCGGCCAGCATGGATTCGACGGTAACGTCCCGTCCCTGCGTCTCGCCCGGGTCGAGCGATGCCAGAATGCCCTGCGTGTATTCCTGGGTTCGCCGAGCGGTCTCCAAGCGACGCTGAGAAGTCTGCTCGGCAACAGCGGCTCGACGCGCTCCCATAGGGAATCAGGAATACGCCAGTTTGCGTCTACCTCCGGATTGATTACTTCACCTTTCGTCTTCCTCTCGCCTAATTGATTGAAGGAAGACTAACAAATATTTTAAATGTTGTTCAAGGTATTCGGATAGGCTCGTAGGGCGGGCGATGACTTCGAATGGCCCGTGATGGCGAAAAGCGTATATCAGGGTGTCGGGCCACCAACGTCTTCCTGTCCACTTGTCGCCGGCCGGATTAAGGTCAGCCCTCACGAACAGCATGAAATCCGCCTGCATCGGGTCGTCGGACCGCGGCCACATCCTCGGGGGACTCTATTTGATCCGGGAAATCCAGAGTAAAATTGATCTGTGTACCACTTTCGGGAGACTTTGAATTTTATTTCGTTTTGAGTGGGTACGGAGGGATTCAGCTTAATGGACACCAGTGACGTAATCCGGCTGGTCCTACTGGGTGTGGCTGTGGTGTTGTCGGCTTTCTTCGCCGCCTCGGAGGCCGCCTTCCTCTCGCTGCAACGTGGCAGGCTTGCTGCCCTGGTATTTGATAGGGTAAAGGGCGCCGAGAGAGTGGAAAGGATGGCCAGCCGTCCCGAGAAACTGCTGCCCACTGTGCTCACCGGCAACAATCTGGTCAACGTTGCCGCTGCCGCATTGGGCATGGCCTTGGCAACCTCATACCTCAGCCCCAACTGGGCCGTCGGGGCTTCCATTGGGGGGGTCACTGTGCTGCTCCTGCTATTCGGCGAAATCTTGCCCAAGACGATAGCGGCTAAAAACGCCGAGGGCCTCGCTTTGGTGCTGGTCCGGCCCCTCCAAGTCGCCCAGGTATTGTTCTTTCCCATTGTCTGGGTTCTGGAGAAGTATAGCAGCATGGTTGCACGGTTTTTCGGTCTCTCCGGTACCCGCTTGGTCACCGAAGAGGAGATTCGAGCACTTATCGACGTGGCTGAAACTGAGGGGGTGGTAGAAAAGGGCGAGGCTGAAATGCTGGAAAAGGTGTTCCACTTTGGGGACCGTCAAGTGCGTGAGGTGATGACGCCAAGGATAGAGATCGTCTGGCTGGAGATGGGCACCACCCTTCAGGATTTTCTCTCCATCTACGCCCGCAGGACTCATACCAGGTTCCCCGTGTTTGAGACGGACCGGGAGAACGTCGTGGGTATCTTGTCTGTGAAAGACCTTCTAAAGGAGGTGGCCCAGGGGAACATTCAGCCCGACGAAAGCGTGACGACTGCTTTGAGACCCGTCCACTTCGTTCCCGAGGCCAAGCCGGTGGACCAGCTTTTCGACGAACTCAGGGAGAGGGGACAGCAGATGGCGATTACGGTCAATGAGCATGGTGGCGTAGCCGGGTTGGTGACTCTCAAGCAGCTACTGGAAGTCATTGTGGGGCCGGTGGGAGAGGAGGGGGAGCCGGTTGAGGAGGAGTTTGTGGCCATCGGTGAGGGCCAATTCGATGTGAACGCCGGCATGTCCATTCTAGAAGCCAACGAGAAGCTGGGCATGAACCTGCCAGAAGGCGATTACCAGACTTTGGCCGGCTTCATCCTCGAGCAGCTGAGCCACATTCCCCAGGAAGGAGAGGCCTTCCGCCATGGGAACATGCGTCTGGAGGTGAAGGAGATGAGGGGGGTGAAGATTCAGCGAGTGGAGGTCCGGCTTTTGGGACAGCATAGCAACAGCACGAATTCCTAACAAGCGGCTTATAGAATTACCTTGTGGAATAAATACAATTGCTTGGAAATTGTCCACACCAGAAGGAGTTGAATTTAAGTTCTTTACGGCTCCCCATTTATATTTCGCTTAACAATTGCATTGAGGGCGACGGCAAAAAGCCGCTAACAATGGCTTTGTGTTTCCCATCTACCTGTACCCGCCGCGCCGAATGCAGGATAGCGAGGTTAACCGCAGAAGGGAATGACCCTGTCGCCGAAGGTAGCGATCGCCTTCATGATCTCCCGGTGGGGAGGTCCTCCCGAGTGGGCGTGGCGAAGGCGCAGCAGAAAATAATCGGCTCCTGTAGCCTGGCTCCAACGCCGAAATTCCGCTACGCACTCCTCGGGGTCCCCCAGGATAAGACGGTCCCTGGCAATTTTGTCCAGGGTGAATTCGGCTTCCGATTGGATGCTCTGAAACTCGGCCAGGCCGTTGCGCCAGTAGTATTTATACGCGGCCAGGACTTCTGGGCCGTAAACCTGCTCGGCCTCGGCCCTGGATTCAGCGACCCAGGCGTCGCGCATCAGCACCACCTGGGGCTCCCTGCCGGCGTCAATTGCCGCCTGCCGGTAGGTTTCTACCAGGGATTTGGTGTTTTCCAGGTCGGTGCTGGGTCCGGCGACGAAAGCGTCGGCCAGCCGTCCGGCCCTCCGGGCGCCGGGGGGTGTACTGGCGCCGATCCACAAGGGAGGGGCAGGCTGCTGGTAGGGAGCCGGGCGGACCTGTACCTCGTCAAGGGAAAAGTGCTTACCGTGAAAAGAGAAGGGTTGGCTGGTCCAGCACTTCCGGATAATCTCGATTCCTTCCTCCAGCAGACCAACCCGGTGTTCCATTGGAACGCCGAAAGCCCGGAAGTCGGCGGCCTGGTAGCCAAGACCCACTCCCAGTATGATCCGTCCTTTGGACACGATGTCCAGAGTCACCACATCCTCGGCCACGCGCACCGGGTGGTGCAATGGCAATAAGATGACCGAGGTGCCCACATTGAGCTGATTGGTCTTGGCGGCCACCGCCGTCGCCACGATCAACGGCGATGGCAGGAAGCCGTCTTTGTCCTGATGGTGCTCGCCGAAGAAGCAGGAGTCAAAACCGCTTGCTTCGGCTAGCTGGGCTTCCTCAATTACCTCATCCACGGCCCGGTCCAAGCGGGCGCCACGAGGCGGGTCGGCGATAGAGCTGTAAAGACCGAACTTCATGTTTGCGCTCCTGATTTGCCGGCGCAGCCCGGTGTGTGGGTCCATGTTCCGTCAAGAAACCATCTCTTTGGGCGGCTTGCGACCCCGATGTCATCGGACCTGGGTGGTGCGGTCCATCACCCAGAGGTGGTTACTAGGGACGCAGGATAACCTTGCCCATGTTGCGACGCTCGGCAACGTAACGGTGGGCCTCGGCCGCTTCCGACAGAGGAAACACCTTGTCTATCACCGCCTTGATGGAGCCGTCGGACACTTCCTGTACCAGGTCGGCTAGCTCTGCAGGTATATCGTCCTGCACCAGCAGGGAAAATCCCTCCAGGTGGCAGCGCTTGGCCAGAAAGGCGGTTACGTCCATGGTCGCCGTTTCCCTGACCGTGTTGCCAACCGACACCAACCGCCCAAACTGGCCCAATACATCCATGCTTTTGGCCAGGGTCTCGCCGCCCACCGATTCCAACACCACGTCTACGCCCGCGTCGTTGGTGATTCGCCGGACCTCCTGAGCAAAATCCTGGTCCCGGTAGTTTATTACGTGGTCGGCCCCCAGTCCCTTGCAGAACTCCACCTTTTCGCCACTGCCCGCGGTGGTGATCACCGTGGCCCCCTGGTTCTTAGCCATCTGTATCGCACCGACGCCCACACCGCTGGCTCCGGCTTGAATCAAAACCGTCTCTCCGGCTTGCAGCCCGGCGCGCCACAGCAAAGCATACCGGGCCGTCAAATAGGCCACGGGCAGGGCGGCCCCTTCGTCGAAGCTCACGTTGTCGGGTAGCGGTACGGTGTCTCCCGCTGGGGCGGTGGCCAGCTCGGCGTAGCCTCCCTGTGGAATCAGTGCGACAACCCGGTCTCCGACTTTCCTGTCGGCCACGCCCGAGCCGACACTTTCGATTTCTCCGGCGATGTCCCACCCGATGATCAGAGGCCAGGAAAGTTGGGCGCCTGCCGATCGCCCGGCCCGCCGTCCCAGGTCGCCTCGGTTGATGGCCGCCGCCCGCACCCGGATACGAACCTGGCCGTCGCCGCACGCTGGATCGGGTGCCTCCTGGTATTGCAGAACCTCTTCGTTTCCTGGTTCGTTGGCCACAGCGGCTTTCATGATGTCCAGCTCCTCAAGGGCTTGATACCACCGCCAGCGGTTCCGCGGCCGCGTCAACCCCGTCAACCGCTGTATCGCGTTTCCGATTCCGCATTTCAGATACAGGGAGGCGAAGCCGGTACGGGGTGTTCCAATGGGTTCGGGCACAGACCCTGTGGCTTAGAAGTGGGTCAGCGGTTTAGTATCCTGGGTTAGCGGAGATAGCCCGCACCGCAGCATTGGCGCCGGGCAAGGTGAGTCTATACGCGCCTGTAAGGTGAGTCAAATAAAGGGAATCGTGACCTTTGGCAAGGGGGATATCTGTGTTCCGCTGGGAAGCGAGTAGCGAAGCTCGGCTAGCCCGTTCAATCGTCACGGGAGGCATAGGGTGCGGACGCTTGTAGCGGGTAGGAAGCGATAGGGGAGCCAGGCCCCGACCGCGGTCGGGGCTTCGCTTAATAGCAAAAGGGGGCTGGGGCTAGGACTTACCGTTAGGTTGCAGCACCGACTCGGGCGATGTCAGCGCATGCTCAATAACGAAGTTGGCCACGTCTCTGTACAGCGGTTCGGCCAGGTTGCAGCCTTTAAGGAAGCCAAAACCGGGCGCCAGGTCTTCCAGCATTGCCTTGACGCGAACGTCGCCGTGGCGTGCGGAGAGAGCGTAGGCCAAGCCTCTGGGATCTCGCTCCAGGGCGATTTCCTGCTCCTCGCCTTCCTCCACTTCTATTTCGTAGTCTACCCGGTCCACCAAAGCCAGCGACTCAGCAGCTTCCCGGCGGTGTGCGTCGATGTCGCGCATCACCGCGTAGAGCTCCTGAACCGCCTTACCGGCAGCATCCACCAGATCAGGTACGCGAGACTGCTTGTCGGTTGCGGCCTCCGCCGCTTGACGCGCAACTTGCGTCGACGACTCCCGAACGCGGTTGCGCTCTTGCATTTTCTGCTGCTTGGCTTTTTCGATACGTAGCTTTGGCGCTTCGGCCGCCATTGGCTGAAGCTTCAACAACTCTCCTTCGGCCTCTTCGGCCCTCTTCAGTCGTTGGTCCAGAGAGTCATCAAACCCGCTCAACATCATTAAACTCCTTTGTATCCTTAAGCTCATATGTTAGCTTTTCGCTGGGACAGGCGACGGTCGCCCCGATTATATCGGGGCCATGAAATCCATCCCATGCCCTAATCTAGTTTGCCGGCCGGTCACCGCAGCAACGAATGGAGCGGTTTGACCGGTCCCACCCCGATTGCATCGGGGCGGCCCGTGCTCCGGTCTAGCGTTGCTTGGTAATATACCCCGGTTGCCCATTGGAATGCCTACCTGTTGCCCTGGCGAGTTTAGAGCAATTTGGGGACCGGTGGCGACTGTCGATGGCCCCGATGTAATCGGGGGGGCGGCCGTTATCCTTGACCCAATATGAAGAATTGAATAGACTCGTCCATAGATAACTCCGAGGATGGACTGGGAAACAATGGGTGGCAAGGCGGCTCAAGGGGCAATAGCGTGGAGGTGAGAGTGCTGGGCGCCTACGCGCTGGCGAGCAAGGATACCCAACACACTTGCTTGCTGATAGACGGCACCCTGGGATTGGATTCGGGAAGCCTGGCCAGCGCCCTGTCCTTGGAGGAGCAGCTTCGGATAGAGGCCGTGCTCCTGACCCATCGCCACTTCGATCACATCCAGGGAATCCCCACGTTGGGAGTAGCCACGCTGGACCAACACTGGCCCATAGACGTGTACTCCTTGCAAGGTACCCTGGATGCGGTCCATGAGCATTTGCTGAACGGGGACGTTTATCCGGACATGACCCAACCCCTGAACTCGGGCCCTGCCAAGTTCAGGTTCAATCCGGTGGAGGCCCTGGTCCCTCTCAGAGTCCTGGGATACCAGGTAAAACCCATCCCCGTGCCCCATGCGGTGCCCACAGTCGGCTTCATTGTCAAATCCGACAGCGGAAGTTGCATCGGTTACACTGGAGATGCCGGGGGCGAGCTGTTGCCCTTTTTCCAGGACTCCCTGGGAGTGCAGGTGCTCTTCGTGGACGTTACTTTCCCCAATCGCTCGGAGGAGCTTGCCAAGCTCACCGGCCATTTAACCCCCTGGTTGCTGCGTGCGCAGCTGCAAATGGTTCTACGGGCTAACCTGCCGATGCCGCGTATCGTGGCGGTACACATTAGCCCCGGCCACCGGGATCAGGTGGCCGCAGAGTTGTCGGACTTGGCGGCGGAACTGGGCGTGGACCTTACTCAGGCCCACGACGGCATGACAGTGCTGGTGTAAACCTCGGCAGTTGCCCGTAGTTGCAAGGTAAATATGGTGGCAGAGCGTCGTTTCGTGGTGGATGTCAACGTCGGCCGGTTGGCCAAGTGGCTCAGGGTGATGGGCTATGACGCCGCGTTTCCCCGGGAAAATGGGGACAACGAGCTGGTGCGCATCGCCCTTCAGGAAGACCGGGTGCTGGTGACCCGGGACTCGGGTATAGCCCAGCGCAGGGCGGTGCGGCTGGGCCAAATGAAGGTAGTGCGGATCGAAAACGACGACTTCCGGAGCCAGCTGAAGCAGTTGGTGACCGAGCTGAAACTGGACTTGGCTGGTGGGTTTTCCCGCTGCGTCCGCTGTAACCAGGTGCTGCAACCCAGACTTAAACAGGACGTGGCCCGGCGCCTACCCCCTTATGTGTTCCAGACCCACAGCCAGTTTATGGAGTGTCCCCAATGCTGCCGCTTGTACTGGAGGGGCACCCACTGGACCAATATGATGTCCGAGTTGGAACGCTTGCGCCAGGAGGACTCATGAGTCCCCGGGCCGCCTTCGTGTACCAGGACCAGATGTCCCGGCACGAGCTGAGCCGGGAACATCCCATGCGGCCGGTGCGGCTGCAATATACTTACGAACTCCTACAGTCCTATGGCGCCTTTGACGGCGCCTCTTCCTTGCTGGTTCCTCCAAGGCCTGCTACCGAGGAGGAGCTAGGGTGGCTGCACAGCCCCGATTACATATCCGCGGTACGGGCACTTAGCATGGGGCTAAGCGGCTACGACCCGCAAAGGTTCAACTTCAGCGTCCAAGGCGACAACCCAATCTACCGGGGAATGTACGACGCGGCCGCCTTGAGCACCGGGGCTTCCATCGTGGCGGCGGAGATGGTGGCCAACAAAGAAGTGGACGTTGCCTTCAACATTTCCGGAGGGCTGCACCACGCCGGTCCCCGAAACGCGTCGGGCTTTTGCGTGTTCAATGACCCTGCCGTGTCCATCAAGTATTTTCTGAACCGGGGGTTGCGGGTAGCCTACGTGGACATCGACGCACACCACGGCGACGGGGTACAGGATGCTTTCTTTGACGACCCTAGGGTGCTGACCATCTCGATTCACGAGTCGGGCCAGTATTTGTTCCCCGGCACGGGCTCGGTGTCCGAGGTCGGCAATGGTGAGGGAGTGGGCTACTCGGTGAACCTGCCTCTGTATCCCTATACCGGCGACGAAACCTACCTGTCAGCCTTCCACGAAGTGGTGCCCCCGTTGGTCAAAGCCTTTGCCCCGGACGTGCTGGTAACCCAGTTAGGGATCGACAGCTACCATACCGACCCGCTGACCCATCTCCAGGTCACTACCAGGGGATACGTGGAGGCGGTTCGGGAGATGGCAAGCCTGGGAATACCGTGGCTGGCGCTGGGAGGTGGCGGCTACGACCTGGGTGCGGTGGCCCGGGCGTGGACCCTGGCCTATGGCGTGATGCTTGACGTCGAGTGGCCAGACCGATTACCGGAGGCTTTTGTCCAGCAGCATGGGGCCGGTCAGCTACGGGATACGGTGGTCCCCGATGTCCCCAGTGATGTT
Source organism: Chloroflexota bacterium (assembly GCA_022568195.1). Taxonomy (GTDB): domain Bacteria; phylum Chloroflexota; class Dehalococcoidia; order Lucifugimonadales; family UBA3495; genus JADFFS01. Next base: position 12,577 of record JADFFS010000038.1, on the reverse strand, counting down.
CAGAGGGATGCCCGCCGTTTCGCCGACGAGAGTGTGGCCGCCATAAAGAAGGAGATCTTCCCGATACACTCCCTTGTTGGTTAGCGCCTTCTGGTGTCTACGGTTTTGTAGCCCTAATACCTCAGAGTCGTTCCCGCCTTGATTGCATCTCAGCCCCACAGACGACAAGAATGGATCTCTTACTGTCACTGGGAGCCAGTCGGGGGAGTTTGCCCTGGGCATAGGATTTGGGGCAATGAAATCCAACCAGAGCAACGTGGAAAGCATGGGAATATACGGTCTTGCAGAGGAGAGATCCTACACCTGCCCTCTCGATGGGGACAGGTTAGGTCCGGCGCCACTGGCCGGCGCCGACACTCGCCCCGATTACATCCGGGGGAGATGTGCTAGGGAAGGCTGCTAATTAACGTGGTGCTCGCCGTGCAACAACTCCTTGGCGGCGTCGCCTACGTTGGCTTCAATACTGTCTCGCAGTGTGGCGTAAATCGACTTGTTGATGGCGGCCATCATCCAGGCTTCAAACTTGGGATCGGTCTGATAGCTGTTCTTGACGCTGACCAACCGTTGTAACAGACTCAAATAGTGGTACTGCAGAGGGGTCAACGACTGGTCAATCCCTTCAATCACACCCGTATTCCCACTCTCAACCACTCCCGTATTCCCGCTCTCAACGACCTCTTGGTCTGTACCTTCTTGTTGTCCGCTCATTTCCTCTCCAATCAGCTCTAACCTTAGGTTGTCCAGGTTTCGCCGTTAACGAGGAGGCTTTGCCAGGATTACATTATACCAGATAGTTTCCCTGGCTAGATATGGGGTAAGCCCCCGTTTTACACTTCCCGGAATTCGCCCTCCACGGTATCGTCACCCGGTGGCTCCTCTCCAGGGTCCGAAACACCGTCGGCCGGCTCATCCGCAGAGGCAGTCGTTTGGCTATAAACTGCCTCACCGAGACGCTGCATAGACTCGTTCAGGTCGTTGGTGGCCGTTTGCATTTCCGCCACGTTGTTGCTGGCAATGGCGGTCTTCAACGTGGCGATCTTGGTCTCTACCTCGGTTTTCAGGTCCTCTGGCACCTTGTCGGCGTTGTCTTGAAGTAGCTTTTCAGTGGTGTACACCAGGGAGTCGGCCTGGTTGCGGGTCTCCGTCTCCGCTCGCCTCCGCTGGTCCTCTTCTTCGTGGGTCTTGGCGTCATTGATCATCTGCTGGATGTCTTCTTTGGAGAGGCCCGAGCCCGATTGAATCACGATCTTCTGCTCTTTGCCGGTGCCCTTGTCCTGGGCCGAAACGCTGAGAATCCCGTTGGCGTCGATGTCGAAACTAACTTCGATCTGGGGCACTCCCCTGGGGGCAGGAAGGAGACCGTCCAGCATGAAACGGCCGATGGACTTGTTGTCCGCCGCCATGGACCTCTCGCCCTGCAAGACGTGGATATCCACGGTGGTCTGGCCGTTGGCTGCGGTGGTGAAGTTCTCGTTCTTCCTGGTGGGAATGGTGGTGTTGCGGGCAATCAAGGTGGTCAAAACGCCTCCCAGGGTCTCCAGACCCAGCGTCAGGGGCGTTACGTCCAGCAGGACGATGTCTCCGACCTCTCCGGATAACACTCCAGCTTGGATCGCCGCGCCCAAGGCCACTGCCTCGTCGGGGTTGAGGTTGCGGTTGGGCTCTTTTCCGAACAGGGCCTTGACCTTTTCTTGGACCGCTGGCATGCGGGACATCCCGCCCACCATGATTACCTCGTCGATGTCACTGGCAGCGAGGCCGGAGTCGGTGATGGCCTGGCGGCAGGGCTGCTCAGTGCGGTCGATCAGGGCACCGACCAACTGCTCCAGCCGGGCACGGCTGAGGGTTTTGACCAAGTGGGCCGGTCCGCTGGCGTCGGCGGTGATAAAGGGCAGGTTGATCTCCGTCTCAAGCACGCTGGACAACTCGACCTTGGCCCGTTCGGCAGCATCGCGAAGGCGCTGCAGGGCCATTCGGTCCTTGCTCAGGTCGATGCCCGATTCTTGGCGGAACTCCTGGATAAGCCAGTCCAGGACCTCCTGGTCGAAGTCGTCGCCCCCCAGGTAAGTGTCGCCGTTGGTGGACTTTACCTCGAAGACACCGTCGCCCAATTGGAGGATGGTGATGTCGAAGGTCCCTCCCCCCAGGTCAAATACGGCGATGGTGGCGTCCGCCTTGCCCTTGTCCATGCCGTAGGCCAAGGAAGAGGCGGTGGGCTCGTTGATTATTCGCAGCACCTCCAGGCCGGCGATGGTGCCGGCGTCCTTGGTGGCCTGGCGCTGGGCGTCGTTGAAGTAGGCGGGCACCGTGATAACGGCCTGGGTTATGGTTTCACCCAGCTTGGCTTCGGCGTCTTGCTTGATTTTCTGGAGGATAAACGATGAGATTTGGGGCGGCGCGTAACCCTGGCCGGCCATTTCGACTTCGGCGTTGCCGTCGGCGCCCTTGATGATCTTGTAGGGCAGCTTTTTCATCGCCGCCTGGATCTCCGGGTCGTCGAACTTGCGGCCCATCAACCGTTTCACGGAGAACAGGGTGTTCTCTGGGTTGGTCACGGCCTGTCGTTTGGCAATCTGGCCCACGTAGCGTTCCCCGGATTTGGTGTTAACGGCCACAACCGAAGGCGTTATCCGGGCTCCCTCGGCGTTTTCGACAATCTCGGGTTCGCCGGCTTCGATCACCGCCGCCACCGAGTTGGTGGTTCCCAGATCAATGCCCAGGACTTTACTCATCTTCGGTCTCCTTTGATTCGGGGGAAGAAGTTGATTGGTCTTCGCCTTGTGGCTCGCGGGCCACTATCACCTGGGCCGGTTGGATCACGCGGTCGTGGAGGCGGTATCCGGCCCGTACAACCTGTATGACCTGACCCGCGGGATGTTTGGTGCTGTCCTCGGTTCCCACCGCTTCATGTTCCATTGGGTTGAAGATGGCTCCAATGCCGTCGATCTCCGCCACTCCCTCGGACTCCAGGAAACTGTTCAACTTCCGCTGGATGAGTTTGATGCCCTCCAGCCAGGAATCGTTGGGCGCGGATTCCGGTATGTGAGACAGGGCAAGATCCAAATCCTCCTTGACCGGCAACAGCTTGGTTATCAGCCGGCTGTTGGAGTACTTGCCCAGGGATATACGCTCCTCGTCGGTACGTTTCCGGAAGTTGGCAAGCTCTGCCTGGGCCCTTTGGGCCAAATCCAGGTTCTGGCTGACCTCTACCTGGGCCCCCGCCAGTTCCTCGCCTAGGGCAGCTACCTGCTCCTCAAGAGGCAGATGGCTGTGCTTGTTCACCGGCTCCTGGGTCTCGGTAGCTTGCTCCGGTGTCAGCTCATCGTTGTCATATTTGTCTTTGTTGGTCATAAGCAGCTTACCGTATTACTTACGCTATTAACTGGGCGGATGGCTCTGTGGCAAACCTTCCAGCATTAGTGTCGAAGCCTAGTCCTCCAGGGGCAGGTGCATGGCCCGGAACAGGGCGGCCATTTCCTGTTCAATGACGTGCTCGAGGTGGCTGCCCTCGGCCGCCGCTTCCATGCGCTGGGTCAAGCGTAACAGGTTGTCGACCATACCCAGGGCAAACTCCACCCCGGCCAGGTTCAGCCCCAGGTTGCCCGCCAAATGCCGGATCAACCGGACCTTGCGAATATCCTCCCGGGAATAGAGGCGCAACATGCCCAGGGTTCGCCCCGGGTTGATCAGCCCCAGCTTTTCATATTTACGAAGGGTCTGGGGGTGGATGTCCAGGATACGGGCGGCCACGCTGATGATGTAGACGCCCTCCATCTGGGTAACCTGGTCTTCCATTCTCTCCGTGGTCCCAGGGCTTCCGGTGGTCTCAGCCGCCTTGGTCCTGGCCAGGGAGACATGGTCCGGGCGTACCGGAGGAGGGTGCGCCGGCATTTTTGGTTTTTCCTCCAGGCGTGTTCTGGTCCTTTGTTGCATGACCTGCTCCCGATGGCTCTTGCCACAGCGCCCGTTGCTAACCTGATGAACGGTTGAGCAAACTGCTAGCGGTCCCTGGTTGATAGGCTACTATCCGGCTCTATCTCTCAGTATCCCGCCGCTTTCAGGGTCCCGTGCGACGAATCCGGTAACAAGGTTGATTCGTATATGTAGGATGCAAGGGGAACGATCGCCAGATGTTCCACCCCTGATGCCCGGCCTACCGCCCCTTATCACCCGGCGATTCGTGTATAGACGTATGATATGGGTTGATACGGTCCGTGTCAAGGTGTCTAATGCGAATTGGGTTACGGTTGGTAACCAGCGCACCTTGTGTAGAGGTGAGTTGTGATGATCAAGTTCAAAGTCTGTCCAAAATGCCGAGGCGACCTGTATCTGGGCGAGGATATCTTTGGGAAATACCTGAGTTGTATGCAGTGCGGCTACCTCAAGGACGTTGAGGAGCCCCAGCCCCCAGCCCAGCCACTCCCCATCATAGGCGAGGAGGAGGCGCGGAGAGCGGCTTAATGTCCCATCGCAAACGTCAGAACGGCTGGAAGACGCAGAGACGCTGATCTGCCTGGCAGCTTCCAACGGACCCCTTGCCGGGCGTCCCATTTACGGGGAGTCTGTCTAGAAGCGACTAGCGGGTTAACTCGGGCCAGAACCGCTCTTCTTTCCAGGGGTCGGCGTTGTTGTTGTAGCCACGTTGCTCCCAGAAGCCCGGGGCATCCTCGGCCATGAACTCGATTGCGTTGACCCACTTGGCGCTTTTCCAACCGTAGCGGCTGGGTACAATCAGCCTAAGGGGCCACCCGTGTCCTTCTCCTAACTCCCGGCCGTTTTGCTTATGGGCCAGCAGTCCTTCGTCCAGCGCCAGGTCCAGAGGAAGGTTTGTGGTGTATCCACCAAAGCAATGGGCCATAACAAACCTGGCCTGGGGCTGGACCCCGGCCAGGGAAACCAAGCTGGATAAGGTGGCCCCTTCCCAGGTGTTGTCCAAAGAACTCCACTGGGTAACACAGTGAAAGTCCGCCGTAACGGTGGTCCATTGCAGGGCCTTGAACTGCTCCCAGGTCAGCTCAACCTCGTGCTCAACCAAGCCAAAGACCCGGATTTTCCAGGTGGCGAGGTCGACTTTGGGTGTGGAGCCGTAGGTGAGTACCGGGAATTTCTTTGAAAGAAACTGCCCCGGAGGCACCCGGTCACCCATAGCCTGGTCGGGAGCGTTCTTAATCTGGTCGGGGCGTTTCAAGAAATACCTCTGTTTCTATGAGGATACCCAGGCCGGATACCCTGTTTTGGGACGCGGGTTTCCGGGGCGCGCCGTGTTATCCGGGCCTCATGGAACCACCTCGATCTGGCCTTCGGGCCCCTGGGTGATCTCTCCGATGATGTCGGCGCTGGGAGTCCCCGCAGCTACCAGTTCGGACACCAGGGCGTCGACTTTGTGGGCCGGCACCGATATCAGCAGGCCCCCCGAGGTCTGGGCGTCGCACAGGAGAAGCTGCTGCTGGTCCGTCAATTCCGGGTGCCACACAGCGGTGTCGGCAACTGCCTGCAGGTTCCGGTGAGTTCCCCCTGGGGCCACACCTTGCTCCAGCAGGTCCCAGGTACCTGGAAGCACCGGCACCGGCCCGAAATGGACGCGGGCACCCACGTGGCTGCCCCGGACCATTGAACGCAAGTGGCCCATCAGGCCAAACCCTGTTATGTCCGTGCAGGCGTTCACGCCCACCTTCATCATGGCTTCGGCGGCGCTTTGGTTCAACATGGCCATGTTGGCCACCGCCCCTTTCAAAACGTCGTCCGGGGTCTTACCTTGCTTGCACCCGGTGGTGATGATTCCGGTGCCCAAAGGCTTGGTCAGGACCAAGATGTCTCCCGGTTGGGCGCCGGCGTTGGTCACCTGCTTGCCAGGCTCCACCACGCCGACGACGGACAGGCCGTACTTGGGCTCGGGGTCGTCCACGGTGTGACCGCCGACGATCATGCAGCCGGCTTCCGCGGCCTTGTCGTAGCCTCCCCTCAGCACGTCGCCCAGCATGTCTCGGGCCAGGTCGGCCGGGAACCCCACCACGTTCATCGCCAGCAACGGCTTGCCACCCATGGCGTAGACATCGCTGAGGGAGTTGGCCGCCGCGATCAAGCCGAACTCGTAGGGGTCGTCGGTGATGGGCGTAAAGAAATCCACCGTCAAGATCAACGCGGTTTGGTCATTGATGCGGTAGACCGCGGCGTCGTCCCCGTTGCCCACCAGCAGGTCGGGGTGGCTGATATGGGGGAGCTTGCTCAGGACCTGGACCAGGTCCTCCATACTTAGCTTGCCGGCTCAACCGGCGGTGTGAGTGAGCTCAGTCAGCCGGATTTCACTTTTCTGCATGTAAACCTATCCTTAGTCCGCAGAAGCCACCGGCAGCTTGGCGCCTTGGAAGGGGCCCTCGCTTGCCTCGAAGGCCTTGGAAAATGCCAGGATCTCCTCGTTGGACTGGTTCTCCAGGTCTATGGGCCGGCTGAATCCCTGCTTCACTATGTAGCCGGTCTTGTAGTAAATCTCGATGCGGTTGTCCTCGGGGTCGAAGAAGTAGACGCTGCAGGAGATGCCGTGGGTAACCACGTTGTCTATGCGCCTCCCATCTTTCTTGATCCGGCCGTATAGCTCCCTCAAGGCGTCCATGCTCTCCACAATAAAGGAGATCTGGCCCACTCCCTGGGTTTTCGGCCGGGGACCGTCGGGGTGGTCCGCGCCTCTGGACTGTCCCAGGGCCAGCTCGTGATGCTCGTTTTCCGGGTCGGCGCTAAGGAAGCAACTGGAACGCTCCGGAGATTCGTCGGTGACGGTCAGTCCCATGACCCGGGTATAAAAATCCCGCATCTTCAAAAAGTCGTCGCAAATTATTCCAACGTGCCCGAGATTGGTGACCATATCCCACTCCTTACTCCGTCCAAAGTCTAGCCGGGGAATTAACCCGGCCAGCGGTACGCCACAGCCTGTAACCCAACCGGCCCGGTGTCTGCGGTTGCCGATGGATAATATCTTATGGGCATCTCTGGCCCAGGTCAAACTAGGGGCTGATGAATCTGGGGGCCAGCCTAGCTCAAGAAAACAGGCTGAGTCCAGGCGCTGCCGCCGTTGGTGCACGTGACAGTCGCTCGGAAGTATCCCTCATCGCCCCTTGGCTGATATTCGGCTTCCAGCCCAAAAACAACTTTCAGCGTCACGCCGTCTTTCCCGACGAACCTGGTGGTGTACATAAAGTCGCCGTCTTCGGCGATCCTCAGCTTGATTCCTTCCGGCCCCTGCTCCAACTCCGGTAGAGTCACGCCGGTGGAGGCGTAGAACTGGCCCGATTGCAGTCCGTCCATGATCGAGTCCTGGTCCAGCCCATCGGCCCGCACCATCACCCAGCCGCGCCCGGGGTTGATCCGCGCCGGACTAAACTCTCCCTTGAACTGGTGTGAGTCGTCGGTGGCCACGCCCCAGATGGGCAACCCGGAGCTCAGCACCTTGTCCCAGATCTCCTCATAGCTGGGCTTGCCTCCTGCGCCGTAGACGTTCACCTGAGGATGTCCGTTGTATATCTCCAATAGGTGGGCGCCCCGGACCTGGGAAATCTCAACATGGTCGAAAGCCCAGCTGAAGTTGGGGTGATTGATGGCGGCGATGCCCCCCGCCTCGATTATTGCGTCCACGTTGGCTTGCAGGGTCGGCACAACGTCAACGGCGTCGATGGGCTCCACCAGACGGGAGATGCCAATGGCCCCCAGATGGACCGCCTTGGTCCCGTTGTGGACTCGCAGGGAAACCTCTTCCCCAGGTATCATCAAGGGTTTGCGAAAACGGCGCTGCCCGGCCGCGTACTCCAGCAATGTGCGGTGGTTGTGGTCGGTGAGCACGAGAAAATCGTACCCGTGGGTCCGGTACCAACGGGTGACTGTGAAGGGGTCCGAGTCGGCGGCCGGGTCACCGTTGGGGTATCCGATCCTGGGTCCACCGGCGTTGGAGTGGGTGTGGATGTTGCCTCGATACCAAGACGCCATCAGCCGTATTCCTCCCTTAGCAGCCGGGCCGCCAGAGCCTCGTTGCGCAGCTTGAGATAAGCCTCGTCCATGGGGATGTCGGCGGCGCTGCCCGGAGCGAATCCGCAGTCAGGGTGGAGCGTGATCCGCTCCGGCGCGACGAACTCCAAGGCCTGTTTGACCCGCTGCACGATTTCTTCTGGTGTGTCGATGTGGGGGCTCCGGCAGTCGACACAGCCCAGGCCAATTTTCATCTCCTCGGGTAAATCACTCAAAACCTTCTTGTCCCCGGCGGCGGGCATGGCGAACTCCAGCATCACCATGTTAAAGTTCAGCTTCCTCAGCGCCGGTATAATGGGCTCATATCCTCCCTCGCCGACCCATCCGGCGCGGCCTCGGTTTCTCCTGCAAAGATGAAGGGCCACCGTTATTCCGTCGACCCCTGCCACGATTTCGTTCAGCATGTCCACGCAGCAATCCATCTCTGCCTCTGGATCAGCGTAGGTTGCCCGGACCTTGGGGTCGACCAGCAGGCACAGGTGAGGATCGTCGAACTGGGCCATGGCCACGCCTTCATCCCGTAGGGCGATCAACTCCCGGCGCAGCACAGGCACCAATGCTTCGGTGAAGTGTCGCTTTGAGGGGTAGGCCTTGCTGGATAGCTCCGGGTCCCACATCCGCTCCCCCAGAAGGTAGGGTGAAGGCAGGGCCACTTTAACTTCGGCTGTAGTGTGGGCCTTGAGAAATGCGGCCTCCCGGGCCAGCAACCCCGGATTGGCGGTTTCGATTTTCTCGGTGACCACGTGCCAGGTCTGGCGCTGCCCATTGACTTCCCTGATGGAGACATCAAATCCAGTGCAGATGTCGGCGATCACCCCGATGTAGGACTTTCGCCGCCACTCCCCGTCAGAGATGATGTCGATCCCAGCCAGCTCCTGCATTTGGGCGACGTAGGGTACCGCGCCGTCCATCAAGCGTTGGAAATCTTGGTTGGACGACCCGGTGGTGGGCGAGGCTTCGACCAGGTCTTTGATGTACTGGGGCCGTGGCATGGAGCCAACCACGGTGGTGGGGAACAGATGGTCTACCATTACTCACCGGCCAAGGCGCTTAAGCTCGGGCGAATCTGGCCCAATCCTTGCTGGCCAGGTGATAGTCTTCCACAGTGTCTATTTCGTGGTAGTCGCCGGGCACCGGCACGCAGTGAACCTCGATCCCGTCTTGGATCATCAGGTCTAGCTGATGTAACAGGTAGGCCATCCGAAACGGACGCCCGTCGGCGAAAACGCCATCATCGGCCAGTTGCCGGTAAAGCTTGTCGTAATATTCGAGGAACCGGGTGGCCCCCGCCTGGGTCATCCGCAGGACGCCGGTGAACTCCCCAGAGGCTTCCGGCGGTGGAATTTCGCGAGACATCCTGGTGACCCGGCTGCCATCGGTCACCATTTTCTCGGCGTCCTTCTCGGGGTGTTGCGACCGGAAGCGGTAACGCTCTCGCCACCGGGTGTCCATGACCACTGTAATGTCCCCGGGGGAATCCTTGAGGCGGGAAACCGCATCGGGCTGGAACAGGGTATCGGTGTAGGTGGCATAGAATCCCTGTGCCATCCGGTCACGGGCGTGCAGCAAGGAGAACAGGATGTTGTTGCGCTCCCAACCGGTGTTTTCTATCAGATGGAAGCTGGGGTATTCCTTTTCTACCTGTTGGATCAAGTAGCCGCCGATGAACACGAAATGGTCCAGACCGTTCTGCCTGAAGGCGTCCAGGGTCCAGTCCAATATGCGCTTGCCGGCAATGGGTGTGAAACACTTGGGCTGGTTCTCGGTCAGGGGCATCAAACGGCTGCCGCGCCCGGCCCCAATCAGGATCACGTTCATGGGAGTCCACCTGCCGGTAGGTTCCCCAGGGCAGCGTGATTATACTACCAACCCGGTAGAGGCCCTTGACGCGAAATTAAAGGCCCCCGGCATGTGCCAGGGGCCTTTCTGTGGTGATTAATCCGGAAGGCTATCCAAGGGTGGAGATCAGACGGCGGCTGGCTCCTGAACGCCGTCGGTATAGGTTTGCTCCGGGGCCGGTGACTCCGAGCCCAGTTCCGCCACCCTGCGCTTCATCTGCTCCAGCCTGCTGAAGTCTGTGATGCCGGAGACGAGGGTTATGGCCGACAGATATTTGCTGTTTCGGTCGGGATAATCGCCGTACCTGACCTTGCCCACGGTGGTCAGTTGCTCGAGGCGTGACTTCCCGACGGAAATGGCCTGGGTAAACAGATGCTTGGGCCTGCCCTTCACGATGAGTGCGGCGGACCTGGCGCCGCTGACGTCGCAAGGGAAAGTCAATGCACTCCGCTCCACACTACGTTCGATGATGCTTTCCAGCTCGTGGGTGCCCGGGTCCATTCCCCCTCGCCAGAAACGGGACTTCAGCTTGATTTCCTCGGCGCAATGTCCAATGGTCGAGATGTCACCGATCATGCCCATGGTGGCGATGATCTCAGATGAGCTGAAGACTTCTTGAGGAGAAGGTCTGATTTCACCGGCGCTCAGCAAGGTGGTAAGGGTGAGAGCCAGGTTGTAGTTGACCCTGTGGTACCAGTGTTCCATAGATTCCCGGCTGACGTGTTGTTGCTCGTACTGCTGGTTATCCACCAGCAGGATGTTGTTGAAGTAGTGGCTCCACAACTCGAAGCTTTTGACTGTGTTGGAGAGGGTCAAGGCCTCTTTGTCCGAAGGCATGCCGGAAACCGACGGGATGATACCCATGCCGTAGACCGGCGTGTTTTTGTAGATTCGCTTTAGCTCGTTGGCCAACACAAAGGACCCGCCGGCTCCGGTACCCCCGGCCAAGCCGGCACAGATCCAGAAAACTTCGGGATCGTGCCTCCTGACCAAGAGGTCGATGCGGTCCATCACTTGGGAAAGGGCTTTCTCGGCAATGTTGGCCGCCAGATCGATGTCGGCGCCCACACCTCTACCCTTGAGAAGGTAGCGTCCGATCAACACTTTGTCGCGAATCCTGTCCAGACCTACCAGGTCTGCTTGTTCCGTATTTATCGCTAAAGCGGAATAGAGCTTGTTGTTGATTCCCATCATGGTGTCGGCAATTTTTCCACCGGCTTGTCCGAAACCGATCCATAGTACCCGCATCTTCAACTACCTCCCCTTTCGTGTGGCCCTGGAACGCCCATGCGGCCGGCCGGCGCTAGGCCTCATTTACGACCCGGGGCCGGTCACCGTTGTGGCGAACTTCCTTTTGCTGCTGATAAAACTATATTGGGGGCGTCCGCAGTGTTCTAGTAGTCCCGCTCCGCCTCGATGATGGAGTTGCTAAACTCACGTATCTCGTGGCAGTTCTGGCATTCACCCTGGCTGATCGGGCCGTTCGCAGCCTCAATAATCCAATGGTGACGGCAATCAGGGATTGCACGCTCCTCCACGGCCACGGTACCGTACTCTTGTCGGGTTAACATCACACATCCTCCTGAGGTCCCAAGCTGTCATAACTTGACATAGTATTGCAAGCAGAACTTATCGGTCTTTCAATAGCTATGTCAACGAGTTTTGAAGCCGACTTTGGGTAAAATTTAAACTTTCGACCAAAAATCGATGCCTTCAATCCGGTTGTGGTTGAAGCAACCGGGCGTATTATTTCCTGTGTCGCCTAGCCTATAGGTAACCAACTAAGCGCATTTGAATCCAATAGAACGGGGCTATAGGAGGACGGAAATGCTGAAGACCGGAATAAAGACGGTGGGGATAGACCACGCAGTGTTACACGTCACCGACCTGGAGCGTTCCAAGCGGTTTTAGATCGACCTGCTGGGCATGACGGTAAACCACGAAGATTCGTGGTAGTCGTTTCTCTGGTGAGGCGAACAGCAGATAGCCCTGTTTCAGGTCGACCAAGGGAGCCCGATCAAGCCACGGGAGGACCTTAACCACATCGCTCTACGCTTGGATTCGGGTAGTTACGAAGAGGTCAAGGCACACTTGGAAGCCAATGGGCACAAGGTGACGGGACGGCCCGGCGACAACCGCTGCATTTATTTCGACGATCCGGACGGACATTGGGACCAGCTGCTCTAGCCCGGCGCGCGGGACTAGAGGCTGGTACGCCTTTCAGTTTCGGTCCCAGAGCCGCTCGATCTTGTGGCGGCGGCATTTGTCCCGGTCCTGGCAGATGAACTCCAGGTGGGTACCGTCTCGCCGGCTGGTATTCGCCGGGGCGGTGATGCTCCACATGGCCACCGGGTCGTCTCCGGAACCCACGGAGCCGGGCAGACTACACACCAAGCAAGCGCCCTGGTACCCCGAAAATCTTTCGACTTCCTCTGCCGTCAAATCCATCCCTGCATCCTCCCGGTTTGCCCCCTGGATCTCCGTGGCTCAATGCCAGCGACACTCTGTTGCTAACCCGCCGCCAGTTGCTGCCTCAGGTCATCCAGTCCCCACTGCTCTACTATTTTGCCACCTGACATGCGGAAGATGATAACCGTACTGAAAGTGACTTGGCGGCCGGAGGGTGGGATACCGAAGAGCTGATTTTGATGGGTACCCCTCAAGACGTAGTGGGCGGCCACCTTATCACCTTCGGCGATCAGATCCTGGCTGGTCAGCTGGAGGT
>JADFFS010000204.1 GCA_022568195.1 Chloroflexota bacterium | reverse complement strand
AACGCGCTCACTGGCCATTGTGCATGCCCTTTCTGCGGTTGGTTGCCAGGATAATTGGCATTCTATTCCGGGCCGGGCCAGGTGGCAAGCGGCTTTCTTGACACTCTCAATGCCACCGTGTACGTTACGGCGCACAGCATACCCGCTGGCGCCCTCGGAGTTGGGCGGCGCCGGGGTCAGTTCCTACATACCAGCCCAAAAAACCTTGTAATACGCCAAGGAGGAGCCTCATCGACGAAACCCGCTTGCGCGAGGTCCTGCAACGTTTCAGGGAGGATGGCCTCACCCTGGAGGACACCCTCAAATTGCTGCGGGACCTGCCTTATCAAGACCTGGACTTCGCCAAAGTCGACCACCATAGGGCCATCCGCAAGGGTTTCCCGGAGGTGATCTATGGCGAGGGCAAGTCCCCCCAACAGCTTGCTTCCATCGCCGAGGCGGTGCTACAGCAGTCGGACGTACTCCTGGTCACCAGGGCCGGACCCGAGGCCTTCCAGGCGGTGCTGACCAACGCCCCGGATGCGATCCACCATGAATCGGCCAGATTGGTAGTCGTGGACCGGCGCAGCCAGCGGGAGTGCATCCCCGGGGTGCTGGTGGCTTGCGCCGGGACCGCCGATTTGCCGGTTGCAATGGAGGCATCGGTCACGGCGGAACTGATGGGCTGCGGGGTAGAAACGGTCTACGACGTGGGGGTGGCCGGAATCCACCGGCTGCTGGACCAACGGGAGGCACTGGAGAGAGCCAGGGTGATCGTGGTGGTGGCCGGAATGGAGGGAGCGCTGCCCTCGGTGGTGGGTGGACTGGTCAAGGTTCCTGTAATCGCCGTACCTACCAGCATTGGTTACGGCTCCAGCTTCGAGGGCCTGGCAGCGCTACTGGCGATGCTGAACAGTTGCTCCCCGGGCATCGGCGTGGTCAACATCGACAACGGATTCGGGGCTGGATACCTTGCTGCTTTAATCAACAAAGCGTCCAGCAGAGATTAGGTCGAGGGTCTATTCATCGTTCGGTTTGACCTGGGCCAGTATGGATGCGGCGGCGAGACAAATAAGCGCCGCCCGTACCGCGGGGTCCAGAGCGTCGCCTACCCCTTTCAGCTCCGCGTAGACGTCGTTGAAACATGTCTGAATGGCGTCCCTGTCCTGGGGCGCCGGAGTATCTACCGGACGGTGGGCCCCGATGCCTTCGGGGCGGCCCAACATCTCCGTGTCCTCGGGAGACAAGCGGCTCAAGGGAACGCCATAGGAATCTCCCGTGCTGATCAATGCGTCCATCACCGACGGATCGACGATAATTCTCCCCTGGACCACCGAGTAAATCACCTGGGCCAACTGGTCAACGCTGTCGATGGTGTGCTTGAGCAGGTAAGCGCACCCGGCAGGCGAGTCCATCGAAAATTCCCTCAATGCCTTAATGCCGGGAGCATCATAGGCGGCAAAAGTCAGGACCAGTCCCACTTCGGCGCTGGCTTCCCGGATTGCCTCCAGACTATCCACGGCGCGGATCCCCAAGGTCCTGACCCCTAACATGGTGACATCGGGCTTCAGTTGCACCATGGCCTTTTTAAGAGCGTCCTCGGAAGTATCTCCCGATGCCTTCATCAACTTGATGACCGGATGGGTGCTGAAGAAGGACTGATAGACCTCCCGGAGAATCTGCTGCTCCTCCACCATGTATAGTTTGATGGTTCGGTGGCCGGTATCGACGTCCCATTGTTCGAGGTCCCGGACTGGGACTTTGGCCCCCATACCGCGTATTACCCTAACCAGTTCCTCGTCTTTGCCGGTGCGTAGAAGATGGCTCAGCTCGGTTAGCTCGGCATTGTCCAGTCCCAGGGAGGTCAAATAAGAAATCAATCCGGGATGCTCGATCAACGCGTCGAATGATGCGCCATTGACCCCATTGCGGGCCATGTGGCCGTTGCTCCCGTCGTTACCATTCGTCATTAGTTAACGTCCTCGACAATAATCCTTCAAACCAAAAGGGCGGCCCAGGTCTTCCGTCATATCAGGCACACCGGGCCCATGCCGCAAGACGCGCCACCGGAAATTCAACACATACATCCTCATCACCATCCTCCACGTCTGTATGCTGTCCACGCGGCAGCCCCAGCCCTAAATTATGGCTGGTGTCCACCTTCGGGCCAACAACGTGAGACTTCGTACCGGTGGTTCGTATACACAGGATGCTGGATTCCGCCTGTCTCAACAAGCGGGTAGACCTGCTGTGCCCGTGGTGGTCACCCCCATTATCTCGGGGATTAACCCGCACAGCGTCATGGAGCCAAATTCCAAGCACCTTGGGGCAGACCGGTAAAAGGCGACAAGAAAGAGGCTCCCGGAAATTCCAGGAGCCTCACGTGTATCCAATATCGGACCGCGGCGCCGGCCCGCCCCGTGCTTCTAACACCTTTTACCCTTCCGGCGCGCGAGACCCTCGCTTAAGGGGCTGCGCCGTTCCACCCACTTGTCAACCGAACTTCACTCGAACTACACCCGCACCTCACTCTACTCCAAGTTTGTCCGCCGACAGCAGGCCGGTGGCCTTCAGGTACATCAACACCGCCCGCACCCTGGGATGCATGGACTGGACCGGATCCTCCAGCAGGTCGTTGCTAAGCTTGCTGTAGATGTTATTGATATGCCTTTCAATAGTCTTCACATCTCTGGAAAGCAGGCCGGCAATGGTGTCGTTACGATAGCCACGGGACAGCCAGCCCAACACCTCCAACTCCTTAGGGGACAGGTCCTGCATAAAGCCGGCACGGGAATCATCGGTCCTGATTAGCTCCTCCATCACCATTGGATCAACGATAATTCGCTGTTCCGCCACCGATATTATCACCTGACCTAATTGCTCGATGGTATCGATTGTGTGCTTGAGAAGATAAGCACACCCGGCTGTCGCACCCCTGGAGAACTCCCTCAACCCCTTGATACCATTGCCGTCGAAGTAAGCGAACAACAACACCAGAGCCAACCGGGGACAAGCCTCTCGAAGGGTTGCCAGCATCTCCACGGTTTGGGGTTGTACCGCCTTGACACCCAACAACAGCACATCCGGCTTGATAGACGTTGCAACCTTAACCAGGGATTCCACGGAAGTATCGTGGGTAGAGCCCAGTATTTCGATATCGCCATGGTCGCGAAATACGGACTGATAAGCTTCTCTCAGGATCTGCTGCTCTTCGGCCACAAAGAGGGTAATGGACTTCTTTGGGGAACCCACGTCCGTCACTGAAGATGATTTTGAGCTTGAGGCAGGATGTCCCGCCTTCACACCCCTTGTTAAGTCCTCTCCGCTGAACGCTTCCAGCAGTTCTTCACGTGACGCCACCTCGGCGTGGCCGTTACTGCGGGAACCTTGCAACAGGGAAATCAGATCCGACAGGTCTGCGTCCCCCAACCCCAGTTTGGACAAAGAGGTAGCCAGCCCAGAAACCAATTCTGGCTGAGCATCCACCTCCACCACACCGCCTCGTGCCCGCTTTGGACGCCCTCCAATGGCATCGTAGGCTACCGGCTTCAAACGCAATTCAACCATGTATCACCTCGCGCCTCGCCCGTATCGTGTCCGGGTCCCTCGGATTCCAGGATTAAGAGCGCACCGTACCAGGCCAGTGTTGGCTGGTCCTCCTGATGTGGGTTATTCGGCTAAACAACTGTTACCCGGTCCCACATTTACGCCCTCTCTAAATCGGCTACGCTCAGTATGCCGCCCCGAAGCGATTCCGAAATCACCCCAACTAGTGATATTGGGGATGATAAAAGAGGTAGCCATCCTTCCCCCGAAGGACCAACCCTGGGTCCCGCGAGATGTTAGTATCGTGCGGAGATCCTTCCGCGGAAGGACCAACGCCTTCAGCGAAGCGCGTAAATCCTAAGAAAGGGTCCAACGACTATCGTGCAACAGCTATACCCCAGAAGGACCACGAGTCCCTGTCTCCGATTCGCTGTACCCGCGGACCGGAGACGAGGCAACCAGCCGATTTCGTCCCGGCCTACAGCCTTGAGGCGCCTGCTGCCCTGTCCATGGGACGCTGCCCGATGAGCATTCCGGCTTCGGGGAGCAAGGCCGTTGACCTACTGCATCAAAGCCGTTACCGGTTCGTGATCGCGGCGCTACTGCTGGCCGCCCACCTGACCGTCGGCGTCAACCTGTTTGCCGTCGCGCCGATCCTCCTGCCGATAATTCAAGATTACGACATCAACCTGACCACCGCCGGATTACTGGTCGCCCTGGTGCCCTTGGTAGCCGCCGGGTTCGGCTTGCCGGGGGGAATCGTGACGGTCAAGCTGGGGCTGCGCCGGGCCTTCATAGTTGCCTGGTTTTTGATGGGCCTGGCGGCCCTATCGGCGGTGGCGCCGAACTACCTAACCCTGATGGCTCTGCGGCTGGCGTATGGCCTGGGAATCGCCTTGGTGTTTACCGCCTCTGGCCCGTTGTTGTTGCAGTGGTTCCGGCCCAGAGAAGTGCTGATCATGAACGGCCTCAATACAGCAGCGCTGAGTCTAGGCATCGCCCTATCCGTGTCCACGGCGGCGCCCTTAGCCGGCTTGGTAGGCTGGCAATTCGCCCTGGGAATCTACGGGTCGTCAGGTGTAATTGGAGCAGTTGCCTGGTTGCTGGCAGGCAAAGCGCCCGGAGAAACCACCCATGCACTCACAACAATATCCTTCAGCGACGTGCGCGCGATAATCAGCAACAAGGCGATTCTGTTATTACTGGCCGCCGATGCCGGCGTTCTGATTCAGTACACGGCCCTGAGCGCATGGCTGCCTACCTTCTACGCGGAAGTGCGGGCTATGTCCCCGGCCCGGGCCGGGTTCGTTGCCGGATTGCTGCCGACGGTCGGTGTTTTCGCGGTGTTGCTAGGAGGGTTCTTGCCCCTGCGCTTCGGTTCCGCCAGGGCCTTTCTGATAGCGCCTGGGCTGCTGGTGGTGGTTGGCGGGGTTGGGGCTTTTGGTTTGAGTAACACTGCAGCAGTTTACGCCTCGATAATCCTGGTGGGTATCGGCTCCTGGCTCTACGTGCCAACGCTGCTCTCCATGACTATGGATCTGGTGGGAAGGGACCCCAAGGGTGTTGCCTTGGTTTGGGGATCCCTGATCACCGTGAGTGGCTTTGGGATGTTCCTTTCGCCCATCGTGGTTGGGTTCATCAGAGACCTGACCGGCTCTTTCTTGCCAGGTTTTTACATCTGCGCGGTGGCTGCATTGTCGCTACTGCTGGCCGGGATTCTTATGCCCAGGACCCAGCCCATCACCGGCGCTGCTTAATCGGCGGTGGAAGCCCCCAGGTCGACTGAACGCAGCAAGTCCACGATTGACAACCAGGCACCCCGCCGGTACCGTTAGTCCACCGCCCAGAGATGTGCGGGACAGAAACCGTTCTCACTCCGAAAACCCAGAGACTCGATAGGAGGCTGTCATGGCAAGATTACCCGCCCCGACCAGAGAAAGCGTCCCCGAAAAATACCGGGACCTCTTTGACGAGGTGGTGAAAGAGAGGGGTGGCATACCGACAGGCGGGCCCGGTTCGGTGACTCTGAACAGTCCGGAGGTGGCCAAGCGGACCAATCACCTGTCGGCGTACCTCCGCCAGGGGTCTGGTCTACCCGCCAAGATTCAAGAATTGGCAATGTTGACCACCGCCAGGGAGCTGGACTGCCAGTACATCTGGAATGCCCACGCGGCTGCCGGACGTCAGGCCGGTCTCAGCGATGCCCTGGTGGATGCCATGCGCGACAAAAAAGACCTGCCCAACATCCCCGAGGATGAAGCTGCGGTGATCAACTACGGCCGGGAGTTCTACCGCACCCACCGGGTCAGCGACGCGACCTTTCAGGCAGCTCTGCAGCAGTTCGGCGCCCATGGGTTGACCAACCTGACCAACCTCATGGGCTATTATGCTCTGCTGGCTTTCAACGCCAACTGCTTCCAGATCGACCTTCCTGCGGAGCGCAGCGAGCCCACTTTGCCCATATAGTACCCCGGTATCGGAAACGAGGTCCTTCAGGTGACTCTTAACCAACGGGTTCAGTTGGATTCACTACGGTCATGTCTGTAGATAGCTCCA
>JADFFS010000037.1 GCA_022568195.1 Chloroflexota bacterium | reverse complement strand
ATATTTTGGGCACCGTGGCCTCGGCGTAGGCATAGATAAGCTTGGCCCCATGGCGAATGATCCCCCCATGCTCCTGCTCCACTCCGGGCATGAACCCAGGCACGTCCACCAGCGTAACCAAGGGGATGTTGAAGCAGTCGCAAAAACGGACGAACCGGGCTGCTTTGGAGGAGGCGTCGATGTCCAGTACACCGGCCAGGTAATCGGGCTGGTTGCCCACGATGCCCACGGAACGGTTGTTGAACCGGCCGAAGCCCACCACCACGTTGGGCGCAAAGCTCTGGTGGACCTCCATGAAGTCTTGGTCGTCCACGATGCGGTCAATGACGTCGCGCATGTCGTAGGGACGGTTGGAATCGTCGGGCACCAGGTAGCGTAGCTCTGGGTCTGACCGGGTCGGCGAATCGCCGGTGAACGCCGCCGGCGGGTCTTCCAGGTTGTTGCCCGGAAGGAATCCCAGCAACCGGCGCACTCCTGCCAGGCACTCCTCTTCGCTATCGTAGACGAATTGGGCCACGCCGCTACGGGTGGCGTGGGACTCGGCCCCGCCCAATTCTTCATGGGTGACATCTTCGCCGGTGACGGCTTTGATCACGTCGGGCCCGGTGATGTACATCTGGCTGGTGCCCCTGACCATGAAGATGAAGTCGGTGATCGCCGGCGAGTAGACCGCGCCGCCCGCCGCCGGTCCAACGATTACCGAAATCTGGGGCACAACCCCGGAGAACAAGGTATTGCGCAGGAAGATGTCTCCGTAGGCCGCCAGGCTGAGGGCGCCTTCCTGGATTCGGGCTCCTCCTGAGTCGTTTAAGCCTACCATCGGACACCCGGTTTTCGCCGCCAGGTCCATGGCCTTGCAGATTTTCTGGCTCACTACTTCGGACAGAGACCCGCCGAAAACTGTGAAGTCCTGGGCGTAAACGAATATTTGGCGCCCATCCACCTGGCCGTAGCCGGTGACCACCGCGTCGCCTAAGAACTTCCGGTCGGCCAAGCCAAAATCAGTAGCCCGGTGGGTAACGAAGGCGTCCAGTTCCTCGAAGGTGCCTTCGTCCATCAACAGGGCAAGCCTCTCCCTCGCGGTCAGCTTGCCCCGGTTGTGTTGCTGGTCTATGCGCTGTTGCCCGCCACCCTTTAAAGACTCCTGGCGCATTTGCTCCAGGGTGTCCAGTTTCTGGTCAATCAACCGTCGGTCTGCAGTCACAGCCTCTCCGGGTGGGCACGGGGTGATTCTGGGTTCATCCTAGCAGACGGGTATAGCCCCTGCAAGGTAAAGGCGGCCGGTGCTAGAATTGTGCCATCGATCAGACGGGGGCGGCCCACGCCGAGCCACATCGCGACCTAACGAAAAACACCATGCAACGATCAACGTCTTTCGAGAACATGACCGTAGCCTCGGGCGAGCCTATTATCTGGGGCCGCAGAACCTACGTCATGGGTATCATCAACGTAACCCCCGACTCCTTCTCCGGCGACGGTCTGGGGTCGGACATTGTAGCCATCGTGGACCAGGCTCTGCGCTTCCAGGAGGAAGGCGCCGACATTCTGGACGTGGGCGCCGAATCCACCCGCCCGGGCTCAAAACCCATCACGGCTGACCAGGAGATTACGCGCCTGATTCCAGCCCTGGAAGCTTTGGCGGACCGGGTCAGCCTTCCCATCAGCGTGGACACCTGCAAACCAGCCGTTGCCCGCATGGCGGTACAGGCCGGCGCCAGTATCATCAACGATCAGTGGGGCCTGATGGCCGACCCGGAGCTGGCCGCCGTCGCTGCCGAAACCGGCTCTCCTTTGGTCCTGATGCACAATCAGCGCACCCGCAAGTATCGCGACCTGGTGCCGGACATCTGCGCCAGGCTCACTGACGGTGTGGAACTGGCGCGCAGCGCCGGAGTCCCGGAAGGCAACATTGTTCTGGACCCTGGCATTGGCTTCGGCAAGACCCCGGACCACAATCTGGAGGTTTTGCGCCGGTTGCCCGAGCTCAAGGCCCTGGGATATCCGCTGCTGGTGGGCACCTCCCGCAAGTCAACCATCGGCTTGGTGTTGGACCTGCCCGTGGACCAGCGGCTGGAAGGGACGGCAGCCACGGTGGCTCTGGCTATTGCCGGGGGCGCAGACATTGTCCGGGTCCACGACGTCAAAGAGATGGTACGAGTGTGCCGGATGAGCGACAGCATCGTGCGCGGCTGGAGGCCCAACAGTTGGAAAAGGTGACCGCTTATCTGGGACTGGGCACAAACTTGGGCGCGCGGGAAGATAACCTGAAACGAGCGGCCCATCTGCTGACCGCTCCCGGCCAGGACCGAAATCCGCCCAGCCTGGGCGATGAAACCCGCCTAGCCCACCTACAACTGATACGTTCCTCCTCTATCTACGAGACGGCTCCTTGGGGGTACGTCAACCAGCCCCGGTTTCTGAACTGCGTTCTGGAGGTGGAGACCGGGTTGTCGCCCAGTGAGCTTTTGCGCTTTGTGCAAGGATTGGAAGCCGACATGGGCCGGGAACCGAGCTCCAGGTATGGTCCCCGCATCATCGACTTGGACATACTCCTTTACGGGGATCAGACCGTGCAGCAGCCGGACTTGCAGATCCCTCACCCGCGACTGCACCAGCGAGCCTTCGTGCTGATTCCCCTGGCAGAATTGGCGCCTGATTTGGTTCATCCCATGTTGTCCCTCACCATCGGTCAGCTTGCCCGTGACGCCCAAGACCAGGATGGTGTGATGAGGATTGGTCCGCCCCTGGACCCCACTACAATTCCCGATTGAAAAGCGGGTTGAAAAACGGGGCCTCCGGCGGGTTCTCGGCCTCTCCCTGGCGGCCGCTGTCCAGTTGACAACCCGCCTCTGATATCGCATATTTGTATCGCTGAAATAAACGCGTTAGACTTGCGCCCATCAGAGTTCCAAGACCGGAATTCCCGCCGCGTCAGGCTAACGACTTACACAGGAGACAAAGATGGCTGATAAACAGCTAACCTTTGAAGAGGATGCCCGGAACAGCCTCATGCGGGGCGTAAACGAACTGTGCCGGGTGGTTGGACTTACCCTGGGCCCCAGCGGCCGCAACGTTCTGCTAAGCCGCACGTTCGGATTGCCCATAGTTTGCAGCGACGGGGTAACCATCGCGAAAGAAGTCGAATTGCCCGACGCCTATGAGAACATGGGAGCCCAACTGGTCAAAGAAGCCGCCTCCAAAACCAACGACGTAGTTGGCGACGGGACCACCACCTCGGTGGTGCTGACCCGGGCCATCGTGCGCCAGGGGTTCAAGAACGTGGCCGCCGGCGCCAGCGGAATATCCCTCAGGGCGGGCATCGATAAGGCCGTGGAGGCTGTGGTAGAAGAGTTGAAGCGAATGGCGGTGCCGGTCGATAACAAAGAGCAAATTCTTCGAGTCGCCGCTCTTTCCGCCCACGAAGAAGCCATCGCCAAGCTGATCGCCGATGCCATGGATAAAGTAGGCCGGGAAGGGGTTATAACCGTCGAGGAGTCCAAGATCCTCGACGACGAGCTGGAATTTGTTGAGGGAGTGCGCATCGACCGGGGCTACCTGTCTCCCCATTTCGTCACCGACGCCCAGCGCATGGAAACCGTGCTTGAAGAGCCCTTGTTCTTGATCACCGACCAGAAGATAAGCACTCCCAACGACATCGTGCCTGTCATGGAGATGATCATCGAAGGAGGCCGCCGCCCCCTGGTGGTAATCGCGGAAGACGTGGACGGGGAAGCGCTGTCCACCTTGGTCGTGAACAAAATGCGCGGCACCTTGAACTGCGTCGCCATCAAAGCGCCGGGATTCGGGGAGCGCCGCAAGGCCCTCTTGGAAGACATTGCTGTATTGACCGGCGCAACCGTGATCAGCAACGACGTGGGTCTGCGTTTGGACGGAGTGGAGCTGTCCCACCTGGGCTCGGCCCGGCGTTTGGTTGCCTTGAAAGACGAGTCGACCATTATCGAGGGACGAGGGCCGGAACAAGCAGTCAAAGAACGGGCCGAACAGCTTCGGGTGCAAATCGAAGAGACCACCTCCGATTACGATCGGGAGAAGCTACAAGAGCGAATGGCTTCCCTGGTCGGTGGAGTGGCTGTAATCAAGGTGGGCGGGGCCACCGAGCCTGAGATCCATGAGCGAAAGTCCCGCACCGAGGATGCCCTGTCGGCTACTCGAGCAGCCGTGGAAGAGGGCATAGTCCCCGGAGGTGGCGTGGCGATAGTCCGGGCTGAGCAGGTACTGGATGACATGGAAAGCACCCTGGACGACGATGAAGCCTTGGGGGTCCGGTTGGTCAAGCAAGCCCTCAGCGCTCCGCTGATCCTCATCTCGGAAAACGCCGGCCACCCCGGCGAGGTGATCTTGGATGGGGTGCGCAAGGGAGAGGGCGACTGGGGGTTCGACGCGGAACTGGGCGAGTTCTGCGCCATGATGCAACGAGGCATCGTCGACCCGGTGAAGGTTACGCGTTCAGCACTGCAAAACGCTGGCAGCATCGCCGGCTTGATGCTGACCACCGAAGCGGTGATCACCGAGATTCCCGAAGAGAAACCGCTGCCCCAGGATGTTCAAGACTTCATGCACGACTAGGAGACGGGCCGTTTCTCCTGGGCTCCGTGGCGGTCCGGCGAATAAATCCCCCCAACCCTCTATCAAGGGGGCGACGGGGGATTTTAGATTGGCGTTGGTGCACCCCGGAGCGCCGTCAATGCGCTGGAAATCCGTGTGCGGCGCAACCGCCTGGCATCCCTGGATATAGGATGAGCCGATGAATGCCAACGCTCTGGATAGGGATTCCATCGGCGATCTTATACTCGGCTCTCCTCCATTGATCGAAGCCTTCGTTTCGCTGGACCAGCAGCTTCAGCCCAACGGTTTCGACCTGACCCTGCAAGAAGTCAACTCTTTAGAGTCTCCGGGCGCCATGGGCGCCGGCCCCGGCCAGCGAGAACTATCCTCCACCGAAACGATGGCGTTTGGTCCCGACGGCTGGCTGCAACTGCTTCCAGGACCGTACCTGCTGACATTTAACGAGATCGTAAATCTTCCTTTGGACCTGATGGCTCTGGGCCGCACTCGCTCCAGCTTGTTGCGCAGCGGTGCCAGCATCCATACCGCGGTGTGGGACGCCGGTTACCGGGGCCGCTCCCAAGCCCTGCTGGTGGTCCACCATCATTTGGGGTATCGTTTACAGCGAGACGCCAGGCTGATGCAACTGGTGTTCTTCCGGCTGCCCAGGCCGGTCAGCCAGGGTTATCAAGGCCGGTTTATGGACGAAAATCTTTAGCGTGAAATCGAGTCCAACTTGAAGCAGGCTAAAGAAATTTCGACATATCTGCGGCAACAGGGCTTAAATCGTCCCAACCAGACCTTATCAAAGGGGGACTAAGAGCCATCTCCATCCTAAATCGTTACCGCCAATAAAACATGAAAAGTCAGTCAGAAAATTCTCTTCCACCGTCCGACTTAAAATCAACCGTCACCCAGTTCGCCCTGGAGTTGGGGTTCGACTTGGTGAGGATCGCATCGGCCCAAGAGTTCGCCCAGGACCGGGCGGTGACCCTGGAGCGGCTCAAGGCCGGGCTGATGGACGGCCTGCCCTGGTACAACGAAGCCCGCGTGATGCGGGGCACCAAACCTGAGGAGTTGCTGCCCGGAGCCCGGTCCATCATCTGTTTGGGGCTCAGCTACAACTTCGACGAGGAGTCCAGTCAGAGTGCCCTCCCGGCATCCGGCAAGGTTGCCCGTTACGCCTGGGTCCAGGACTACCACAAGGTGATGAAGCGCCGCATGAGAGAGTACGTGGACGGCCTGACTCAACGGCTTGGCGCCCCGGTTGCCGCCCGCTGGTACGTGGACGATGGCCCCATGCTGGACCGGGCGGCGGCGCAAAGGTCTGGATTGGGCTGGTTCGGCAAAAACACCAACATCCTGACCAACAGCCACGGCTCGTGGGTGTTTTTGGGTCAAGTGATAACCGACCTGGACCTGGACCCCGACCCACCGTTGAAAAAGACCTGCGGCGATTGCGTCCGCTGCATCGACGCTTGTCCCACCGGGGCGATTGTTGCCCCCTACGTCATCGACAACACCCGTTGCATTTCCTACCTGACCATCGAGAACCGGGGACCAATACCCAGGGAAATGCGGCCTCAGATGCAGGACTGGGTCTTCGGGTGCGACATCTGCCAGGATGTTTGCCCGGTCAACCGCAAGGCTTCGATAGCCGGTTCCATTCTTTGGTCAAACAAACAACGAAACCCCGATCCGCGCGAGGGCCAGCAGACGGGCGAGAGTTCCGGCCCGGGCCAGACCGAGCGCCTCGACTTGGTGGAGCTGCTACATCTGTCTGAAGAAGAGTTCCGGCGCCGGTTTCGAGGAAGCCCCATCCTCCGGGCCAAGCGGGTAGGTTTACAGCGGAATGCCTGTGTTGCCTTGGGTAACCGCAGAGAGGTTGCTGCGGTGCCCGCCCTGACCCTTGCTTTGTTCCACGCTGAACCTCTGGTACGAGGCCACGCCGCGTGGGCCCTGGGACAGATCGGAACTCGGGAGGCGAGGGAGGCTTTGGAGCAAGGCGAGTCGGCGGAGCATGACGCCACCGTTCTAGAAGAGATTGCTGCCGCCCGGCTGGATTGCTCAGCAGGTACACTCAAGATCCAGGGGACCGGGCGCTAGGGGCCCATCGGCCCGTCTATGGGGCGGACTGGGACGCCTGCTGTGGGGGACCCTCCTCGCGTGGCGGTGCCGGTGCGGCCGCCCCCGTCCGGGGCGCGCTGGTCCCTGGGGGCCCATCGGCCCTGCGGTGCCGTCGTTTAGAGCCCGCCTTTTTCCTCCGCGAGGCTTGCGGCGGCTGAACTACCAGTTGAGACTTGTAGTCCGGCCCAAACTTCAGCTTTTTCATTTCCTCTTCGATGAGGGCAAAATCGCTTTTCGGTAGCAGGTGCAGGTTCCCCTGGAAAGCCATGTACCAATTCTCCGGCGGCCACCGCCTAACGTAGTCCAGCCTGGGGGCCAGGAGATTGGCGTCGATCTGTTGCGCCTCGTCCAGGACTATGTCGGGCTTGATCTTTACCCGGTAGGGCCAATCGGACCGGCCTTCCTTTTCCCAAATAGGCGAGTCGTCCTCAAAAAACGACGTGGTCGCGGTGGCCGTGGCGGTGAAGCGCCGCTCCTGAGACACAAAATAGAGGATGCGGTCCCCCACTCCAATCCGCTGTACCTTACGCCGGTGTTGGGACTTCAAGCCCAGGATGGTAAATCCAAGGTCCCGGCTGATACGAAAATTGGATGAGTTGCTGACAACCATCCAGAAATTGACGGGCATTATTACCTCGAATGGTTTGGAACCGGGTTGGCTGGCACTCGATTATGAAAAATAATGGAACAACTGGTTCCATTTTAACATGCCGGGTGTGCATCTATCGCGGGCACCCCCACCGGCGTTCGATCAACTTACTCGCGAACACACTTGAATGTAGTTGTCCTGCCCGCCGGGTTGGTGTAACATCACTCAAGTCTTAGGACAGCCGCCTGCACCTGCAACAGATTGGGTCCGTAGCAGGCTCCGGCGGATGGTCGAATCACCCAATTAGAGGGATTGGCAATGGCATCTGGTTCATTCGGACAGCGGGATATCGCTATTGTGGGGGTTGCCGAGTCCGATGAGATGGGCACTGTTCCCAACAAGTCATCGCTACAGCACCATGCGGAAGCGGCCCACAACGCCCTGGAGGACGCTGGCCTTTCCAAAAACGACGTTGACGGGATGTTCACCGCCGGGTTTTCCACTCTGGCCACCGCCGAATACCTGGGCATTCAACCCAACTTCACCGATAACACCTCGGTCGGCGGGTCTTCCTTTGTAATCCACGTGGCCCACGCCGTCGCTGCCATCCGCGCCGGGTACTGCGAGGTGGCGCTGATAACCCACGGACAGGCCGGACGCTCCACGCGAGGCCGGGTGCCCGGCGACCCTAACCTGCCCACGGCCCAGTACGAGGCCCCCTATGGGATGATCGGGCCGCCCATCAACTACGCCCTGGCCTGCTCCCGCTACATGCACGAATACGGGGAAGACCGGACCCGCCAAGGCATGGCGGAAATCGCCGTGTCTACCCGAAAGTGGGCCAATCTCAACCAGAAAGCCGTCATGCACGATACTCCAATGAGCTTTGACGACTACCACAATTCCCGGTGGGTCGCATGGCCTTTTCATTTGCCAGATTGCTGTCTGGTCACCGACTCCGGCGCGTCGATCATTGTGACCACCGCCGAGCGAGCCCGCAGTTGCCGGAAGGCCCCGGTTTGGGTGCTGGGAGCGGCCGAGGGCCACGACCACAACATGATCAGCCAGATGCCCTCGCTGACCTCCATGATTGCCAGGGAAAGCGGCCCCAAGTCCATGGAACGCGCCGGGATCAGCCACAACGATATCGACCTGACGATGATATACGACTCCTTTACCTACACGGTATTGCTCACCCTGGAAGGGCTGGGGTTCTGCGGTCCCGGCGAGGCCCCGGAATTTGTCGCTGGACAGCGGACCGCCCCCGGGGGAGACTTCGCCTTGAACACCAGCGGCGGCGGTCTCTCCTACACCCATCCTGGGATGTACGGCAGCTTTTTGCTGGTGGAGGCGGTGCGCCAAATGCGCGGGGAATGTGGCGACCGGCAGGTCAAGAGCAAGCGAGACCCAAGCCAAAATCCCCAGGTGTCCATCGTCAACGGCACCGGGGGCTCTTTGTCCTCCACAGGCACGGTGGTTCTGGCCACCGGCTGAGCAGCACAGGCTCCCATCGTTATCGCGATAGCGGACCGCCATCTGGCGGTCCGTTTTTTTTATAGTTGCCTCGATTCAACCCCTTTTCCGGTCCGCATCCGGCGCCGCTCTCAGCCTGGACGTCTCCTTCATATCAAACTGGTTACAAATCCTCGAACCCTCGGAATCACCATAATCGGTCTGGGTTTTACGATGAGCCGTTCCCGTGCTTCTGCTAAAGTTACCGCATTATTGGTATGGCGGACGCTTTCGTCATACCATCTTTTTACGCCGCTGGCGAAAGGATACGGTGACATGGAACAAACTATCAGCTCTTTTTTGCAGCACCTCATCGTCGAGAAGGGATTTTCTCAGAACACCTCCGAGGCCTACCGCAACGACCTCACCCAGTTTTGGGAATTTTTCCAAGACCATCACAAAGACCATCTAAAAGAGAACGGCAACGGCGGCAGCCCGTGGCGATCGGTGGACCTGAACCTGCTCAACGATTACATAGGAGACCTGCGCGGACGCAAGGGTTACCGGGATACCACCACCGCGCGAAAAGTTGCCTCCCTCAAGTCCTTCTTCGGCTTCATGGCCGAAAATGGCATCATTCAAGAGGATCCCACCCAATCGTTGGGCTCGCCCCGGGTGGGCCGCTCCCTACCCAAGTGCCTCTCCGAAGATGAAGTGGCCCGTCTGCTGGACCTGGCGTCCCAATCGGGCACCCATGAGGGGCACCGCGACGCAACCATTCTAGAGTTGCTCTACGCCACGGGTCTGCGGGTCGGTGAGTTGGTGTCGCTGAACGTGGGGAGCTTGGACCTCGACGAGTCCTTCATCCGTTGCTGGGGCAAAGGCTCCAAAGAGCGCATCGCCTACCTGTACCCCAAGGCCGTGACCGAACTCAAGCACTACCTCAAAAAGTCCCGGACGGCTCTTTTGGGATCCCGAAAGGACCAGCCAGCCCTGTTCATCAACCACCGCGGCGAACGATTGACCCGCCAGTGGGTGTGGAACATCTTGAAGACCTACGGTGAAACGGCCAACATCGGCCAACGCATCACGCCCCACACCCTGAGGCACAGTTTTGCCACCCACCTGCTCCAGAACGGGGCATCCCTGCGCCACGTGCAAGAGCTCCTGGGCCACTCCAGCATCTCCACCACCCAGGTGTATACCCATCTGACCGACAACTACGTCCACCGAGAATACGAGAAGAGCCACCCCCGCGCCTGAGTGCCGGCCCTCTACCCTTAGCGGAGGGGAGCCGGCCACTCGGACCTCATGCCCCTTGGCTTAGAGCCACGCCGCTTTGATACGGCGTGGCTCATCATCATCCTGCCCATTCCGGCGATCTGCTGTTAAAATAAATATGGCTACCAAATTGTTCCCGTAGCTAAACACCGAAGACACAGACTCTCTTCTCTGTTCCGGCGGTGGTATCATGGTGGCCAGGAGGTAAATTCCCATGGCTGGTAGAGCTCGCCGGGTTGCATCGCGTCAAGGGCAACTCAACAGAAAAAGAAAACGGCAGCAGCGCGGACCCAGCGGTATCCCCGTCGCTACTGATGTGCCGGTACAGGAAGATGAACACCCCGACAGCGTGGCCACCGACACACTCCAGGCGCCGGCCCCTATTCCGGCCGCGTCCACTGCCGGCCAGTCCCCTCCAGTAGCAGCCCGGGCTGCTCCGGCGTCCAGACCCTCGGCTGGGCCCCGGCTAAGAAGGGACCAAGTCAGCTCGGCGAACTACGTGGGGGCGGAGCTCCGCCGCATTCTGGCCATGGCCGGTGTGATTTTGGTGGTACTCTTTGTCCTGGCCTTTTTCTCATCCTCTTGGCGTTAGTAATTTAAGAACTCATGTCCCTCTCCCTCTTCGAACGAAGGCTGCGCATCGCCCCGGACAAACCCGGCGTTTACATCATGAAGGACGTTCGGGGGAACGTGCTGTACGTTGGCAAGGCCAGCGTCCTGAGCAACCGCCTGCGCACCTACTTCGGCTCCCCCAGCAGCCTTCCGCGCAAGATCCAGCGGATGTTAAGTCATCTGGACGACTTCGAGTGCATCGTCACCGACAGTGAAGCCGAGGCGCTCATCCTGGAAAACACCCTGATCAAACGCCACAAACCCCGATATAACGCCCGGCTTAAAGACGACAAAACCTACCCCTACCTCAAGATAGACCTTTCGGAAGAGTTTCCACGGGTATACATCACCCGGCGTGTCGCCAACGATGGAGCGCGATACTTCGGCCCCTTCGCCACCGCGGGCTCCGTCCGCCAGACCATGGACCTGGTAAAACGGCTCTTCCCCTACAGGTCGTGTACCAAAGCGATTACCGGCAAAGACCCCCGTCCCTGCCTGGAGTTCTTCATCAACCGCTGCGTCGCTCCTTGTACCGGCCACGCCACCAAGGAGGACTACGCCAAGGTGATCCAGCAGTTGATCCTGTTCATGGAAGGGGACACCGAGGCGGTCACCCAGGACCTGCAACAGAACATGGAGAAGGCGGCGGAAAGCCTGGAATTCGAGCGAGCCGCCGTGTTGCGTGACCGGATGCGCAGTGTGCAACGCGTGGCCGAGGAGCAGCGCATCAAGGTCGACGCCAACCCGATCAGCGACATGGACGTCATCGCCTTGGCTCACGGAGAAAACGAAACCTGGGTCGAGGTGTTTTTCATCCGCCACAACAAGCTCATCGGCCGGGACCACTTTTTCATGGAAGGGACCCAGGACGATACCCCGGGACTGGTGTTGGGCCAGTTCATCAAGCAGTTTTACCAGTCGGCCTCGGCGATACCTCCCAGAATCCTGCTCCAGCATCCGCTTGAAGAGGAAGAACTGATCCGTGAGTGGTTGCAGGATTTGCGCGGGGGAGCGGTGCGGCTGGTCCTTCCCCAACGCGGTCAGCACAAGAAGCTCATTGACATGGTGGCGGCCAACGCCACCCAAGGATTGGCCCATCACCGGGTGAAGTGGCTGGATAACGTAAACGTGATCCAGGCCGCCATGGCTGAGCTTCAAGAGGAACTCAGCCTGCCCACCGACCTGCGGCGAATGGAGTGCTACGACATCTCGCACATTCAGGGAACCAACACCGTCGGCAGTATGGTGGTCTTCGAGGATGGGAAGCCCAAGCCGTCCCAGTATCGCCGATTCAAGGTCAAGTCAGTCGAGGGTGTCGACGACTACGAGAGCATTCGGGAGGTGCTGCGCCGCCGCTTCAAAAGGATGGCCGGCGTTCGCGCCAAGCAGCAGGCCAACGGCGGTGAGGCCCAGCAGGCCGACGATAGCTGGGGAGTCTTTCCCGACCTGGTGTTGATTGACGGGGGCAAGGGGCAGCTTTCGGCAGCCCTGGAAGTGTTCTTGGAGCTGGGCTTGGACAACGTTCCCCTGGCATCGCTGGCCAAGGAAAACGAATGGCTATATGTACCCCACACTCCGGAGCCCATCGTCCTGTCCCGAACCTCCCAGGCCCTCTACTTGGTGCAGCGGATTCGCGACGAGGCTCACCGTTTCGCCATCACCTATCACCGGAATTTGCGTAGCAAGAGCAGTCTTCGCTCCCCCCTTGATCTGGTCACCGGTATCGGTCCCAAACGCAAGCGGATGCTCATCCGCCGGTTCGGCTCCGTCAATGGGATAAAACAAGCGTCTGTGGACGAGATCGCCTCCGTGCCCGGTATCACCCGGTCTTTGGCTATGCTCCTCAAGCGTTCCCTTTAACAAACTCCCCGGTACTTCCTCACCCGGCCCAGATTTCTTCACCATCGGCTATACACGACGGCTCCTTGTACCTTATTATGTACACTTCTACGCTCGTGGGTTGCTATCCTCATTTACATCGTGTACCATGACCGTTGCGCATAGGCAGGCGATTAGGAACAGCCAATGGTTAAGGTTTCCATTTCCCTCCCCAACAACACCCAAATCACCGTCGAGTCCCAAGAGTCCGAGGTGATCCATGAGATCGTCGGGCTGGTGTTGCGAGACTTGCCGTTGGAGTTGATGCGCACTTCTACACCTGAACCTCAGGTACTGCCCACCGCCGTTCCATCACAAAAGGGTACTAGTGTACCGGAGGCACCCCCCGCCGCCGCAGAGAGCGAGGTCTCCACGCCAGAACCCGCCGATGGCTCTAATGAGGACCGGGCCTCCGTACCCGCCGAATCCTCCGCCGCAACGGATCAGGCGGTCTCCAAGCCGGCCGAGCGGCGCTCCGAGTCCTCCACTTCCGGCCACCAGACGGCCCAGCAAGCGGCCCGCTCGGCCGCCGCCGAGCTGGCTTTCATCCAGTTCTGCCAATCGACCAACCCCTTGGGAGACATGCGCAAGGTGGTGGTCGCTGCCGAAGGAGCCTCCCAGTTCCTGCAGATTGACAGCGTGAACACCGAGGACCTGGCCGACTTGTTCGAACGGATAGGCTGGCGCCATCCCCACAGTTTCACTCAGACGCTGCGCAACGCCGCGCGCAGCAAGTTCCGCTGGCTGGAGCGGGTGCCTGGACGCTCGGGCCACTACACCGTCACCGCGCTGGGCAGAACCACCATCCTCAACCCGTGACCCCGGCTTGCACGGACGCCTCTTCCTCAAACAGGTTGCAGCCTGCTGTCTCCGGTACTATGCTTAACACACTCGGCGCCCGCCATGCCGCTAACTTTCTGGGCCGCTATGCCACCACAGATTCAGACCGTAGTTAGGCTTAGGGAGAGTGTCCCATCGATTTACACGTTGGACAAAAAGCCACCCGTACCACCACGGTCACCGCAGATGACGCAAAGTCCTATGCGGCGTTGACCGGAGACTACAATCCCCTGCATTTCGACGAGTCTTTTGCCGCCAAGACCCGGTTCAAACATCTGGTGGTCCAAGGCGGCATAACCACCGGGCTCCTGCACGCCTTGGTGGCCATGGACATGCCCGGTCCGGGCACCGTGTTCTTGAACCAAAACTGGCAGTTCACGGCGCCGGTGTTCATCGGAGACACCATCACCGCGGAAGCCGAGGTGTTGGAGATTCACGCAACCAAGCCGGTAACCAAGCTAAAAATAACCGTCACCCGGCAAACAGGTGAAAAGGCACTGGAAGGCGAAGCCTGGTGCTACACATTTGCACCTGAAGATTGATTCCGATCTGACGTCCCGGTCCACGCCGGTGCCATCACCGCTGGGCTAATAAATTTGGATGTTCCGGCAGACCCAACCCGTAGGGATTACCCGTTTGCACCGCCTTGGGGTGTAAACACCCGGTGGCCATGCAAAAAACCTGGGAGGAAAAGCCATGAAAATGTACATTGGCGGGAAATGGCTAGACAAACCCGAGACGATACCGGTGCTCAACCCATTCGATCAGTCGGTTATCGATACCGTGCCACGGGGGACCTCTGCCGACGTTGAAGCGGCCATCACCAGTGCGGTACGCGGCGCTGCAATAATGGCTAAACTGCCCGCTTACGAGCGTTACGCCATCCTCCGCCGGGCCGCCGACTTGATGGCCGAACGCCTGGAAGATCTGGGCCAGACAATCACCAAGGAAGAGGGCAAGGTCATTGCCGAAGGAAGGG
This sequence comes from Chloroflexota bacterium, assembly GCA_022568195.1. GTDB lineage: Bacteria > Chloroflexota > Dehalococcoidia > Lucifugimonadales > UBA3495 > JADFFS01. The sequence goes on along the minus strand of JADFFS010000037.1, from coordinate 8,804 downwards.
GTGAGGTAGGCCGGGCTATCCAGACCATCACCCTATCCGCCGAAGAAGCCAAACGGCTGCACGGTGAAACCGTGCCCTTGGACGCCGCGCCGGGCTACGTCAACCAGTTCGGATTCACCATTCGCGTTCCGGTTGGCGTCGTGGCCGCCATCGCGCCCTTTAACTTCCCTCTGAACCTGGTGTGCCACAAAGTCGGACCCGCCCTGGCGGCAGGCAACGCGGTGGTCCTCAAGCCGGCCGGGGACACTCCCCTGTCGGCCCTTAAGCTAACGGAAATCCTGCTGGAGGCGGGGCTGCCCGAAGAAGCCATCCAGTGCGTCACCGGCCCCGGCGGTGAAATCGGCGACACGCTGACCGGCGATCCTCGGGTACGCAAGATCACTTTTACCGGCAGCATGGAAGTGGGCGAACGCATCTGCCGCAACGCGGGGATAAAAAAGGTCACCATGGAGCTGGGTTCCAACAGTCCACTGATCGTCATGTCCGATGCGGACATCGAGAAGGTAGCCGCCGCCACGGTGGCCAGCGGGTTCGCCAACGCCGGCCAGGTCTGCATATCCACCCAGAGGGTGTTTGCCGACCGCAGCATCTACGCCGACTTTCTGGACGCCCTGGTGGCGCCCACCGAGGCCTTCACTCTGGGAAATCCGTTGGATGAGTCGATACGCATGGGTCCCATGATTCGTGAGTCCGACGCCATCCGGGTCGGCCAGTGGATTGCCGAGGCGGTGGACGGTGGTGCTCGCATCATCGTGGGCGGCGACCACGAGGGCACCCTGCATGCCCCCACCGTGGTGGCAGACGTCAAGCCCGACATGCGGGTTTCCCGGGAAGAGCTTTTTGGCCCGGCGGTGGCGGTCAGCGCGTTCAACGACATCGACGAGGCCATCGCCATGGCCAACGACTCCCGCTTCGGACTGTCGGCCGGCATTTTCACCCAGAACGTGGACTGGGCCATGCGGTTCGCCCGGGAGGTGCACTCGGGCAACCTGCACATCAACTCCTCGCCCCAGTGGCGCGCCGACCTGATGCCCTACGGTGGGTTAAAGGACAGCGGAATGGGCAAGGAAGGGCCGGCATACGCCGTACAGGAAATGACCGAGCTCAAGATGGTGGTCTTCCACTTGTAAAAGTTCTTAGGGAACGGTGTGGGGAACCCCTTCTTTCAAGAAGGGGTTCCCCACGGCCCCTCGTCGAGAACTTCAGACTGGCAGCGTTTCATACTCACGAAAGGGTTAAAACCTATATGGAAGTACTGACCGAGCCACCGCGCAGCGCCCTGGTGGTCACGCCCCATCCCGATGACGCCGAAGGCGGCTGCGGCGCGACCATGGCCAAGTGGGTGCGGGAGGCTGGAACCCATTTTGTGGTGGTCCTGTGCACCAACGGAAACAAGGGCACCGGCGACCGCGAGATGTCGCCGGAAGTCCTGGCCGCCACCCGGGAGGTTGAGCAGCGGGAAGCTTCTGCCGTGTTGGGGGTCAAGGACGTGGTCTTCCTGGCTCATCCCGACGGCGGCTTGGAGGAAACCAGGGAGTTCCAAGGACAGGTGGTCCGCTTGATCCGGCTCTACAAGCCCGAGGCCATCTTCTGCATCGACCCCTACCGCAGTATCAGCCATACCCACAGGGACCATCGTATGAGCGGCCAGGTGGCCCTGGATGCCGCCTATTCCTACGCCTGGAGCCACCTCCATTTCCCAGAGCAGATTACAGAGGAAGGACTGGAGCCCCACCAAGTCCGCGAAGCCTTTCTCTGGGGTAGCGAATCTCCGGACGTATTCGTGGACGTCAGCGGCTACCTGGAATCCAAAGCCGAATCGCTGAGCAAGCATGCCAGCCAGATGCGCGGCCGCCCAACGACCGACCGGTTGGAGCGAATGAAAGGCTGGGCCGGGCGAGCGGGAGAGACAGCCGGCGTCTCCTATGCCGAAGCGTTCCGCCACATCAGGTTCGACTTAGGGACGTTGGACTGGCAACTGCTGAACTCTTAGCCCCTTCAACCCACCCGAGAAAATCCTCCTGGAGCCTCTAACAAATCGGTCCATTGTCATTCTGAAGAGCGCAGCGATGAAGAATCTCCCTTGGCTCTGTGGGTAGATTCTTCGGGGAGTTTATCCTGAGCCCTTCGGCCCAGCTCAGGGTAAACTCCGCGAAGGGCTCCGAATGAAATGGTGTAAGCCTTTTTAGAAGCTCTTAGCTACCAGTGGCTATCAGGTTTCAATGGCAGCAATCACCTCATCGGCGTCGGCCACCCAGGCCATCCGGGGGAACACCACGTCCATGCAGGTATCGTGCTCCAGAACCGTTCCGGCAGCGCAGCAGTCACGTACCACCACGCAGTCGTAGTCTTTGTCCCGGGCATCGCGCAGGGACCCCTCCACGACACCGGTGGTGGAGTAACCGGTCAGTATCAGCGTGTCGATGCCGAACCGCCTCAAGAAGACCTCAATGTCCGTGGTGTTGAAGGGGCTGGTGGTATGCTTGGTTACCACCACGTCTCCTGGTTCCGGGGCCAGCTCGCTCACCACTTCAGCTCCCTCAGACCCTTCGATCAAACTGGGAGCGGCGGCGGGGGTATCGGCACCCAGAGGAGGTCTTGGCGCGTCCCTCATGTCCGGCCTGCGGGACACCCGGACATACACGACGGCCATGCCGGTTTCCCGGGCTTTCACCAGCAGTTTCTGGCAATTGGCGATTAGCTGGGCGCCGTTTAAGGGGACCACCGGGCGGTCACCCTTGAGCAACTCGTTTTGCAGGTCTTGAAGCAGCAGCGCGGACCGCCGGGGGTCGATGGTTACGCCGGCCATGGACCTTCTCCTCTCTGGATTATCTCTGGGTTATCCAACCTGCTAGCCCTTTTCTTGAAACTGGCGGATTATTTTCCGTAGCTGCCCCTCATCTATCGGCATGGTAGCCGACGGGGAGAAACTCACTTCGTCTACCAGCCCGCCGTACTGCTGGGCGAATTTATCGGCGATTTCGTCGTATTCCCCGATGACGGCAAAGGCGTGGAGCATGTCGTCGCTGATAAGCTCGGCCATCTCGGCCCACTCTCCCCGCAGTGACATTTCATGTAGCCGCGGCCCAACCTCGTCGAATCCATGGGCTTCCATTACCGGGAAGTAGGTCCTGGTGGACGCGTAAAAAGCGATTCGGCGCCTCACCTCGGCTTCCATGCCGGCGAGGCTGCTCCGGTTGGGCCCAGTTATGATGAAGCCTCCGCCGCTGACGCTGATGCTCGCCGGGTCCCTGCCCGATTTCTTCGCTCCCCGAGCCAGGTTGGGCCGGACCACCTGCCTGACGTATTCGGCGGACGTCAGGCTGTGCAGCATCAGTCCATCGCTCACCTCTCCGGCCACCCGGCAGTTGTAGGAGTTCACCGCGCCGGTAAAGATTGGAGGGGGCGGATACTGGCTGGGGCCTGGGCTAAAGAAGGGGGTCATCAGGGAAAACTGGTAATGTTGTCCCTGGTAATTCAACCGGTTGCCGTCGGACCAGCCGGCCCAGATTTGGCGCAACGACTCGACGTATTCACGCAGCTTGGGGCCGGGCGAGGCCCACTGGGTCGAGAAACGGCGCTCGATGTGCCCCTTCACTTGGGTGCCCAATCCCAAGCGGAAACGGCCTTTGGAAAGCTCTTGCAGGTCCCAGGCGGTGTAGGCAACCACCATGGGCGAACGCGGGAAAGCGATGGCTACCCTGGTGTCCAGAGTAACCCGGGAAGTAGAGGTGGCGGCCAAAGCCAGGGGCAGGAAGGGATCGTGGGCCGTCTCGTTACTGCACACGCCATCGTATCCCATGGACTCGGCCCAAGCGGCTTCGGCGGGCACCGCACTCAGGTCTTTGGAACTCAACCGGTAGACTACGCGCATATCGGCCCTCTCGCTGGACGTATTCCCCAGGATATTATCACAGGGAACTCCCCAGCGAGGCGGTGCCCTGGGCGCCTAGGCGCCGGCTAACACCCCGGGGTCACGGGCCGGAGCCAACGGCAGGAGGAATCGAAACAGCCCGGGGCGCCCTTTCCAGGGCCCTATCTCAAGTCGTATTCCGTGGGCCTCCAAAAGGGATTGGCAGATGGTTACTCTCAGGTCTTCCTCCAAACGCAATTCAGGCAAACGCAATTCAGGACTAGCTGCCAGGTCGGTCTTGTCCGCCCCTGTGAGATTGGAATCCGCACCGCCATCGACCTCCATGTCACCCGTCCCGATTACTATCTCCGGCTGCGTCTCTTGGCAAGAGCACTCAACGGTAACGCGCGCGCCAGGGCCTGCGGTTTGGCTGGCGCAACGGGCCAGGTGTGAGATAACCTGCACGATCCGTGCCGAATCCACCAGCAGCGGCGGCGCGTCACTCGGGCAGCGAAACTCAACCGGTACCGACTGGGATTTCTCCGCCATCATGCGTCCGGCTTGATCGAACAGGAATTGCGCCGTTGATTCCACACGGTCGAGCCGTACAACGCCGGCGTCCCCATCGGTTGGCGCCAGTAGCTCCCCGATCACCACATTTAAAACGTCGGTTTCCTCGTCTATGGTTTCCAGAAATTCTCGCTGCAACTCCGGCGGCCACGTAACATCCGATTGTAAAAGGGCGCTGCAATAGCCTTTGATGGCAGCCAGCGGGCTACGCAGGGCGTGGGCTAGGTCCCCCAGCGATTCCCACCCAATTGAGTCCTTAGGCTGAAGGGAGTTGTAGCGAAATTGTTCTAGTGCGGCCGCTACTTGACCGGCGAAGGTTTCGGCCAATTGGACCTCGGAGGCCGAGAACCTTCCACGCTCGGGGGAACGTCCAACCACCATGCGGCCCAAGGGTCCAGTTTCACGCTCCAATGATAAGACCATCTCACCCCAGTCCCCTTCGCCGGCTTGCTCCCTGCGCCAACCTGCCTTTTGGGTTATCTGTCCATCCTCTTGCACCAAGACATCGAGATAGGAAGCGTCCAGCAAACCGGCCATGGTTTCGCAAGCCGAATTGAGGGCCGCCCATATATCGGTAGTGGCCGCCAGTTCCTGGGCAATGGAACTTAACGCCTGGTTGCGGCGTGCTTGCTCCTGGGCCTCCCGGTACAGATGGGCGTGTTGGACCACTGGCGCCATATGGGAAGCGAGCCCTTCCAGTGTCCTCCTGGTCGATACATCGAATCCCGACGGCTGCCTGGAATATAGGCTCAAAACTCCAAAGCTTTCTGATCTAGACCGCAAAAAAACGTGTAAGCAACTCTTGAATCCAAAGCCCAGTAACTCTTCTTGAAAACTCTCTCCGCTAGCTGCCTGTAAATCCGGCACCAACACGCTTCGAGCCTCACCCGGCTGCTTGCTGATCCACTGCTGGTTGCCGGGCAGGGTTTCCAGAAATCGAGACAAGGCAGGATCCGGATTTGCGGTGGGGCGGCACATGAGAATAGACCGCACAATCCACCGCTGGTCACCGCACTTCAATCTGACAACCAGCAAGTCAAAGTCCGCCACCTTGCCCAGCGCATCCCCCAGGCGTCGTAGGGCATCCGGGGACTCTTCCAAGCTGCCGATCAGGTCAGGCAAGACTCGGGCCAACGAAAGCTCTTGGACTTTCACCGCCAAGCGGTCGTAGAGCTCGGTGTTGGCTATCCTTGGCCCCAATAGCCTGGCGGCCTGTTCCAAAAGCCGCTGCTCCAAAGGGGTGTAGGCGTTGGGACGTTTGTTTTGGGGCATGATAGCGCCGATTACTTTGCCCTCGAAATCAATGGGAGCAACCAGCGCCGACCGCAGCCGCTGGGCGCCCGCCAACTCTGCGCACGCCATGTCTCCGGAATAATGTTCGTCGTCGACAATGTAACTCTGTCCCTCAGCGATCGCCAACTCGCACGCGCTGCCGGACAGCCGGTGAGGCTCGAAAGGCTGGTGCCGGCGCACCCCCAATCCCTGGCGGTAAACACATGTCAGAAGGTCGGCATCCACATCGGCCAGGTAGAAGCTGAGGCGATGGTAGTCCATCAACTGCTTGATCTCTCCTGCGAATTGCCTGTAGATGCGCCCTGGGGTGGCATCCGATGAGGCGATCTTGGCGATGCGTTCCAGCGCCAGGGTTTCGGCTTTCCGTCGTTCCAACCGTTGTTGTAGCTGAATATTTTCAAGCATCAGAGCCAGTTGGCTGGCGGGGGCCTGGAGCAACTCCTGAACATCAAAGGGATGGCCGTTGGGCATTTCGTTGCGAATAAGCACGGCGCCCAAAAGACCCTGGCTGCCATTCAGGGAGAGGCGCGAGGAGGGCTGGGCAACTACGGAAGCCCGTGGAGACGCGGAGACGGACGCACCCTTGCGGGTCCCCGACTGGTGCGGAGAGCCCCAGGAAAACACCACCCGGCTGGTGTCTCGCTCTGGGTCCAGAAGAACCACGGCCAAACTTTCTAGAGCCAGCACCGGCCTGACCTGGGTCACAAACCGGGCGCAGGCCTCCATGATCGCTGAATCAACCTCCGCCACCGCTTCAGAAAACTTCATCAGGCCGCCCCCAACAGTAACGGTATTTGATGCCTTGCTTTTAGGTCTAACTCCAGACAGAACTTGGGTAGCCAACTAACGGATATCGCCCGGATATCGCGGAGATGCCTTCGACAGGGCGGCCAAATATCCATGCCGAACCATCTGCTTGATTACGCCGGCTGTATACATCGGAAGAAGATTACCACTATACGCTGCAATAACCCAAAGGTTTTAATGAACTGTCACACAATGTTCATAGTCCCGACGAGAACGCAGGGTTCCGCTGCGGGATTCTTGTGCAAATCCCGCATATTCAGGTCATGCCGCACGGAAGTGTCCGCCCGGTTCCAACGGGACAAGAGGGTGAATGTGGAAGGCGCGCAGTTTTTCGGGACACGGTCGGGATCTAAAATATCTGGAAGCGAACGGACTCACACTGGGGGCTACCGCTGCTGGGTCGTTGGCCCTCGTTGTCCTGTTATTTCGGTCCCGAGACCGCTTGTTGGTAAAGGTTGTCCGATTTTGCGGCCATGAGAAAATCGTTGCGGTGTAAATTGCGTATTTTATGCGTCCACCAGGTGACTCGGACCCGTCCCCATTCGGTGATCAGCCTGGGATGATGCCCTTCGGCTTCCGCCAGATCACCGACGGCGGTGGTAAAGTCTAATGCGTGCTGGAAGTTGTCAAACCGGAAGGTCCGGTCTAGTTTCCTGATTTCATCTTCGTGAATTACGCCCCAATCGGAAACCTGGGGATAAAGCTCTTTTAATTCCTGGTCAGTCACAGCAGGCGAATCTCGGCGACAGGCCACACACTTTTCTTGAGTCAGCTGGTTCATCAATTTCCTCCGAGGCAACCGAGTTCAACCGCTATCTTAGCACGAGCCGGCCGACTCGATGTCCGCGAGCCCCAGTCCAGCACAATAGTGACAAAGGGACGGACAATCGATTATATTGAGCGTGAGTCATCTTCAAAAAGCATCTTCAAAAAGGACGATGGTCATGATATTCGGGGCGATCACCAATTCCTGGCGGCAGCATCTGGAAGAGCAAGATCTAATGACCCTGGTGTCCGAAGCACGTACCCGGGGGTCTCGCCACATCGAGCTTAGGCAGACGTGCCTGGGAGAGTGCGAAACAGGCCAAGGTGACTCCTGGAGACCGGTATTGCCGCGTTTGCAACACCTGGTCGATTCTTTCCCGGACCTCTCATTCGACCTGGCGATGGCCTGGCCCTGCCTTACCGCGAGCCCGGACCCCACCGGAGAGCAGTTCCAAGCGGCACTGGAGGGGGCGAAACTGGTCGGAAGGGGAACACCCCACCTGCGTGTTGTCGACCCCAGCCCTTTCGACCAGCCCTGGGAAGAAGCTGAAGATATACCCATTGAGGCCCTGGGCGTTGCCGAGCTGGCTCGCGAGGCTGCCCGCCAAGGAGTAATCTTCTCCGTGGAGAACTCCGGCCAGCCCATCCGCAGCATGGCGTTGCTGGTGCGGGAGGCCCGGAGCCGCCTTTCCTCCGAAGAGGGTTCCTTCCTGGGGCTTTGCCCCGACCCCACCAACCAGCTGCGGCGGTTTCCGGACAGCGACCCCCTGGCCGAGCTGGATGCACTGCCGGTGGACATGATCAAGATCATCCACTTCAAGCAGGCTCGAGACGGCGCCGCCCACCCCAGCGTGGATACGGGAGACTTGGACTGCCGGCGAATGCTGTCGATCTTGGAGGCCAAGAACTACCAGGGCCCCGCGATCATGGAAATTCCTCCCGCCGACGACGTTGGATCTGTTGCCGCTCGCAGTGTTATTGCTACCGCCGCTGACGGTGGAGTAAAAATTGGAGACGAAGTTGTCCAAGCCTGCAACGAATCCGCCAGGATTGTTATTTGTATGACCGGAGCCGATTGTCATTGTTCCTGTTGTAATTTGAGTACCGCTTTTTAATGCTTGGAAGAAACCTAGTGATCCACCGCCGCCAGCAGGTGTTGCCCAAGTTCCATCACCTCTCCAGAATGTACTTGAAGTTGCTCCTGTTCCGCTATTTAACGAATTAACCCCCACCTGAACTGCCGTTGCTAAAGCTGTTGCGCTTAATACTTCTGAATCATTAATTTCATAAACTTTACCTGATGCTAAATTTATACCGCTATCATTGATATTAAATATTTGAACTTCATCAACTAAAAAATTAAACTGTCCTCTATCGCTTGTTGCGCTTGTTGTAAAGGTTATAAAATCAACTCTATCTAAAACTTGTGTTCCACTATTATAAAAAGTTTGTATTTTTAAAGTTTCATCAGAAGCAGAACCTAACTCAATAAAAGGGTTTCCATCGTTAACAGCTT
>JADFFS010000203.1 GCA_022568195.1 Chloroflexota bacterium | reverse complement strand
GCGACCTGGTGCCCAACTACGACTTCCGCGGTGGTTACACGACCATCCTGGAGGACTGGTTCGGCCTGGACGCCAAGCCCATCGTCAACGGCGCCTTCGAGAAGCACAGCTTCCTGTAGGCCGGCCCAGCGTACCAAGGGAACGGGCAATCATCGGTATGTGATATCGGGGGCCGGGGTTCTTCGGACCGACGTAAGGAGGAAGCGCCTCCGGCCCTCGTTAATTTGCCGGGACGGTTGCGTTTCCCACCGGTAGCGCGAATAGACTGGTGTCTGGGTTAGGCGCCGATACCTCCATCGTGGAGGACTAGTTGGGCCTGGGTGCCAAGCCCATCGTCAACGGCAGCTTCGAGAAGCTGGGGTTCCTGTAGACCGGACCCGTATCCCGAAAGGAGAATAGAACATGGCAAAGATTACAGTCGCCCCCGGGCGCTGCTGGCAATATAGTCATTACGTGGGCCGCCAGGGCGGAGCTGGCATGGGATTTACGGCCCCCATCGGCGTGGCCGTGGGCAAAGACGACATGCTGTACGTGGCCAACCGGAACAACCCTCGCATCACCAAGACCACGTTGGACCAGGAGTTCATCATGGAGTTCGGCCGGGGTATCCCGGAGCAACCGGGGGCCCCATTCCCATCGAGCAAGATGTGGATCACCTCGATAGTCCTGGACAACGACGAGAACGTTTACACTACGGACGAATGGCACAACGCCGTCATTGTTTACAACAAGGACGGCGAGTTGTTGAAGACCTGGGGAGAGCAAGGGGAGGCAGAGGGCAAACTCAACGGTCCCTCAGGCATGGCCTTCGACGCCGAGGACAACCTCTGGATCGTCAATAGCATCAGCAGCCGCATTCAGAAGTTCACCAAAGACGGCCAGTACCTGGGAGGTTTCGGGGCGAAGGGCAGTGGCGAAGGCGAGCTTGATATGCCTTGGGGCATCACCATCGACAACCAAGGCGACATCTATGTGGCCGACTGGAACAACCACCGCGTCCAGAAGTTCAGCCCCGACGGCGCCCATCTGCTCACCTTCGGGTCCGGCAAGCGCACGGGAATCTCCCCTGACGGCGGTACCCCCTACAGCCATACCTACCAGTCCCACGTCGCCGTCAACCCCAATGACCTCAACCACCCCACCGGGGTGGCTGTGGACGGAGATGGAGATGTCTACGTGGTGGACTGGATGAACGAGAGGGTGGTGATCTTCGACGCCAAGGCCGACCCGGTGGCCACCCTGCGCGGCGACGCCACCGGTCTCTCCAAGTGGGCGGAACTGTCCATTGCGGCCAATCCGGACATGGAGAAGGCCCGGCGCAGGGTCAAGACCCCGGAAATCCAAAACTACTTCCGCATGCCCGTGGCCTGCACCTTCGACCGGGCCAGCAACCGGCTGCTGGTGTGCGACACGCTGCGGAGCCGGATACAGGTATACCATAAGGACGACGACTACTTGGACCCTCAGTTCAACCTGTAGCTCGCCTCCGCTCCTCTAATCGCAGCAAACTGGCCGGCCCCGATACCATCGGGGCCGGTTTCTATGTGAGGGCGACGGGCTTCAAATTGATCGTGTAGCCCGGCATAAAAACTGGGGTGCGGAGGTAAATTACGTTACGCGGAACCGCTCGCAGGCGGCTTCGTCCAACTCTAGTCCCAGTCCCGGAGCCTGGGGCGCCAGCAGGTGGCCATCCTCCAGTACCAAGCGGGTTTTGAAGATCGGCACGGACCGTGGCATGTATTCCACCAGGTGCCCGTTGGGGATCGCCGACAACAGGTGAACGTGGACCTCTGGAATGACGTGACCAGCCACCGGGATGCCTCTGGCCTCGGCCAGGGCGGCGATCTTCATCCAGGGAGTGATGCCGCCGGCCCGGCCCAGATCGATAATAGCTACGTCCACTGCCCGGGCGTCGAAGGTCTTCACGAATGGGTCCACACCGTAGAGCCGTTCCCCCGCAGCTACGGGCACGTCCAGCACGTGGGCCAAATGGGCCAACCCGGCCAGGTTCTGGTGGGACACTGGGTCTTCCAGCCAGCTTATTCCCGCTTCTTGCAACGCCCGTCCGGCAGCCATGGCTTGGGTCTCGTTCCAGCTTTCCGTGGCGTCCACCATGATCTGGACGTCGGGCCCGACGGCTTCTCGAACCGCCCGCACTCGCGCCACTTCTCCTGCGGGGCTAGCTTCGTGTCCTAGTCTGAGCTTCACCATGTCGTAGCCTTGGGACACGTGGTGTTGAGCCGACTTGGCCAGCTCGTCGGGCGTGAGGCTGTACCACAGAGCGTCGCTGGCGTAGGCGCGGACCCGGTCCCGGTGGCCGCCCAGCAGGCGGTAAAGGGGTTGGCCTAGGGTTTTGCCGGCCGCGTCCCATAGGGCGATATCCAAGGACGATAGAGCCAGGCACAGCATGCCCCCGGGCCCCATCGAACCACCGGCTCGCTCCAAACGGGAGCGGGCGGCCTCGACCTCCAGAATTTCCATGCCCACCAGAAGCTGGCCCAGTTCTTCGGTTGCTTGGGCCAAGGCCTTGATCAAGGTGGGCCGCAACGCCACTACGAAGCCGATGCCCTGGACCCCGTCGTCGGTGAAAACCCTGGCCAGTACGTGCCAGTTGGCGCCGACCGAGCTCCCGCCAGCCACGTATTGCAGATCAACCGGAGTTTCCAATACCTCTACGGTGACGCGCTCGATTTTCATAGACCGTTTCTAACTCCCTCATTCCGTTTCGGCCAATTGTAACCTACCCTCACACGGCGAAGCCACGGTTGCATACAAATGCTCGCCCAACCATTCGGGTACGATAGACGGTAATTGCCGAGAGCCGGTTCGGGGCGCCGTTGCCGCTCTGGGAAGGGGTGCCGTATAATTGGCCTCAACAGCGGCAGGTAACATGCTTCTTACCATCGACATAGGCAACACAACCATCACCCTGGGTGTGTTCGACGAGACCCGGCTATTAACCACCGTCCGGGTTGCCACCGACACTCGCCGATTGGCGGACGAATATGGCCTGGTGTTGACTGACTTGTTGCGCCTCAAGGGAGTCGAGCTATCCCAAATCAACGCAGCTTGCATTTGTAGCGTGGTCCCACCGTTGACCGTAGTCCTGGATGAGGTGTGCCGAGCTCATTTCAACGTAACCCCCCTGACCGTCTCCGTGGGGACTCGCACCGGCCTGCGCATACTGTACGATAGTCCCAGGGACGTTGGCGCCGACCGGATCGTGGATGCCGTGGCAGCCATCGAGCTGTATGGGCCGCCTCTAATTATCGTTGATATGGGCACTGCCACCGTGTTCGATGCGGTTAATCGCGATGGGGAATATTTGGGAGGTTCCATCGCTTTAGGCATTAGCCTGGCGGCCGAAGCCCTGTTCCTCAACACCTCCCAACTACGGCGGGTGGAGTTGGTCGCCCCCAAATCAGCCATCGGCCAGAACACCACTGCGTCGCTGCAATCGGGGTTGGTCCTGGGCTATGCCGGACTGGTGACCAGCATGGTGGCACGGTTTAAGTCCGAGCTGGGGCAGGACGCCCAGGTTATCGGCACCGGTGGCTTGGTGGGTGTGATCGCCAAGGAAACCGATATCTTCGATGCCATCAACCCGGACCTGACGTTGATCGGCCTGCGGTTGATCTATCAAATGAACCAGCAGCGGGTCAGTGAGCCAGCGTCTCCGGTGTCGCGAGACGCCCGGCAAGAATGAGATAGAGCAATAGGGAAGTGAACGTGGACGGACCTCTGGCAGACAAACGCATCGTTCTTGGGGTGACCGGCAGCATTGCTTGCTACAAAGCCTTGGACCTGGCCAGCAAGCTGGTCCAGGCGGGCGCCCTGGTGGACACGTTGTTAAGCTATGGGGCTACCCAGTTCGTGACTCCCCTGGCCTTCCGCAGCATTACCCATCGGCCGGTGGTCACCGACACCTTTGACCCGGAATCGGAATTCGCCAACGAGCACGTTGCCCTGGCCCACCAAGCCGACATAGTGGTGGTCGCTCCAGCTACCGCCCATACCATTGCCAAGCTGGCCCTAGGCCTGGCCGATGACCCCCTGACCACCACCGTGGTGGCATCGGCCGCGCCCCTGGTGGTGGCTCCGGCCATGGACGGCAATATGTTCCACCATCCTGCTACCCAAGAGAACCTGGAAAAGCTTCGCCGGCGGGATGTTGTTATCGCCGGTCCCGCCTCTGGCAGGCTGGCCTCGGGGCTTATCGGCGTCGGCCGAATGCTGGAGACCCCGGAACTGCTGGGGTACATCGCTTTCGCTCTGGGGAGGAACGGGGACCTGGCCGGCCGGACCATAGTGGTTAGCGCCGGTGGGACCATGGAGCCCATCGACCCGGTGCGGGTCATCACCAACCACTCTTCGGGGAAGATGGGTTACGCTCTGGCCGAGGCCGCCCGGGACCGGGGAGCACGGACCGTGCTGGTGACCGCGCCCACCAGCTTGCCCGATCCTCCCTTGGTGGAGGTGATCAAGGTTGGAACGGCCCAGCAAATGTGCGACGCGGTACTGAAGCAGGTCGAGACGGCCGATGCGCTGATCATGGCCGCCGCCGTTGCCGACTACCGGCCCACTGCCGAGGCCGAGCAGAAAATCAAGAAATCGGCCGATGAGTTGACTATTAACCTGGCCAGGACCACCGATATCTTGCAAGCGGCGAAGGGCAACTTCGTCAAGGTGGGATTTGCCGCGGAAACCCAGGACCTGGTGCCCAACGCCAAGGCCAAGGTGTCAAGCAAGGATTTGGACCTGATCGTGGCCAACGATCTGACCGACCCCGACAGCGGGTTTGGTACGGACACCAACAAGGTCACGTTGATTGGCCGGGACCTTCAGGTGGAAGAGTTGCCGGTGCTCACCAAGTACGCGGTGAGCAACCGGATCCTGGACCGGGTCCTCACGCTGTTTCGTAGCTAACGTCTGCAGGTACGGGCGTAGCCGGCCGATGGCGTAAGGTCCAGCAGCGCCCGGTTGCTCCTAGTCCGACACCGCCTCTTTGAAGCGCCGGATGGCGTCTATGTGCTGGTCCGGCCCCTTCAGCCCGGCCCGCATGGTATTGATCGAGAAATGGGTGGCCCCGGCTTCGTCCCAGGCGGCGGCAGCTTTCGCCCACGTGTCTGGGTTGCCCTCGGCAATGTTGGTGCGTCCCTCGATTCCGATGGACATGGGGTCCCGGCCAGCGTCCTTGGCGATCTGACGCATGTGGGCGATTCGCTCCTGTCCGGCACTGTCCGGTTGAAACTGGGGGAACCACCCGTCGCCGATCTGGCCGATGCGCCGTACCACTCGTTCCGAGCCCCCGCCAAACCAGATGGGGATGGGCCGTTGTACCGGTAGGGGATTGATGCCGGCGTTGGTGACCTGGTGGTACCGGCCTTTGAAATTCACCACATCCTGGGTCCACAGGGCCCGCATGAGCTCGATTTGCTCCCGGGTGCGGCGGCCCCGGGTTTGGAAGTTCTCTCCCAGCGCCTCGTACTCCACGTGGTTCCAGCCGATGCCTATGCCCAACCGCAGGCGGCCGCCGGTGAGAACGTCGACCTCGGCGGCCTGCTTGGCTACCAGTACCGTCTGGCGCTGCCCCAAGATCAGGATGCCGGTGGTCAGCTCGATCTTTTCGGTCAACCCGGCCAGGTAGCCGAAGAGTACAAAGGGCTCGTGGAACATGTCTGTGTGGCGGTATGGCCGGTCCCAATTGGCATGTTTGCTGGCGTCGGCGCCCAATACGTGGTCAAACACCAACAGGTGCTGGTATCCCAACGACTCGGCTGCTTGGGCGAAGTCGCGAACCCCGGCCGGGTCCGCTCCGATCTCGGTCTGGGGCAAAATAGCGCCTAGCTGCATGGGGTTGCCTCCTTACTTGGTTAATAGACGCTGGGTTAATGGACACCGGTAGCCGGGGCCGGGAACGCATTCAGCCTGTATTCAGACAACGAGCAGAATGGGCCTCTTCTTCCCCAACTTAAGCAGATGTCAGTATCCCGGCTTGCGCCCACGCCGTCAATCCCCAATAGGAACAGGGGAGAGCGATGCTCGGCCCCATTCCGGCGCCTACCAATCTCGCGTCTACTAAGCCCCGGACCGAATATCAGGGCGACAATGGGAGACA
>JADFFS010000036.1 GCA_022568195.1 Chloroflexota bacterium | reverse complement strand
GCGGCGGACCTTCTCCGGCCTGATCCTGGAAGACGTGGACCGGTTCCTGTCCATGACCCAAGAGCTGCTGGACTATTCCCGGGGTGACATCAGCCTGCAGCTGGTGGACGTGCAGCTAGGGGACTGGATAGAACGAATCTTAAACTTCCTGAAGGAGGATCTGGAATCCTCCGGAGTGGACGTGATCACCCGGCTCGACTACCGGGGAGCGGTGCGGATAGACGCCGAACGCATGCGCCGGGTATTGATTAACATTGCCGGTAACGCCGCCGATGCCATGAGCGCCGGGGGAACACTGACCTTGGCTACCCGCAAAGGAGATAACTTCTGGGAACTGGCCATCGAAGATACTGGCACCGGTATTCCCCAGGACTTGAGGGACCGCATCTTTCAGCCCTTTGTCACCTCCGGGAAGGAGCACGGCACCGGTTTGGGTTTGGCCATCGCCAGAGAGATAGTAACCGGGCACGGTGGTGACATCAGGGTGGAGACCAGGGTAGCCGGTGAAGAGGATGGCAAGGCCCCGGGCTCCACCTTCTTTATGAGGATCCCCTTCGAGCTACCCGATCCAGCGGGTGCCGCAGACTAGCGCGACTCCTCCAGCCTTCCATCGAGCCAACGACCCATCGACCCCTTTGTCCCCGGGAATCAAACCCGAGTGTGTTCTTTTGCCCGTCTTCGCACCTGTGACTCCAGGAGTGAAGCCTGGCTCGTATCCCCGTGATGCCTCTTATCCCCATTATGGTGGACCGTGTTCTCCTACTTTTGGGGGATAAGGGGTGCTACGTTTGACCGATGTCTCCATCCTCCATTAGTATGACTCGTAGCCCCGCGTAAATTTGGCCCGCGTAACTTTGGGTCGAAAGATCCATTACCTTACCGCTACACGTCGCGATGGGATAATTGAGTCAGCCCTGCAGCAAGACGATGGGCCTAATGTTATCTGGTCCAACCCACGTGACTTCGCTGTTGGTGTCAACTCTGCTGCTAGCGGTGCTGGTCTTGGGCTGCGCCTCCAACGGGACCGGGGATCAAAAGCCGGTCATCCGGCTGCACGACTCTCTGGGCCAGTCCCAAAAGGTGAATAACGCCATTACCAAATTCATTATCGAAAACGGGTATGGATACCCGGTGGAAACGGTGGTAGCATCCACCCCCATGATGCAAGAATCCCTCCCGGCTGGAGCCGTGGACCTAAACCTGGAAGGATGGCAGCAGAACATCATCGAGTGGTACGACGCTGAGTTAGAGAAGGGGACCATCCTCAACCTGGGAATGACCTATGAGGGCGGGCCCCAGTTTTTCATGATTCCCCAGTGGGTCGCCGACCAATACAACATCGATACCGTGGCCGACATGAAAGCTCATTGGGAGCTGTTCCGGGACCCTCACGACCCGTCCAAGGGCGTTTTCTACAACTGCATTTCCGGGTGGGAGTGTGCCACCATCAACCGGGTGAAGCTGGAAGCCTACGGGCTGGATGAGTTCTACAACATTGTTTCGCCCGCGTCGGCCAACGCCCTGACGGCGGCGTTGGAAGAGCCACAAAAGATGACCAGGCCCGTTTTTGGCTATTACTGGCAGCCCAGCCCCCTGGCGGCCGCCTACCAGTGGCACGTGCTAGAGGAGCCGCCTTACATCGACGAGTGCTGGGACCAGGTCATCGCTGCCACCGAAGACCCGGCCCTGCGCCCTATTGCTCAAGCCTGTGCCTACGAGAACCTGCCCGTGGACAAGCTGGCCCACGCCGGCTTGCAAGAGAAAGCCCCGGAACTGGTGGAGATGCTGAGGGCCATGGTGGTGGGGCTGGAACCTATCAACAAGACCATGGCCTGGTTCACCGAGAACGATGTGAAGGACTGGGACCGGTCCGGTGTCTACTATCTGCGCAACTACGAAGACCGCTGGCGCTCGTGGGTTACACCGGAGGCCTACGACAGTATCAAGGAGGCCCTTGATAAAGTCCCGCAGACGATTCAATGACCTGGCTCTTCTGCCTGCGCAGCGAAGTCCGGTCCCGTTGGACTGAGTGGGTCCCAGGCAATTGATAATGCCAGAGGACGCCGGCATAAAGGACCAACCCTCTCCAACGGGCTTATCCTTCTTTTCGGTCAAAGCTTTGCTGGTCGCCTTGGCGTTCGGCCTGGCGGCCCTAGCCGTGGTTGTTGCCGCGTTGACTATTCCCATACGCGGCACCAACGTGGTCACCGATCCCAGGGAGATTTTTACCACCACCGGGGCCGCCTTGACCGGTCCCTTGGGCGGGGTCCTGATCGGTGTGCTGGCCGGAATCCGAGAGCCCGGCGGAGTTGTGTACGCCAGTCTCCTGGCCCACATTGCCGGGGGATTGTGGATGGGATTGGCGTACAAAAAACTGGTCTACCGGTACCTGGACATGCCGGGCATCTGCGGGGGCTGGATAGTGCTGGTGCTGGTCTATTATTACGTGTTCGTCATCCCCGGCTTTGTCATTGGACAGTCCCTCTTCTACCCCCAGGGGTTTATAGAGTCCTACGGGGCGGGAACGTCCTTGGTCCGGGCCTACGCGATTCTGGGCGGGGGCGCCCTCCCCGAGGCTTTGTTGACGACTTTAGTCACCACCTTGGTCTTTATTGCCTCGCCGAGAAGGCTCCGTCGTCCGCTATGGTAAGATGAGGTTTAGATCCGGCGTCGAGCTATCACCCCTCCGTTCTAGTCGAAGTGATGAAAAGGTTTAAAGGATCCCTCGTCTGGAAGCTAACCATTTGGTTCCTTCTTCTCTCCTTTCTGCCGCTGGCGGTATTGGCCATATTTACCCGCCACACTGTGTCCGAGACCTTTTCCGAGCTGGCCTCCGATGACACCCTGAGCCAGGTCAAGCTGCTGGCCAACGAGGTGTCGTCCTCAACCGACGACAGGGACTTGCAGGCGCTCCTCGCCCGTTTCGTCAAGGAAGACCAGTTCGCTTTTCTCGTCGCAGAAGGTGGCAACTACCTGGCTCATTCCGATGGGTCCAAGGTGGGAGGCTCGGTGGGCGACGACTTCTCGGCCCAAGTGGCTGCCGAGTTGGCCGCCGGTGGCGAAAGGGTTGTGACCGAGTCGACTACCGGCCGGTTGGTCGGATTCTCCCCGGTTCCGGGCGCATTTTCCACGGCCGTCTTGATCGTAGACGGAACGGTGGTCTCGACGCCAATGGGAAGGATCCAAAGAGCAGCGGCGGTGCAATTGGCCGTAAGCCTCGTGTTGGTCGCTGTAGCCGGCGGGACCGTTATTTGGTTTGTTTTTAAACCGGTCCAGAGGCTGACCAAAGCCGCCGAGGAGTTGGGGGCCGGCAATCTGGACGTGCAGATCGACTCCTCGGAGATGGAAGGCGAGTTGGAGGTGCTGGCCCTGGCCTTCAACCAAATGAGCAGACAGCTAAGAGGAGATCGCGACGAGCTGGAGCAGAGGGTCGAGGAACGCACCGAGGAACTACGACGTATCCAGGAGGCGGAGCGGCGGCTAGCCGAGGAGAGCGCATTCCTGAGCCAGGTCGGCCAAATTGTCTCTTCCACCCTCGACATCGACGAAGTGTATGAGCGATTTGCCGCCGAGATGAAAAAACTGGTGGACTTCGACCGGCTGGCCATCAACATTATCGACCACGAGGCCGGTGTTTTCGTCTTCAGGTATGCTTCTGGCTTGCTCCAACCGGGCCGCCAGGTACCTGACGTGGTGGCCTTGAAAGACACCCAGACCGAGCACGTTATCGCTACTGGCAAACCCCTGATCCGCGGGGGTATTGCCAGTAACCCTCCGGCCAGGGACGAGCTCTCCGTTGAATTAGGATTCCGCTCCTCCATCATGGTGCCTCTTTTCCATAAAGGCCGCATTCTGGGCACTTTGAGCTTGCGTAGCCGCCGGTTTAACACTTATGGGTCCCGAGAGCAGTCCGTCCTAGAGCGCTTGTCGGACTACATCACTCCGGCTATCGCAAATGCCGAACTATATTCTCAGCAGACCAAGGCGGAAGAGGCACTGCGGGAAAGCGAAGAGCGGTTCCGGGCCTTGTTCGAGGACTCCAGGGACGCCATCTTCATCAGCTCTCCTGAGGGTAAGTTCATCGACCTCAATCAGGCCGCCCTGGACCTCTTTGGGTTAACCAGAGACGAGGCCATCGGCGCCAATGTGGCCGAGCGTTATGCAAACCCTGCTGACCAAAGGAGGTTCCAACGCGACATTGTCCGAAGCGGGGTCGTCCGGGACTTTGAGGAGAAGCTCCTGAAAAAAGACGGTACCGAGATGGACTGCCTGGTTACCGCTACCAGACGCCCGGCCGCCGACTCGGATAGCGTGGGAGAAATACAGGGCATTATCCGGGACATAACCGAACGCAAGCGGGCCGAAGAGACCCTGCTGCAGCAGGCCCGGGAGCTGGCGGTACTGGAAGAGCGGAGCCGCATGGCCCGGGAGATTCACGACACCTTGGCCCAAGGCTTCACCGGCATCTTCCTGCAGTTGGAGGCAGGGGAGCAGGCGTTAAGCGAGAGCCCCGACGAAGTTGCCGGCCATCTGAGCAAGGCCAAATTATTGGCCCAAGAGAGTCTACAGGAGGCCAGGCGCTCGGTATGGGACCTGCTGCCCCATGCCTTGGAGCAGCTTGATCTGGTCGACGCGTTGCAAGAGGCGGTGGACCAATTCGTCGCGGCTGGAGGGGAGCAAGCGACCCTGAAAGTTGCCGGGGAAATACGGGAGTTGATGCCCACAGTCCAGACCGCGATTCTACGCATTTGCCAAGAATCGTTGACCAATGTGCGGCGCCATGCCGAAGCCAACCGGGTAGATGTGACTCTGACTTTTCAACACAAGGCCGTTTACTTGGCCGTGCAGGATGACGGCCAAGGATTCGATACGGAAAACGTGGCGCCGGAAAGCGCGGCAGGGGGATTCGGGCTGACCGGTATGGGACAGCGCGCCAAGCAACTGGACGGCGCCCTGGCAGTGAAAAGCGCCAAAGGCAAGGGAACTCTGGTGGAGGTAACCATTCCCACGCTATAGGTTATGACGAAGGCCATTCTGTCTGGAATGGGAGGGAGCTAAGATGACAGCCGTAAAGATCTTGATCGTGGACGACCATGCGGTGGTGCGGGACGGGCTGCGGGTCATGCTGGATAGGCGGGAGGAATTCGTGGTGGTCGGCGAAGCCGAGAACGGTCTGGAAGCTGTGGCAAAGGTGCGGGAGCTGGAACCGGACGTGATATTGATGGACCTGCGTATGCCCGAGCTTAACGGTGTTGAAGCCATGCGCCAGATTCGAGCCGAAAACTCGGAAGCGAAGTTCCTGGTTCTTACCACCTACGACACCGACGAGTACATCTTCGACGCCATCGAAGCCGGGGCCAAGGGCTACTTGTTGAAAGACGCCTCCCGGGAAGACCTGTTTCAGGCCATCAGCGCCGTCCACCGGGGAGAATCTCTGGTACAGCCGCGGGTGGCGTCTCGAGTCCTGGACCGGCTGGCCCAACTGACCCGGCAGGCAGGTCAGGCGGCCGAGCCCCAGTTGCTATCCGACAGGGAGTTGGAGGTGCTGCAGCTGATGGCCTCGGGAGCAGCCAACAAGCAGATTGCGTCGGATCTCACCATCAGCGAGAGCACGGTCAAGACCCATGTGACCAACATCTTCCAAAAACTGGACGTGAACCACCGCACCGAGGCGGTAACCAAGGCCATGTCCAAAGGGATCATCAAGCTCTAGTCGTCCCAAAGTACCGGTACCCCCTAAACCAAAAGGCCGACTGTAAGGTCGGCCTTTTGGTTTAGGCAGAATCACCTCTTGGCCCGATGGCAACGACCCGGCTCCCGTCTACCATGGGTGTCAAACCTAAAGTGCATAGACAGCCTCGCACCGTGCCGGTAACCACCGCGCAGAAAGGTCCCCGAGGGAGCCGGCGAGGCCAAGGGAGAAGAAAATGCAGACTTTGACAGAACGGCCCGCCACTCAGCCTGGGACCGCAGGAACGTTGGGCGAAGAAAAAATCCGGCGGTTCGATTCTCGGATAATACCACCGGAGAAGGTCCAACTCGGACAAGAATTGGATGACGGGAAGGGCCCAAGCCGGGTAACCTTGTCGGTGACCGGCTTGACGGTGAAGGTCACCGCAGGATTTTCGTGGCTCTACAGGCTGTTGGCGGGACCGCCCATGAGCCAACGGGACCGGTTCCGCCACTCCGCTACGGTGGCCCACCTGAAGCACAAGGCCATGGCCACCTGTTGGGCTTACCAGCCCACCCGAGGCTTCCTTTAGCCTTCGCCAGCGCCGGGTTGGGGGTTGTGCCTCAGTTCCCTGGCGGCCGCTAACCTTACGAACTCGGCGGCCATAGCGAGAGGCGTCGTACGGCGAGGACACACCTGGTGGCTGATTGCGCGCGGCTCGTGTGTTCGTCCACTACACGTCGAAAACATTCTTTCCTCAACCAGGGTGGTAGTATACTGACGTGAAGGAAATACACGTACACCGTTGGTTCTTCGTACCGTGTCTTATTCCTGAGCGTTGTAGACCTTTCCCATGGTGGGGAAGCTATTTATTTTGTGTGGAGCGCCGGTGCTGGCTACATGCCCGGATAGGCAACCACTGGCAAGCCGAGCCCTTTTCGTATGCGCCTTATGAAGCGCCTCAAGGATGTATCACTGTTTGCCGGTCTGTGCGTTGCCCTGATGTCGGTGGCAATGGCCGCGTCTCCAAGTATGGAGGCCGGTTGCCAGGCACAATCGTCAGCTATCCACCTAAGTAACGGTGAAGCTGCCGCACCGATTGGGCCCGTGCTCTTCGGCTCCAATGTTGGCTGGACTAGCTTCGAATTGGGTTCAGAGCAGCCATCGGGTCCTTGTGACAGTGGTGGGGACCCTACTCACGCGCATGGGTGTCATAGCCAGGCACTTTCAAACGCGCCTGCATCGGTACTCGCACCCTGTTCTCCAACACCTAGCTTCATAGCTAACGAATCCCGCCCCCGGGGCGGTATAGTCCAACCACCAGCCGAACCACCTCGTATCCCCGCGTAACTGTGCAGAGCCGGCAACCGTTTACTGCAGGCTATACCTTCCTCTCTGCATCACGCATTACCCATTCGACGTTGTTTGCCGGTTCTCACCATGCTGCTCAACTTGTTCAAAATCTGGTGGGTGTATGTCATGAATAACCACGAACAAATAGTCGGGCTTGGGCAGGACGGCGAAGAGCGCTGTCGGGTCTTAGTGTGACGATGGAATCACCGCGCCGGCGAAAGCACAACTATCTCTCGTGGCGGGTGTCGGGGTCTGCGTATTGGCCAATGATCCGTGTTGCACATATGATTAGTGCGGTTTTTACCCTAGCTATGCTGCTTGGTGTGTTGGCGCCGCATATCGTTCTCGCCCAAGAAAGCGGCAGTCAGCCATTCACCACGACGGCAGGGGCTTACGAGATCACTGTTTGGGAAGATCCTTCGAATCTTGCGGCCGGCCAGATGTCCTTTGTCGTCAGGGTTCTTAACGCCACAACCCGCGAGCCCGTCCCACATGCCAGCGTAGTAATTCGATTTGATCACAAAGTGCTATCCAAAGTCGCGGCCACCGCGTCCAACACTCCCGACTCTCCGGAGTACTACAAAGCCCTGGTAAACGAGTATGCCCCGGATTTCTGGGATATAAGCGTTGAAGTGACCGGCTCTTTGGGCAAAGTTTTAGTGTATGTGCCGTCCGTAGAAGGCCCCGTATTGCGTAGCGCACCGGCTGGGAGCCTTGTCTTTGTTGTAGTTTCTCTGGTGATAGTGCTGGCTGCGTGGTACATGTGGCGGATTATGAGGGGGATAGAGCGGAGAAGAGAAACGAATCAAGCCGATGAAGGGCCGGATGAGGAGGCAGCGTCTGAAGATTAATATGACAGATGGGCAGGCGGCAACTGTTCGATAGCGTAAAGGGTCTACTGAAATCTCCCGGACACGGTAAATCGTATTAAGAATCAGGAGTCACAACCCGGGCTAATCTCAGACCTATGCCCCGTTGCACTTCGAGGAGGATTATTAGGTGAATTGGCGTGTTTTGTTACAACGCACAAGCTTGATCCTAGGTCTTATAGCTCTGGCATTGGCTCTATGGGGTGGGACACACGTCCAACATCTATTAGATGGTGGTGGCGGAAGGCACGCGGGAGAAACTCTGGTGGCGATGGTTCTGGCCCTGTTGGTATTCGCAGCGTCCTGGTACGGAGTCCGGTCATCGCCTAGGACCTAACAAACCATCCCGTCGGCGGTGAGCCAAAAAAGATGGACGGGGGAGGGTAAGCATCCTAAATTTTGCAGTTGAAACAGGTGGTTTTCGATGATGAAGGCTGCGATGGCTTTACTAATGATTTCCGTAATTGCCCTACTTTCCGCCGGCTGTCAAAGCGAGGCAAATAAGCAGAACGCGGCCGGCGTGACTTTAGGAAACCGGGGTTACCCGGACCGCTTAAAGAATGCGATCGAGGATTTCGACCTGGCCATCCAGCGCGATTCTCAGTTTACCCTGGCCTACTACAATCGGGCCCAGGCCTATTTTGGACTCGAACAGTACGAGGAGGCGATAAAAGACTACGATCAGGCCATTGGGCTAGATTCTGAATCCGTCTTGCTTTACACCAAAAGGGGCGAGGTCTACTTTGCGCTAGGTCAATATGAGCGGGCGCTCCAAGACCATGAACAGGCTATCCGTCTGGACTCTCAATTTGCTCCCGCTTATTACAACCGAGGTGGGGCCTACTTCAAGCTTGGCCAGCGGGACCAGGCCATCCAGGACTACCAACGGGCAGTTAGTCTGTACCGGCGTTTCGTGTCCCCAGGCTACCGTGGTTGTGACTTCTACGACGATCTAAAACAGTACCAGCCGGCTATCAAGGACTGCAGGTCTTTAAGCCGGCTCGACCCGGGATTCGCCAAGGCCTTCGGTGAGCGTGGCCTCGCAAGTTTTGAGCAGGGGCAATATCTACAGGCCATTCGCGACTATGACGTGGCGATTCGTCTGGACTCCAACCGTGAACTCTACAACAACCGGGGCCTCGCTTATAAGGGTTTGGGCAAATTTGATGAGGCCTTCCAGGATTTTGAGACTGCGATTGGGCGCCGCGCTGGGTTCGCTCCGGCCTACTACAATCGGGGGATGTTGCTATATGAGCTCGAAGAATATCAATATGCAGCTGAGACATTCAGTAGGGCCATCGCCAGCGACCCCCTTTATGCAGACGCCTACGCCCAGCGTGCTTTGGCTTACACCCTTCTGGTCAAAGATAAACTCGTCAAGCTCGACATCGACCGGGCGGTGGAGCTGGGGGTTGACCGGGTTGAGCTGGAAGCGGACATCCAGGAACTGAAAGAGAAGCGGTAGAACAGTGTTCTGCCGCAAGTGGCGGAGCTGATTCTCTGATGAAAGGCGCGGTCCCTTGGCGATGGAGGCTGCCTGGCGCTTACCGGGCACCGAATGGTTCACATATCAGGTCCCGATGCTGAAGCCCAAATCAAGCCAGTGCGATTGCTAAATGTGGATGATGCCGTGATGGCAAGGCGGAATCGTCACTTCGGGTTTCTAATGGTGGCCGGTTATTTTCTTATCGTTGGAATCTCCTACTTTATTGCTAGGGCAATAGCGGGGGCGTTCCAATGGATTGTGCTGGTCCCGACGTTACTGTTGGGAGGCGGCTTCCTCGTTATGTGGTGGTATTCCCCTGGAGACACGGATATCCGGGTGGAATTGGAGGGCACTCAACTTGAGGGCATGACTGGCAGAAGGCAGCAGCGGGAGGCGTTAACGTTCCTAGAACAGTCGACCGAAGTTAAAGGAATAATCACCTGACGGCAAGGCAGGCACATGGGAAAGCACCGCTGGGGTTGACTTAGAATGTGCCGAGCCGCCGACGTACCGTCAAAGAGGAAGTCTATCCGAGTGTTGGGGCCTTTCGGTGACTTGGACAATGATTAGTCACAAATGCGGAAGCCAGTACGGAGGGATGTCGATGACAAAGTCGTTTATGTTGCTATTAGCGGTCTTTCTGGCGTTGGGAGGCGCCTTCGGAGGGGTTTTTGCTGGTGGTGTGGCCTTCGGCAAGACTCAAGGCGTGGAGATTGATCTTCCTTCGGAGGCAAATCCACTGCGCCAGCAATTGCAGAACCAGTCCCATCTTGGCGCCCTGACCGGCGTCATTGAGAAGGTGGACGGTAACACCGTGACGGTCAATACATCCCAGGGTCCGCAATCTGCGACCCTCGGGGTGGACACCATGATCCGGCGATTTGCCGAAGGGACTCCGTCGGACTTGCAGCCAGGAATGCGGGTAACACTCGTCGGCCAGCCCGGTGTAGACGGAATCGTCGAGGCCAGGTCCGTTCTACTGAATCCTGAGGACGCGTACGGCTTTTTCAACACAGGCTTCTTCTCCAGAGATAGCCAGCAGTGGGGACAGATTTCAGAAGGAGATGCCTTAACCGGTCGGGAAGACCAAGGGCATGGTCCAAATCCAGGTGGTTTCTTTTTCGGAGGTGGGCAGCAACACGGCCCGAGTTCAGGAGGAGGCGGAGGAGGGTCTTTCGGCCATCCCTAGAAATGCACACAGCCTGACCCCGATGTGATCGGAGTGGCGTGCGGTTAGCGCCTCTCTGATTGCCTGGTTCTTCCCTCTTTGTTAGGATGATTATTTAGCGGCCGTGGGCCTGGCGCGGCCGGACTAAATGGGGGATGCTGGACTTACCGGAGGTACGGTAATGGCGCAAGAGCTAAGCCGGATGGAGCGGCCCTCCGCCGAGCAGTATCAGGGCAAACGAAAGCTTATGTTGGTTCCTTTGCTTTACGGGCCGCCCACCGATGCAGAGGACGGCGTTGCGATTTTGACCAGGTATTGGGACCAAGTCCAATCCCAGATTCTGTCCCTGGAGTCCAAACTGGGAGGTTTGCAGCACGTCTACCACGAAAGCTTGACCGAGGGCGGCGCCCAGGGTCTGAGCCAGCTGCAATCGGTGGACCAGCGTAGCCATGGCCTGGTGGAGAGCAAGTGCCAGTCGGGCGCGACCCTGGAAGCTACCGAGGATGCGGAAACTCTGCTGGAAACCCTGGACCTGCAACGGTGCTTGATGATGCCCCTGGGTAGCGAGAAGGTGGTCCGGACCCTGCAAGAGTGGATGACCGAGAGCAACCGCACCCGGTACCAGAAAATCGGCGAGCAAATCGACGCCACCCTGGGCGAGGGCCAGGTGGGCCTGCTGTTTATCAGCGAGCGCCACCAGGTGCAGTTCGCCCAGGACATCGAGGTGTTCTACGTGGCGCCGCCGGCCTTGGCTGATTTCCAGAGCTGGCTGCAAGACTGGCGGGTACGGCAGCAAAAAGCCGCGGCCCAGGCAGCCGATAGCCCGGAGGAGGCGTCTTCAGAAGAGCCGAACTAGCCGCTCAGAGCCCGTTGCGTACCTTCTTACGAATCCGGCTCCAGCGCAGCCTAGTCGTCGATTGCCGACGAGAAACAAGCTATCCGGCGGGCGGGGTTACAGAGCTGCTTCCACCCGCTGGCGAAAGTCCTCTCCAGCCAGCCGCAGCAGTCCCTGGGATGACACGGTGATGAAGTTTGCGCCAAGCTTGATGAACTCGGCCACACCGGCGGCGTCGGCCGGTGAGTTGCCACCGACTCCCACGTGTTTGCCCGAGGCCTTGATTTTGGGCACAACCTGGCTCATCAGGCGCCGGACTTCCGTGGGGCCCGGGTTGCCCATGCTCTGGCCCAAGTCTCCGGCGGCCACGTGAAGTACGTCGACGCCGGGCACGGCCAGGATGGCGTCCAGGTTCTCCACGGCTTCGGTCTCTTCGACCATGGGAATCACCAGGATCTGGGAGTTGACCCAACGGGTGGACTCGTCTCTGGAAACGCCCACGCCGTAGTCGTGGGCGCGTCCACCGCCCACGCCCCGGTGACCATCGGGATAGTAGCGGGCCGCCCGGGCTACTGACTCAGCTTCCTCCCGGGTATTGACATGGGGCACGATGATTCCCTGCACGCCCCGGTCGAGGAACCGCAGTATCGTGGAATCGGCATGGTCTGGAATACGGGCGATGGGGGTGATGCCGAAAACCTCGGCTGCCCGCACCATGTGCTCCACCTGGTCCAAGTCCATTGGGCCGTGCTCGCAGTCGATCATCACGAAGTCATAGCCGATGGCTCCGAAGATCTCCACTGTGTCCGGGGCGAACCGGCTGATGATGGCGCCGTATACCACATTGCCTTCGTTCAGTTTAATTTTCGTGGTGTTGGTACGCATGGCAGGGTCACTTTCTCCGGATTGTCGTCGAGGATAGCGGGTATCAGAGCTCCGGTCGTTGCAGGATTATAGCATGGGGCGCGCACAGGCCTAGGATATACTGGGCTCGCCAACCAGGCGTAGGGGAGTATAGGATGACCGTGCGCAGAGCCAGTTCGGCTGGACGTCAACCCAAGCCTGGCCCCACAGTGCCGGACATCATCGAGACACTGGAGGAGCCGAGGGCGGCTTTGTTGGGACTGCTACGTGACCTGGCATTGGCCCTGTCTGGCGTGGACGAGCGAACGGTGTACGATGGATTCTGTCGTCACTGGACGCCGGCCTACTACCTGGGAGACAGGCAACTGTTCCACGTGCACAACTTCAAAAGAGGGCTCAGGGCCAGCATGTTCGTGTCGGTGCGCAGCCTGGAGCCCCTGATTCTGGACTCGGAACAGGTCGACGGGGAGTTGCGGCAACAGCTGGTCCAGACCTCGGGGAACCGGGGCACCAAGATGTTCAAGGTGGCCGTCGACGCTCCCGAGGACGTGGAGGCTTTCCGGGAGCTGGTTCTAATCAAGTGGGAGCTGGCCAAGGACGAACAGGGGGCTATTGGGCGGTCATCCCGCCGTCGATCACCAGCTCCGCTCCGGTGACAAACGACGCCTCGTCCGACGCCAGGTAGAGAATACCGTAGGCGATGTCGTCGGCGACGCCCACCCTCCCAATCGGCGTCCGGTCCAGCACCCACTGGTACCGTTCGGGGTCGGCATAGCCTCGGGCCGTTAGAGGCGTGCGGGCGTATCCCGGGTGCACCGAGTTGACCCTGATGTTCTCTTTGGCGTACTGGATGGCGGCGGACTTGGTAAACAAGCGGACCGCCCCCTTGGCTGCGTGGTAGGCGGTGGATGAGGGACTGCCGACGATGCCGTAGATGGAAGAGACGTTGATGATAGAGCCGCCGCCGGCTTTCCGCATTTCGGGGATGGCGTGTTTGGTGCCCAGGAATGTGCCTTTGGCGTGGATGTCCATCTGGCTATCCCAAACCTCTTCCGATGTGTCCTCCACCGTGAACTGGGCGCCGGTGCCAGCGTTGTTGACCAGGATGTCCAGCTTGCCGTAGCTGGACACGGTGGCTTGTACGGCGTTGATCCAGTCCTGCTCCCGGGTAACATCCAGCCGCAGAAACATGGCTTCGCCGCCTTGTTCCCGTATCTCGGAGGCAGTCTTCTGGCCCGACTCCTCGTTTATGTCGGTGAGCACCACCTTGGCGCCCTCTCGAACGAATAGCTTGGCGGTTGCGCCCCCGAACCCCATCAGCTCACCGTCAACCCCAGTAGCGGCGCCGCTGATCAGTGCAACCTTTCCTTCCAGCCGCATTGTTCTCCTCCCGCCTGTGTCGCCGTTTGTGCCGCCGATTATACAGGAGTGACCGGAGGCCGCCGCCTTACCTGCTATCCGGCTCGAATGTGGTATATATTGGGTGGAAGCTGCTTGGGGGGAAATTTGACCGAGGAGCCGGATCATGGACCCCATCTACTTGGATTACAACGCCACCACGCCCATCGACCCACAAGTTGCCGACGCCATGCTGCCCTACATCCGGGAGCACTTCGGCAACCCATCCAGCAGCCACGCGTTTGGGGTAACCGCCAGGGAGGCTGTTGACAAGGGACGCCGCCAACTGGCGGAGATGTTGGGATGCGGGGCGGATGAGGTCGTGTTCACCAGCGGGGGAACCGAATCCAACAACTACGCGATCAAGGGCGTGGTTGGCGCGTACCGGGACAAGGGCAACCACATCATCACCTCGGCGGTGGAGCATCCAGCGGTGCTGGAGGTGTGCTCCTACCTGGAGCAGCAGGGTTGCCGGGTGACCTATCTGCCGGTGGACGAGTTTGGCATGGTCGACCCCCAGCAGGTTGAGTCGGCCATAACCCCCGAGACCATCCTGGTTTCCATAATGCACGCCAATAATGAAGTGGGGACCATTGAGCCCATTGAAAAGATCGCGGAAATCGCAGGTCGCTACGGGGTGCTGCTACACGCGGATTGCGCCCAGTCGGTGGGCAAGATCCCGGTCAACGTCGACGACCTGGGCGTGGATCTGCTGTCCATCGCCGGGCACAAGCTGTACGCGCCGAAAGGCATTGGGGCATTGTACGTTCGGTCCGGCGTGAGATTGGAGAAGCTGATCCACGGCGCCAACCACGAAATGGGCTGGCGGGCCGGAACCGAAAACGTCATCGAGGTCGTGGGCCTGGGCGAAGCCTGCGAGCTGATCAACCGGAACCTGCCCAGGTATCACCAGCACATGCGTACAATGCGGGACAGGCTGGAATCCGGACTTGGCGAGAGATTCTCGGCAGTGAAGATCAACGGGCATCCAGAGAAACGGTTGCCCAACACCACCAGCGCCAGCTTCAAGGGGATGGAAGCCGACTCGGTGCTATCCAGGCTCGGTTACGTGGCGGCCTCGGCGGGGGCGGCTTGCCACAGTGACCATGTGGAGCTTTCCAGCGTTTTGGAGGCGATGCATGTCCCCTTGGAATATGCGATGGGGACCATCCGATTCTCCGTGGGCCGGTTCACCACCGAGGAAGAGATAGACCACGCCCTAGAGGATATCGTTCAGGCCGTGGCTGGCACATAAGTCTACCGAATTTAGAAAACGAATTTTTAGCCGCGTAAGAGAGGAACGCCAGAATGAAGGATCAATGGGTATTCAAAAGCGAAACCTACGATAACTGCAGTTGACGGCCTCGGGCTGCCGTTTTATAGTTCGAGGCATCCCACAGCGTCACATGGTTGGGGGAATCTATTTGATCTGGGAAATCCCAGCTTAGATGAAAGTAGGGCAATTGGGCGAATCGAAATGCAAGTTGACGCGCTCAGCGTGCCGTTCTATAGTGTAAGGCGTTCCACGGGGTCACATGGTTTGGGGGAATCTATTTGATCTGGGAGACCCCGATTTAATCAAAAGGAGGCTATTTTGGCGAGGGAAAAACTTATATTTCGGACTAGCCGTTCACCGATGGTGATATTGATAATATTGATGATGCTTTTGGGAATGGCCTGCAGTGGGGAGGAGGGTCCCGCCGGCCCGGCAGGCTCTCAGGGACCAGCCGGACCCGCCGGGTCCGCAGGTTTCGGTCAGGTGTCTGCCGTCGGGGATCTAGCGGTGGCCAGAGGAGTAGTGTACGACTGGAGCCAGACCTGGGATGAGAAGAACGATACCAGAAACTGGCTTACCAACGGTGAATGGAGCCTCAATTGCCAGGTAGCCTGCGCCAAAGCCAAGCTGGAACAAGTCAAGTTCGACATGGCGATTGCTATGGTTAGGGCAGAAGTAGAAGAAGCGGGTAAAAGTTCCCACGGCCATACGTTCTGGGGATTCCAAGCGACCAGTGTGGAAGTAGTGCCAGGGGATAAAAAAGAGACCCTTGAAATCAAAGGGACGATCACGGGTTCTGGTCCGCTAGGCACCGACGGAATCACGATAAAACTGGTGAAAGCGGACAACGGCCATTTCACCTTTTTCTTCAAGCTTGACGAAGGAAACGTTCTTACTACAGAAGTAGGGGGCGGGGTACTGGAATCAAGCGGTTAGACCAGCAACTTAATCGCACGTCTCTGTGACCTGTACTTTTTGTTGGACTACCACTTTGGCCGGCTACAGACGGTCTAGATAAGTATCTGCCGACAAATAGGGGCTTAGAGAACGCAAAGCCGGAATAAAGCTCTGTTGAACTCCTCATTGGCCTCTGCGTCTCCGCGGTTATGTCAGAGGTTCTAAGGGCCCTCTTCATAGTATTGCCGGAGGGAACGGGCTGGGAAGGGCTGGTAGGGATGCTGGTTCAGAGCGGCTTCGTCCAGCTCGATGCCCAGGCCGGGCCCTTGGGGCACCCGGATGTAGCCGTCGACCACCTCGAACGGCTTGACCGCCACGGCGTTGCCGAAAGCCTCCAGGTTGACGAAATATTCGGTGATCAGGAAATTCGGTATGCAGGTGGAAACCTGCAAAGTGGCGGCCAACCCCACGGTGGTGCTGTTGTAATTGTGGGGTGAAACCACCACGTAGTAGGGCTCGGCCATGGCCGCGATCTCTTTCAACTCCAGGATACCGCCCACGTTGCAAACGTCGGGATTGATGATGTCTGCGGCCTGCTTCTCAAAGATCTCCCGGAACTCAAACTTGGTGTAAAGCTCCTCGCCGGTCACTATGGGAATGTCTATCTCCCGCTTGACGGCCGCCAACGCGTCCACGTTTTCCGCCAGCACGGGCTCTTCGAACCAGAAGGGGTGGTATTGCTGGATTCCCTTGGCAATCTTGATGGCGTGCATGGGGGCCAGCCGCCGGTGCATCTCCACCAGGATGTCCACATCCTCGCCCACCGCCTGGCGCACGGCTCGAACGTTTTCGATGGACTGCTGCTCCACGGTTTTGTCCACGTAGGTGCGCCACGGTCCCGGGATGGGGTCGAACTTCAGCGCCGTGAAGCCCATCTCGATAACCTGGGACGCTTTGTCGGCCAGGTCTTCGGGCGTCTTGGCGCCTCCGGACCAGCCGTTGGCGTAGACCCGGATTTTGTCGCGGCAGGCCCCGCCCAGCAGCATGTGCACCGGAACTCCCAGCTTCTTGCCCGTAATGTCCCACATGGCCTGCTCCAGGCCGCTGATGGCGCACCAAAAGTCCATGGCGCTGCGCCGGCCGGCGAAGTCGTCGTAGGCCATTTGAGTGAAATGTTTGATGTTCATGGGGTTCCGGCCCACCAGGTAGCGCTCCAACTGGTCCACGTGGGCCACCACTTGAAGGTCCCGGTCCGACTGGGTGTAGCATTCTCCCCAACCGTGAATTCCCTCGTCGGTATCGATTTTCACGAAGCACAGGTTTTTGCCCGTGCCTGGATGGGCTAGAAAAGTGGTGACGTCGGTGACTTTCACGGCGTTGCTCCTTTGGATACAGGTGAGTGGCTCGCTGTATGGTTCCGGTTGGCCCCGCATCTGTTCGTGGACCAGCCAAACCCCGAGCCCGGAAGAATCGGTGTGTGGATACTACGCCTCACTAAATTTGGCGTCAAGGATGCTTGGGAGCACGTTTCATAACGCCGGCGGACGATTCTGGTATCATTGGTATTGACAAGTTCCATGTTATCGATTGATCGAATTCACGTTGCGCCGGTGAAGTCCCTGGGGCTAGCTCACCCGGACCATGTCCACGTGGGGCCGATGGGTATCGAGGAAGACCGCCGCTTCTTCTTGATCAACGGACAGGGAACGCTGTTGACCCAGCGCCATATAGGGCGGCTGGTGCAAGTCAAAGCGGAGTACCGGATCGAGCCTGAATGGCTCAGTTTGGGCTTTCCCCACGGGACCGTCACAGAGGGCGCGGTGGAACTTGGGGCGTCGGTGACCGCCCGAATTTTCGGCCGTATAGTCGCCGGGCGGAGGCTGGAAGGGGCTTGGAACGACAGGTTGTCCGAATTCTGTGAGGAGCCGGTCTGCCTGGTCAAGTCCGATGAATCGGGCCAATGCTATGACGAGTATCCCATTTCATTGCTGTCCCAAGCCTCGGTGAAAGCCCTGGAGAAGCAGGCTGGGGCCCTGGACAGCCGGCGATTCCGCCCTAATTTCTTGATAGGCGGGTCTGCTGCCCACCAGGAGGACACCTGGCTGGGCGAAGAAATAATCTTGGGCCAGGAGTTGCGGCTCCAGGTGGTGGCCCGGGACCCTCGCTGCGTCATTACCACCCACGACCCTGACACCGGAGAGGCGGACATCGACACCTTGGGCCTTATCGCTAATTATAGACCCGGTAACGGAGTGGCCTATTTTGGGGTGTACGGGACCGTAGTTCATCCCGGCGTTGTTTCGGTTGGAGATACGGTCGCGTTGTCATCAACGCCTGTCCAGAGATAGCAGGAGAAAACTTTCATGACTGACGAACTTTATAAGTTCTCTGAAAAACCTTCCGCCAATTACTTGATCGCCGGATGGCGGCGCCAGTGGTCCGATGGGGGGCGGGTGTCAGGAGGATTGACCAGGTATCTGGTGGAGAAGCTGGACGCCAAGAGGATCGGCGAGTTGGGGACCACCGTGTCCAACGATTGCTATCCCTTTCAAGTCGCGGGGACCCACGACACCTTCAGGCCCCTGGCAGCCTATCAGGATGGCCTGCCGGTGAAGGCCATGTATAGGGAGAACTATTTCTATGACGCGGGCAACGGGTTAATCATATTTCGGGGAGAAGAGCCCTGGTTTCACATAGAGATATTCGGCCAGGCCTTCTTCGAGGCCGCCAAGGAACTGGGAATCAAGCAGATCGCGGCGGTGGAAGGGGTCAATGGGCCTGTGCCGCCCGACATGGAAAGAAGGGTGACCTGCGTTTACAGCAAGGCGGAAATGCGGGAGGAATTGGACCGTTATGGCCTCCAATTTTCCAGCTATGGCAGTGAAGGCAGGCGAGGTCCCACCATAGCCATGGCCTTGGTATCTTTGGCCCACTTCGAGTATCCCGATGTTGAGATGTTTCGCTTGGGGGCGATGGCGCCCATGTTCCCCTTTTCGACCAGCGGCAACGACCAGGTGGGCATCACCAGAGACCACCGGTCCTACTACGACATCATGCGGCGTCTGCGTTCGATGTTCAAGCTGGACCTGGACCTGTCCGAGTTACTGCAGCTAGGGGAAGACGAATGCCGGCAACTGGAGGAGACCTTGGAGAAAATCAGCTCTTCCAACCGGGAGGCCAAGCAGCTTATAGACAGCGTGAAGTCCGATTACAGCTTCACCCCCTATGTAGAGCCGGTGGACTTGGACCCTGTGCTGGACCAGACTCTGGAGGATATCCTCCGGAATATGCCCGAATAGTTCCCCGCTCCCGTCATGCCCCAATACCGATTCCGGCCGAGGTTCGGCGGTGTTGGCGTGTGCCTGGAATGTACGCCTCGGCTTGGGTACCGCAGACCTGCAAATTCTGTTTCGTAAGGTATATCGCCATGACAACACGACAGAGGCCCTTTAGCTATTCCTGGGGTAGCGGCTACGTAGCCGAGGAGGCGCGGGTTCGGGGCGAATATCACGAGCCTGCGATACAACTGCTCAAGTATACCGATGGGGATGCGGCCGGCGGGGTCAGCATCCGGTTTTGCCACTACAGCCACGACGGACATTTCCGCCGGTCGCCGCTACTGATGTCTCCCGACGAAATGGACCTTATTCGCCTCGCCTTGAACGAAGCGCCCGAGCTAAGAGACTTGCTGCGGCGCATGGTGGAAGAGTAGGCGGATACGCCTGCGGGTGACCCTGCGTGTCAAATGGAGCTCTTAAACTCCCGCACTTCCCCGCAGCACCGGCACACGTCCGCACCGGCGACTGTCGCCCCAAAATCGTTTCTTCCGTCGCAATGACTACTCCGGCCTGACCATTCCTCAGCGCCGTTTGACTATTTGCACCGTTCCCTGTGTGTTACTCCAACATCCGAGGCATGGCTCGGCGTCGGAGTCTTCTGGGAATCGTAACCTCGGCCCAAGGCAGCAAACCAAATTCCATCTCTATTCGTAATAGTTGTTATGCCGGAGGGTAAGGAGAGTGGAACGTGGGGCACTGCCTGAAGTGTCAGGGGTCTTTGAGGTATGACTTAGAGTTCCCGGGATTTGTGTGTCAAAGGTGTGGAGTCGTGTATTACATCAACACTTTTGCCGGGGATATAAAGGTCCAATTGGCGAGTAGACGGCGTGGCGGCTGGCATCAGTTGAAAACAGCCGTTTGATGGGATATGGGTCCGCACATGATCTGCAGACCGGACGTAATGATTGCAGCGGTGTAGACCCGGGCCGATGTTATACTCGCTGGATGGCTCGCCTGGTTCTGCTTGCGCCGTTGTTGGCTTTCCTGATAGTCCTCGGGTGTGCGACGGAAGAAGCGCCACCCACCCCGGATATTCCGGCCACCGTTAATGCGGCAGTGGTGGCCGCATTGCCCAGGACCGTGGCGGCTGCGACTCCGGACATTGAGGCGACGGTCGAATCGCTATTTCAAACTAAAGTAGCCGGGCTGCCTACTCCAACTGTCCCACCCGTGCCCACCGATCTGCCAACTCCCGCGCCCACGGCAACACCAACGCTCGAGCCGACGCCGGTCCCTGCGACTCCCACGAGAGTCCCCACGCCCACACCCGAGCCCACGGCTACTCTGGCACCTACTCCGACACCGAGTCCAGTGCCAACCCTGACTCCGGCGCCCACACCCACGCCCACTATTGTCCCTACCCCTACTCTTACCCGGTCCCAAGCTCTGATGTCGATGATCGAACGTGTCAGGCCGGGGGTTGTGCGGGTAAGAACTAATCTAGGCAGCGGCTCGGGAGTAATTTTCGAGACCATGGATGGCACCGCCTTCATTCTCACCAACTATCATGTGATCCAAGACGCTGGCAAGGTTGATGTGATCGTTAACGACTCATTGACCTTCAAGGCGGCCATACAAGGAGTCGACCGGGCCAGGGACCTGGCTGTGCTGAAAATTTGTTGCGCGCAGTTTTCGATAATTCCGTTAGGTAATACCGACGACCTGTCGGCCGGCGCAGAGGTAATTGTGATGGGCTATCCCCTGGGTCTGGCCGGTAAGGCCAAGGTCACCAGGGGAATTGTGTCTGATGTTCGTTATGAGAATAAATCCAGACGTTGGGAAATACAGACCGACGCCCCAATCAATCCCGGTAATAGCGGTGGCCCCATGTTGTCGCTAGCGGGAGAGGTTGTGGGGATAAACACGTACAAAAGGGTGGGCGACGCGGTGGAGGGTGTGGGATTTGCCATAGCCGAGAGGACGCTTCGAGACCAGCTTTCAAACTTGACATCGGGCGAATTGAGCTTAGTCCTGGCTCCTCTGGTGCACCGAACGCCCACTCCCACGCCGTTACTCAAATACACGCTCTCCATCAATGGGCGAAGAGTATTCGGCGAAGAATCCACTTTCAGTGCGTCAGCGTTCCTGGTCAAGGTGGTGCCTGCCCCCGACGCCGATGGCACCTATCCGGTCGACACTATTGTCACATTGGTGCCCCTGCCGCGCACTGCGGGCACCCAGGCGGTCTGGATCGGCGTGGATGGTCAGCTAGACGGTAAAGCGTGGGTCCAAATGACAGGGGACCGGTCTGTCGAGATTAGAGTACGGCTACCCGGGAGCCAGCCCACGCCGGTGCCCACACCGAATCCTTGGGAGAGATACACCAGCGGAGTTTACGGCTACTCCATCGCCGTGCCGCCCGGCTGGGCGGTGGACGCTTCTGCAGGAACGTCCACCATCGTCATCAGTACCCCCGACAGGATTGTATTCTTGTTGGTGCTGGCCGGAGGCAATTCGCCGTTGGTCTGGATGACCTGACCCAAATCTATGTCACACGCATTGTTTCGGAAGCTGTGTTTGTGCCGGGCTCCATGCGTCAGTACACGACAAATCTAGCCTCGGGGGCAAGAGCCAATCGCTTGGTGTATAAGGTCCGTCCCTTCAATGGCTGCACGCAAGACGTGGAGGAAGTGATGTTGGTCCTTGGCCAGCGGGTCTACCATCTGGTTGGCGCCTTTTGTGAAGCTTCCATGTTTTTGCCCCAGATCCTCGACCTGCGGAGCATGCAGGACAGTTTCCGGTTATCTTGACCGAGAATCGTCCCACCCAGTCAGCACCGGGGCTTGTGGCCCCCTAAAGTAGTCCTTAAAGCTGATCCGCCAGGCTACGGTCTGATCAAAACGTCCGAGCCGTCTAAACGAACCTCGAAGATTTTCATCGGCTCAGTAGCGGGGGGGTTGGTCGCCTCTCCTGTAACCACGTTAAATTTCGACCCATGCAGGTCGCAACGGACCTCTTCACCGTCCACGTCTCCTGCGGAAAGGCGGTAGCGCTGATGATTGCACCAGTTATCGCAGGCGTGAATCACCCCATCGACGTTCACCAGCAGGACCTCCTGGATGCCTACCTTGACGGCTTTCATTTCGCCGGGTGGGATTTCACTGATGTCGGCGACCCTCACAAAGCCGGTATCCGCCACAGGTTTTCCTCCTTTTCCAACAATGGTAGCTAAGACGATGGCTAGCGAAGCGGTATTCGAGGCCGGTCAGCTAGAAGATCTGGAGCGGGCGATGGGAGTCGAACCCACGACTTTTTGCTTGGGAAGCAAACACTCTACCACTGAGTTACGCCCGCTGGGTGCCGTTTGATGATAATTCGAGGGTTTTTCTCTGTCAACCGTGGCCTCGACGGGGCTCCGGGCTATCCTTAGGGCTTGGCGCCGGGAAGGGCTGTGCATACCAAGCCACCTTGAGGTTTAGGTGGCCCTATCCCTTGGCCGTCATCAGCCACTCTTGCTGGCGGGCCGGCCCAGACAACCAACGTTCGATATTCTCTTGTCTGCCTTCTGGTAGCTCCACGCCTAGCCCGTCGGCCAGACGGGTCATAA
This sequence comes from Chloroflexota bacterium, assembly GCA_022568195.1. Classification (GTDB taxonomy): domain Bacteria; phylum Chloroflexota; class Dehalococcoidia; order Lucifugimonadales; family UBA3495; genus JADFFS01. Next base: position 658 of record JADFFS010000036.1, on the reverse strand, counting down.
AGTTGAACAAGCAGGTGATGAGGACCGTGGATAGGATTTGCTCGTCGCTTAACCCCAGGTTGCTCAATTCCTGCACGTCGGCTTGTTGCATGGAGGCCGGCCTAAGGGTGAGCTTGGCGGCAAAGTCTAACATCCCCCGGGTCGCCGGGTCTAAGTCAGCCTTGGTGTAGTCATGCATAATGTGGCTTGCCAGTGCCGGGTCGTCCGAATGCTGACGGAGGAACCCTCCGTGGGCCATGGTTCAATAGCGGCACTGGTTCAATGCGGACACCGTAGTCGCGATAGCTTCCTCTTGCACCCTGGTCAACGCGGAAGAACCGAAGCTGACCGACTGGTTCAAGCTGCTGACGGCTTCCATAGCCTTGGGGTCAATCGACATCACCTTGATTACGTTGCTCAACGGAACGTCCTCTTCGCGTATCCAAGACATACCGAAGCCTCCTGTATTCTTTACGGATGGCCGGGCAGGTGGAGATTATATACCCACAACCCGAATAGAGCCCCAGATGGAGCAAAAGAAAAAGGGCGCCGGCGATGCAAGGCGCCCCAGGAGGCTTCGGAAGGCGGTGTGGCGCGAGTCAACCCCTATGGATTAGGCCGCGGGGTCGTTAAACAGGTTCAGCTTGAGCTTGCCCAAGGCGGTGCGCTGCAAGCGGGA
>JADFFS010000202.1 GCA_022568195.1 Chloroflexota bacterium | reverse complement strand
CTGTTGCAGCACCTGGATGTCCAAGTTCGACGCCATCTCCATTCGAATGGCCAAGGAGCAGGCCTTGCCCATCAGCGCCGACGGATTGGCCGGGGCTTGCGGCCGGCTCCGTTGCTGCTTGAGATACGAATACGAGCAATACCGTGAGATTAATCGCGCCATGCCACGTATCGGCGAAGAGGTGTCGACGCCCAAGGGGATGGCCAAAGTCATTGTGGGGCACCGGATCAAGGAGACGGTGTCGGTCCGCTACGCCGACGACCAAGTGCTGGAGTTGCCTCTGGCAGAGCTTGAAAGAATTCCCGCGTCCAAAAACTGACCTGGGGCGCAGGTGTACAACCGGGCCGGTTACCCTCGGACTGTCCAGGGGATGTAAGGCAGCCACTCTTCCAAGATTGTCCGGTTTTGCAAGATCAAGTAGGGGTTGGGGTCCGGCGCCCGGGGTTCTTTGTGCAGGACCATATTGGCCTCCACCGGCGTCCGCCCGGCCTTATGCAAGTTGCACCTGTTGCATGCCGCCACCACGTTTTCCCAAGTATGGCTTCCGTGCTGCCGTCTGGGGATTACGTGGTCCAACGTCAGGTCCTGGGTTTTCTTCCCACAGTACTGACAAGTAAACCGGTCGCGCAGAAAGACCTCTTTCTTGGACAGCTTACGGGGGAGGAAGGGCTTCTTTACCATGTAGACCAATCGAATGATTGAAGGAACGTCGATAACGCTGGTGACGGTGCGGATTTCACCCCGGTGATTCTCCATCAGCTCCGCTTTGCCCTTACCCACCAAAACCACGGCTCGGCGTACTGTGCAAATGTTGAGGGGCACGTAGTTCAGGTTGAGCACCAGCACCGGGGCGTGGAGAAGCTGGGTTCTTGGCAATGGTTCATTGGGACTATCCGATGATGGCCCTTGAGGAGAGTGGCCATTTTGGCGACTGTCAACCACCGGTACAAGCCCCTAGATCAAGCTATTAACCCGCTCCCGTCGTCAGATCCCCCACCCCGAGCCGCCAACCCTGCGATGCGGCCAATTGGCGCTGGCTGCTTATCTATTTGGCTGGCGCCCTGCTCACGTCAGCGTCACCGTGAATTTCATTGGGTATTATAGTAGCACAAGGATATCGTTGGCCATACGCCGGATCAAGTCAATGACCTCAGCAGTCACGGACCGGGTTTAGTCGTACCGGCAACGACCAGTAGAGGGGCTCGGTCCTGCAAGGTTAAGACGTACCCTGGTTATAGCACGATCCCTAGGCTGGGTTCCCTATTGGACCAGCTTCTGTATCTCGTCGTCCCAACCGCCTGGAATCAGCTTGACGCCACGAATCACCGTGTCGAAGTTGTCCGCTAGAAAGGCGCCCAAGGCGGAATCGTCGATGGTCTGTTGCGCATCACCGACGGGGAACTTCTGGATACCGGTCAACACACCCGACAGCAAGACGAAGCCCATTATCACGCCGACCACCAGTCCACCCAGCTTGTTGGCCGTCCCAAAGAGGGGAATGATCCCTAAAATCGTGCGCATCCAGAAGCTGAGGATGCCTCCCGCAATAAACAGGATCAAGAATATGGCTATGAACGCAGCGACGGTCTGAGCGTTTTCGTTGTCGGTTAACGGTGCAAACACGCCGCTCAACGACTCGGCAATCCGGCTCGACACCGCCAGCCCCACTACCACAGTCGCCAGATGCACTCCCATTCGCAGCAACCCCATGGACGCACCCCACGAAGCGGTCCCTGCCCAAACAACTAGAATAACGATGTCTACCCAGTTCATACGCTTCCTCCTCGGAGACGAGTAGGCGCCCCAATTACGGCCAGTTTACCACCGGAGGCTCCAGCGGCCAAAATTGGTACGTCCCCGGACTATTAGCCAGTCGCGCAGCATTACCAGTAGGATCAGCGCAACGCTGGCGAATAAGTACCCACCGATAACATCGCTGGGCCAATGAGCACCCAAATATACTCTAGATGCTCCTTCGGCCAGAATCACCAATACCAGACCTGCTTGTAACCAACGGCGGATGTTGGGGTTTATAGTCAGTTTACCGGCCAAATATATTAAGATTCCGCCGAACAGGAAAGCATACACCGAGTGTCCGCTGGGGAAGCTAAAGGTGGTTGGAACCGGGCCCGCCAGTAGATAGTCCGGACGGGGCCGTTCAATCACCTCTTTCAATTCCTCGCCAATCAACATGGGGATCAGGCTCAACACCACCATGAGGGCATCGGCCCGCCGGCCGAGCAACACGAGAAACAAACCGAATCCCAGCACCGTTCCCAACACCACCAGATCCCAACCCAAGGCGGACACAGCCACGGCCGACGCGTCCAACCACCCGGACTGCAATGATTGGAACTGCAGCAACGCCCCCTGGTCCCCAGGGAAGGTTCGATAAATTCGGGCCAGGAGAAACAGAATCAGTGTTACCAGCGACGTCGCGGCCAAGCAATAAGGCACCCATGCCGGTTTCCACTGCGGTCTGCCAAGCATTGCGAGCATATTATACAGCACGCCTGTCGATAAACAGCAAACCGCGCCGCGTTTCCAGGCTGCAAACAGTATCGCCCCAAGGTCCGGCGTAGCGACAGCGGGTGCTATAATGCCCAGGGCAGAATTACTGGTGTAACGCGGCAGCGAGGTTTCTTTGACCGTTCCGGTAAGCGTGATTGCCATCGACGGTCCGGTGGCCGCCGGCAAGACGGTGGTGGGCCGGAAGCTGGCCCAGCAACTGGGCTTCCGGTACCTGGACACCGGCGTAATGTACCGAGCGATAACTTGGCTTTCTCTACAGCGGGAAATCCCAGCCGAGGACGAGGAAGCACTGGGCCAGCTGGCCAGAGACAACCCCATCCGTCTTCAAGGGCAGGACAGCGACAAGGTATTAATCGGCGGCGCCCAAGTCGGCCCGGAGTTACGGGACCCTTCGGTGGACCGCCGCGTGTCCCTGGTGTCCCAGGTATCCCAAGTGCGCCGGGCCCTGGTCCAGCAGCAGCGGGCCCTGGCCAAGGAAGGCAAAATCGTGTTGGTGGGCAGGGACATCGGTACGGTAGTGTTACCCGGCGCCGACCTGAAGATTTTTGTCACGGCGTCCTTGGAAGAGCGGGCCCGCCGCCGGTGGCGAGACCAACTGGCCCAAAGGACGGAGACGAACTACCAACAAGTACTTGAGGAAACCAGGAGCCGGGATGAACTGGATTCCCATCGGGCCGATTCGCCACTGAAGCCAGCCGAAGACGCCTGGCAGATGTCAACAGAAGGTCTCAGCGTCGACCAGGTAGTGAACTTGATCCTGCAGCGGGCGCAGGAACTACCCAAGGCCTGATCCATGAGCGTAATTTATCCCATGGGGAAATACCTGGGCCGCTTCTGCTTCGGCACCTTTGGCCGGTTGGAAGTCAAAGGGCATGAATCGGTGCCGCCCTTCGGGCCCCTGCTGCTGGTGTGCAACCATGTTTCTTATATCGACCCACCCCTGCTGGTGGTTACCATTGGCCGCCGATTGAATTTCATCGGGAAGCAGGACCTGTTCTTCAACCCCTTGAGCAGGTTCATTTTGAAGCAGTTCAATGTGTATCCTCTCAACCGTTCGGGACCAGCCGTCGACACAGTGCGGCTATCTTTGGACTTGTTGTCTCAAGACCAGGCGCTGGTGGTTTTTCCCGAGGGACGCCGCAGCTCAGACCACAGTTTGCAACAGGGGTTGCCCGGCGCAGCCTACATAGCGTTGAAGTCGCAGGCCATCTTGCTGCCGGTGGGCATAACCGGCGCCGAGAAAGTTCCCTTGTGGCGCATACCGTTTCCCTTTGTCCGGCTTTCGGTAAATATCGGCCAGCCCTTCTCTCTACCGGTAATTGACGGAACGCCCAGCCGCGAGGTGATGAAAAGCCTGTCGGACATGATCATGGGCCGCATTGCCGCATTGCTACCGGAGAAGTACCGAGGAATCTACGGACCAGCGGTCACGGGGGCGCCGGAAGGCGTGTCCTCCAGCCTGTCCCCGGCCACTGGGCCAGATATGCCGCAGGAACCAGATGATTAGGTTTTGATCAGCGAAAACATACTTTCCAACGAGCCGCGAAGGACCTTACCCGTGACCGGTTTGGCTCAAGCCCAACGCCCAAGAACCTTCTGGGAGAACACAATGCAACACGCGTCAAAATTCGGCATCTACTTGAACTCCAAGGAAAATCAAGTGGTCCGCATCAACTCCCCGTACTGGTTGCCCGAGGAGCCGGATTGGGTTTTCCTGACTGCAGAGGTCAACGCCACGTTGCTGCAAATTCGTGAAATGGCTAAGGAGCAGGGAGCGTCGCCGGAGCCCGATTCCATCAAGTGGGGCACCATCCCGCTGCTGGATTAAGCCGCCAGCAAGAGCCTGCTCACTGGCGGGATTTGCCTGAGAACGCAGGCATTACCTCTTCGGCGAACTTGCTTAGCTGGTCCTTGAAGACCTCCCGGGGCATGCCCATCACCGCCCCGAGGTTAATGCGTTCCACGCCGGGGTATTTCTCTTCGACGCCCTTTAGGTGCTCCACCAACATCTCGGAGGGCCCGCAAAGCCAGGTGCCGCCATCCACGGCTTCTTGCAATGTGGGCAGCGCCACCCCACGCCGAAGCCCCGGCTGGGCCACCGCCAAGATTTTGCTTGAGTCACAAACATTTCATCTTGAAATTTCGGAGATTATATACTTGACCGCTAAGTATCTTTGTAGTAAGATACTTAGCGGTAAGATAAAGCCATGAGTGAAGACATTGTAGGCACAAGAGTAGAAGAGGTTTGCCAGGCGTGGCCTGAACACGAAGCTTCCTCCCTGGAAGTGGTACTCCGCATTCTGAGGGCCTATCACTTCCTCGACCGGGAGCTAGGTCGAGGCCTGCTGGATTATGGCGTGAACCCCGGAGAGTTTGGCGTCCTGGTTGAGCTTAGGCTTGCTGGGCCACCTTACAGGTTGACGCCTACGCAGCTACATAACCGTTTGCTCGTAACATCAGGCGGAGTCACTGGACGAATCGACAAGTTGCAGAGGCGAGGGCTTGTGTGCCGTTGGCCCGACCCTGAAGATCGACGCTCAATGCTGGTGGAGCTCACTGAGAGCGGTCTCGAGCACATCGAGGGAGCCTCGCACACCCAGTATGGCAATATGGCACGCCTGACGGAAGGGCTCACGTCTGAGGACCGGGAGTGCCTTGCAGGTCTGCTGAGGAAGCTGTTGTTCGACATCGAGTCATCTGCTGCCCAATAAAGCAGACTCTCTTACAGGCATTCAGGAAGGACTTGAATTCTCTCGGGCTGATCAGAAATTAATTAGCGTTTAAGCACAACCATAACAGGACGGAGGAACACGATGGCTTTGGATGAACGTAACGAGAATCCTCTACGGGTTTTAGCGATCTCGGGTAGCCTTAGAAAAGCGTCCTTTAATACGGGATTGTTGCGGGCCGCACGGGAGATTGCTCCTGATGGAATGGAGATTACGATTTTTGACATCAAAGATCTCCCTTTCTACGACGGAGACGTCGAGGCAGAAGGTGATCCTGCGTCAGTCGTAGCGTTGAAATCGGCCGTCCGTAACGCCGATGCGGTGATCTTCGCCACTCCTGAGTACAACTGGGGTACTTCAGGAGTGTTAAAAAATGCCATCGATTGGGCTTCCCGAGACCGGGAGGAGGGTTCGTTAATGGGTAAACCGGCGACAATTGTAGGCGCGGGGGGAAGAGCCGGGACTGCCCGTGCCCAGATGCAACTTCTAGAAACCCTCGGGGAAACCGGCTCGGTGGTGATGGTCAAACCAGGTGTGCAAATCCAAGCCTTTGCCCCCGGGACCTTCGACTCGGAAGGGAATCTGATCGACGAAAAAACCAGGGAATTGCTCCGAAGCCATCTCGAAGAGTTCACCAATTGGTGCGCACGGCTCCTCTGGCCGCGCCGGTTTGTCGGACATGCATGTGAAATGGACGTTGCACTTGCCGCAGCTTGAGGCGCGTGAATTCATTTCGACTTCAGGGGATGCAATAACGACTGAATCTAAGTAAGGGAAGATGGAATCTATCTTCGAAATATCATAGGGGGAAATTATGGCGATAATAGCGATCTTTACAGGAAAGGGGTTTACTAAAGACATGTATGACAGACTGCGGCAGGAAGTCGCATGGGAGACTGAACCAA
>JADFFS010000035.1 GCA_022568195.1 Chloroflexota bacterium | reverse complement strand
ACCGACACGCCCGTGCCGCAGCCGACGGACACGCCGCCGCAGCAGCCCACGGACACGCCGGTGCCACCGCCCACGGACACGCCGGTGCCGCAGCCGACGTTCACGCCTGTGCCATTGCCCACCGACACGCCGGCGCCAACCCCAACACCAACCCCAACACCAGTCCCGACGAGTACGCCGGTTCCCCAGCCGGTACCGCTGCCGGCGCGGGCGCCAGGGAAGCCCCCCCACTTGTTAATCGGCTCTGCCACCCTGAACGGAGCCCCTGCCCCGGACGGCACAGTCGTTACGGCCTGGGTAGCGGACTTTTCAGAGCCGGTGGCAACAGCGGTGGTGGCAGATGGACAGTACAAGGTTTCGGTGTTCCAGTTTGGGTCAAAGAGCTTTGCCGGAACGACTATAACCTTCAAAATCGGTGACCTTGAGGCCCCGCAAACCGCCTCTTGGGAATTCGGGGGTGTCGGCATAGTTAACCTTACCGCCGGAGGCTAAAACCCGGTTGGAGTCCGGCTGCCCCTGGTGCCGTCAGGCGGGAAACCTATCGTGGTGGGCGCCGGTTTTGATTCGACGGCCAAGTGCTTGGCTTGAAATCAGGAGGCTCGAACATGAAGTACGACGTGATCATCGTCGGGGCCGGGCTTTTGACACCAGCGGCCCCAAGCAGAAGTACACGGACCGCATAGACTAGGCCGACGTGGGGCGGCGAGGTGATGGCGGCACCCTATGCTACAATCGCCCAGACCCGGGCCCCGTTTATAACCCCAAGGCACAATACATCGAGGATAATACTGCCACGACCAGTGGGGATATCGATTGGGGGCGCCTAAAAATGACCTTTGGGGGCGGTCTTCGCCGGGAGTTTTGTTAGGTAATTATGTTCTTGCTTTTTGGGGCTTTCCGCACGGTGGCTACCCTCATTTTAGGAATCGTGATTTTTCTTGGGTTCTTGTTTTTGCTGGGCGAGAGAACCTTTTCCGCCAATCTCTTAAACGCCGACTTTTACAAGGACACCATCTCGGGTCAAGACACCTACAACCGTATCTACGACCAGGTCCTGCTGGACCAAGAGCTACAAGAGACCACCCGGGGCCTGCTGGGTGGTATCCAGGTGCTCAGCCACCAGGACGTGGTCCAATTGCTTCGGGAAATCGTCCCGCCGGAGTATCTCCAGTCCCAGGTCGAAGACGCGATCCAACGGTCGGTGGACTACCTCAGTGAGGACGCTGACACCCTGGAGCTTTACCTGGATCTGGGGCCTCCCCTGGACTTGATCAAGCCGACCTTGTTGGCCTACGTCGACCGGCGCATAGACGAGATTCCCGAAGACGATCCCGGCCCGCCCGAGTGTAGCCTGGAACGGGTAAAGGAGTTGGCGGAAGGCTATCTGGGCACCTTCAAAGTCCTGTCCAGTGGCGAACTGCCCGATTCGCTACCGTCGATCAAGGGCCTTTCACAGCCCTGCCGGGAGCTGATCTTCGACTCCCTGTTCGGCAGCTCCGTGGCTTCCAGTCCTCTGGAAAGCCGGGCCCAACAGGGGCTGATGAACAGCCGTGAAGCAATCCGGGCGGAGTTCGTCGCCGGGAATACCCACGGGGTCTTGAAGCAGGCGTTGAGGCCTCTGGCGACGCCCCTGATGGACGATGCCATCGACAAGCTCAAGGAGAACCTGGATTCGCAGAACCGTCTGGACCTCATCCAAAAAATCGCAGAGTGGAACCCAGACTTTACCGAGGAAGAACTGCGGGCACAAGCCGAGGAGTCACGGCGCCTGATGAACCGGGTCCGGGGCCTGGGCGAAACGGTGGCGATCATTATGGTGGTGGGCGGCGCAGTGGCGATGGTCTTGGTCCATTACCCCAAAGTGTCCGGCGGAATGCGATGGGCTGGAATCGTGTATGTGGTCACCGGCGGCGTCTTCTTTGGAATCGGAAAGGTGCTGGAATCCCAGTTGCCGGCCCGGCTGACCCTTCTGGTGGAGCGCGGCGCTGGCCAGGTTTCGGGAATACCGGTTTCCCTGGCCACTCTGGCCACGGATTTGATCGTGTCCTTTGCCAAGCAGCTCACCGGAGGCATGGCCGCTCCCTCTCTGACTTTACTAACCGTGGGGGCGGTGCTCTTTGGCGTCTCCTTCGCCATCGCTATTCTCCGTCCCTTGCTGCCCGGAATCCGGTAATGAGCCAAGGTTGCCTATTCCGGCTGAAAAAAATTCCAGTGGAACACCTAACCCCTGGCTGAAGATTACTTGTAGCCCCACTTTTATAAAGGGGGGTTGGGGGATTTCTTCCACATCGCCCCCTAAAACAAAGCGATGGGGTTCACCGGGGAGCCGGTCACGTTCCTCAGGCGCAACGGCGCCAAAGTCAACATAAACTGGTACCGGTTGCGTTGAGCGCATGCCTGGGACAGCTCCTCCAAGTTGGCGTTGTCGATCAGCCACATGCCCAGCGTCACCAACGATACCGTGTGCAACGGGGCAGTGATGGTGGCATAGTGGCTGGGACGCACGTCGTTGGAGGTGTCGGTGCCCAGCATGGCCACGCCCCGTTCCTTGAACCAGGGCGTGCAAGCAACCTGGCAGGCGCACATGGGCTCGGTGTTGGGCACCGGACCCGTGTCCAGGCGTTTCCGGTAATTGCCGGTGCGCACCAGCAAAACGTCACCTTCTTCCACCTTCACCCCCTGGGCCCTTTCCGCGGCCTCCAAGTCTTCGGGCATTACCGGCTCGTCCGGGGGCAGCCAGGGGATGCCCCGGATGGCTGGGATGTCCAGCAGTACTCCGCGGGTGACGATGCCGTCGGAGGCCACTTCGATGGAATGGGTCTGGGCGCCTTCCCGGGAGGTAATCTCGTGGGAGGGAACGCCGTTGTAGAGCTTTCCCTGCCAGGAGTAGTGGGAAAGGGCGTCGATGTGGGTGATGGTCTGGCCGTGAAACACCATGCCGATGAACTCGGAGGCGCCCCGGCGCACCAACCGCCGCTCCGGTGGGTCGGTGTCCCGCCCTTCCCCGCTGTCCACCATGTAACGCTGGACCTGAAAGCTGATATCGGGCGTGATGTCGGTGACGATGGGACGGGCACAGCTAACCGCCACGCCGTCGTCGACCAAAGCGGCTGCCTGCTTTCGCTTGTCTGGGGTAATCAGGTTCAAGCATCCGAGTTGGTCATCCTCGCCCCAGCGGCCCCAATTGGAAAGGGAGGTCATCCAATCTAGCACTTGGGCTTCTGAAGGTATTGCGCCTGGCATCGTTTTCTCCTTCCTGGGTGGGATGCGCGGGACCAGGGTCCATTGTACAGGCCGAACAAGCGAGATACAGTACCCGGTACGCGCATGGCGTATTTCGTTACGGTTCCAACACCTTTGGGAGTTGATACGCCGGTGGAGGTGGGCTACAATCACCGTTGACGCAAGCCCCGGCTAGTTGGGTGTCTGAGGCCGTCGTTGTGGCCCAGGACCGTTCGTGGCTTCGGGGCGCGGATTGATAGGAACCGCATCACCGGATCAACAACATCGAGGGTATCGCCCCTCACCGATTCGCCATAGCAAAGGAGAACTCTATGGTAGAGCAGCTGGCTCGCCCCACGGACAAGGTAGAAGTTTTTTACTTTACCGAGCAAGCCTACGGCCACGTTAACGATCAGGACCTGGAGAAATACGAGTCGGGACGCCTGGGCTTTCCCAACACCCACTTCAACCCCGAAAAGGCCCACGTGTTGTATAACGAGTACCACGAGCAATACGTCTTGGCCGACGAGGTGGGATTCGACGGCATCATGACCAATGAGCACCACGCCTCCTATTGGTGCATGAAGCCGTCGGTCAACCTGGATGCCGCGGTAATCTCGAAGCTCACCAAACGGGTCAAAATAGCTATCCTGGGCAACGTCATCGCCATCAACGACCCGATCCGGATGGCCGAAGAAATTGCCATGCTGGACTGCTATTCGGGGGGAAGGATAATCTCGGGTTTCGTCCGGGGCACGGCTGTGGAAACCCTCCAGGGAGGCATCTCTCCGCCGGAAAACCGGGAGAGGTTCGAGGAGGCCCATGACCTGATCTTGAAATGCTGGACCGAGCCGGGTCCCTTCAGGTACGAGGGCAAATACTATCAATACCGGGTGGTCAACCCCTGGGTGGTGCCCATGCAGAAGCCCCACCCGGACATCTGGTTCCCGGGTACCGGCAGCCCGGAGAGCGTGGTGTGGGCGGCCAAGCACCGCTACCCCTACATGAACCTGGGGGCCTTGGTGGATACCACCGAGTGGCTGAAACAGGTCTACATCGATACGGCCCATGAAGAGGGGTACAACCCTGGGCCCGGGCACTTCGGCTATCTGCTGCGTTGCCTGGTGGCGGACACCGATGAAAAGGCCATCGAGATCGGCCGCGAGTTCATGTGGACCATCGGACATCGCCAGCGAGGCCCCATAGAGCACAATGACCCGCCGGGTTACCAGTCCCGCGAGGCCGTGAGGGTCAAGGCCCAGCGCCCCACCGGCAACGTGGCCGGCGCCGGGGGGCTGGGCGTGGGCCTGACCTACGAGCAGCTGCAAGGCGTTAACAACATCATCGTGGGCAACCCCGACACCGTTACCAGGAAGCTGACCGAGGTAATCGAGCGCCTCAGTCCAGGCTACCTGCACATCTACGGGAACGAGGGGGCCATGGCCCAGGGTGACGTGATGCGCTCCATAGAACTACTGGGCAGAGAAGTTATCCCAGCCCTGCACGAGATTCAACTCAAGCCATACGAATAATCCTGGGCAAGGCAGAGGGGGCGCTGGCTATCAAGCCGACAAGACCACGTCCAAGATGGCCAGCTTGCCGCTGTTGACGGCCTCCAGAGCTTTTTCCAACGCAGGCTTAAGCTGGGCTGGGTCCTCCACCCGCTCCCCGTGGCCACCGAAGGGCTCAACCAACTGGGCGTAGTTGGGCCCGGGGATGTCCACGCCGTGGTGAACTCCCGAGTTGGCCGCCACACCGTTGGGGTAGAAATCCAGGTGGCTGCTTTTCATGGCCGCGTACTTGCCGTTGTTGAACACGACGATCAAGATCGGCAGGTTTTCCTGAGTGGCCACGCCAAAGCTCTGGATCACCGGGTTGTAGAGGAAGGACCCATCCCCCATCAAAGCCACCACCGGCTGCTGGGGCATGGCCAGTTTGACCCCCAATGCGGTGCCCAGTCCGACCCCCAAGCCGCCGTTGGCGCGGAAGTAGCTCTGGGGCTGGTTCCACCGTATGTGGCGCAGGATCGCCCCGCCGTGGGTGATGGTCTCGTTCACGTAGGCCGTATCCGCGGGCATCACATCGTTCAGCGCCGCGCACAGCCACACCGGGTCGATGGGGCTGGCGGTTTTTGCGGACTCGACGGCTGCTGCTATCCCCTGGCTTTCCTTGTCGTGCTCGGCCTGCCAGTGAGACCGCCTTTCTTTTACGGTCCCGGAGTCAACGTTGCCGCCGGCTTCCACCGCATCGGCCAACAGCTTCAGTATGGAACCTATATCCCCTTCCAGGTAGGAGTCGGCGTGCAGTGCCTGGTATATCATGTGCTCTTTAATGGGATTGTCGTCGATAACCACCACGGTGCCGGAGGAAGGACCGGCCGATGGTGGATACCACGGCGCTTTGCTGCCGACGATCAGGAAGAGGTCCGAACGGTCACGGAAGGCATTCACATCGGTGCCCATGTACAGAGGGTGATCCTTGGGGAAGTTGGCATAAGTGGGACCGGATTCAACCACGGGGATGGACAACAGCTCAGCGAGACGCACTAGCTGTTCGAAGGCCTGGACGTCCCGCCCCGAGGTTTCGGTGATGATGACCGGGTTCGTACTGCTGGACAGCAACTGGGCAACCTGGGCCACGGCGGCCGCTTCGGGTTGCATCTTGGGCGCTGCCGGAACCTTCCCGATTCTGGGCGGCGGCGTCCACTCGGGCAGCATGACTTCGATGGGAATGTCCAGATAGGTGGGACCCTTGGGCACCCGCTGGGCCATTTCTCCGGCGCGGCTGACGGTTTCGTACAGGTTCAGGTGGGTGTTTACGTGGCTGCTCCACTTGACGAAGGGCTCCACCCACCGGTTGGCGCCGCCCACCACGTTCAGGCCTCGGTACCATTGCCCGCCCGGGTCGAAGTTGGGGTCGTCGCCATTGGTGATGGACTCGCCGGAGCAAATCAGCATGGGCACCTCGCCCTGGTAGGCGCCCTGGATGCCCAGGGAACCCTGAAGCAGACCGACGCCGGCGTGCAGTAGCACCGCCTGGAGCCGCCCCGTCACCCGGGTATAGCCCATGGCCATGGTGACGGCCAACGTCTCGTGCCAGCAGTCGATGTACCGGGGCCCCGGCAATTCGTTGATCTTCTGCCGGGCCAGCGCTTCCCACATCGACGGCCACTCCGAGCCAGGAGAAGCGATGATGTGGTCCACGCCCAGATTGCGGAACGCCTCTAATATAGCTTCGCCGCCGTCTACGACCTCTCGCGCCATGGTTGCCTCCTTGGATTTCTGGTTCAGGATTGACACACCTTAACCCAGCGGCACTCGGGCAGGTGTCCGTGGGCGCCGCCGTCGGGGCAGGTGCACGGTATATCTTCCCGCTTGACGTACCCCGAGGTTTTTAGGTAAGCGTCGAAGCCCGGGTAAAAGCCGTCGCCGTCGTCGATGGACTGAAAACCGGCTTTGAACGCTTCCTTCAAGTTTTCCTGAGTAGGTCCCACCCTTACGCTCCTATGCGTGGACAGAGAAGGCTACGGAGTCTCCAGGACCTCAAGCACATCGGCGGCGAAAACCATGTCCTCAGTCCCTTCCAATGACGGGTCTTCAGGTGAGGACAGGTAGCGCCCGAAAATCCAGACGCCGTCGCCGGGATTGGACACCACTTCCACAGTGGCGCCGTGGGACACCCTGATTCTCGCTCCCGGCTCCAGCAGCCTAACGTTAACCACTTCGTCAGCCATGGTTATTCCGCCAGGTGGCCAGTTCATCCCAGTTGTCGGCGTCCATGAACTCGGCCCAACGCTTGTAGAAGTTTCTCAGGTTTTGCTCGCTGGACTTGGCTTCCGTGAGGTCCATCACCACACCTGGAATCTTGAGGCCGTCGATTTCAAAATCGGTCTGCTCGTATCCCATCCCTTGGGCGTAGCTGTAGTCGTGGCGCCGGGCGATGGTCCCCCGGCTGGCGGAATGGGCGTAATTCCAGTTCTCCATGTCATCCTGCTCGGTCAACCCGCCCGGGCCCGAGTAGCGAATGTAGTACTGTCGCAGGAAGTCCTTGACCTCGGCTGGGGCGTCGGCGTCCACCAGGTACCACCGCCACACTTCGGTCTGGTGGGCTCCCCGAGGATGCCACACCGCGATCGTGCGGGGCTGCCGGGGATGGAGGGCTGTATTGGGAAAAATCTCACCGGGGCTGCCGGTGACCCGGCCCCACTCGCCTTTGCTCTCCCGGCGTTGGGCCTCGCACCGCCGGAAGTATTCCGAAATCTCGGGCGAGTCCTGGTAAGAGGAAGGTGTCGGTGCATCCCCAGCCAGCACGTAGATGCCGGTTTGGTGGCCCCGCTCGGGGAAGCAGACCTGTAGGCGGCGGGAGTTGACCCGCTCCTGGGTGTCACGCCGCCCGGCGCCGCTGGGGCCAATGCCCACCATGTCCACCGAACGGTGGCTGATATTGTGGTAGCTGTCTCCGCTGAAGTTCTCCGCTGGGAACTTCCAGTTGCAGGGTATTAGCCACTTTTGCACGCCACCGATGACCTCGGTGCCGCCCTCTCGACCGTCCCAGGAGTCCAGGGACAGGTCCAGGTATAGCCTGAAGTCGCCCAGGTATTCCAGAAAGGACGGCGCCGACGTATCCCAGGTGGCCCAGATGGTGCCTTTGTAGTTGTGCAACTGGGCAACTTCCACCAGGCCCCACTTGGACTTGTCCAGCTTTTCGTGGTAGGCGTCCTTGAAAAAGGGAACTCCCACCAGTTTGCCGTCGTTGGCGTAACTCCAACCGTGGTAGGGACAGGTGAACACCGGGGTGTTTCCCTCATCGTAGCGGCACACCTTCATGCCCCGGTGCCTGCAGGAGTTCAGGAACACGTGAATCTGCCCCTCCCGGTCCCGGCACAGAATCACCGACTCTTCTCCCATGCAGGAAACGAAGTAATCGCCGGGCTTGGACACCTGGCTTTCGTGGCCCACGAATAGCCAGGACCGGGTAAACACCTGCTCCTGCTCCTGTTGGTAGATATCCTCGTTGACGAATATCTCCCGGCTTATCTTCCCATCGATGGTGTTTACCAGTCCGTTCAGATACTTGGACTTTGTTTTGGTGGCCACGGTGGCTGTCTCCTATAGATTAGCGGTACTTGTAGGGGCGGGTTTCAAACCCGCCCCTACACGATGGTATTCGAGGGCGATGGTGAATCTACAGCGCATGGCAGAAGTTTAAAAGAAAACAGTCAGGTTCTTGGCCAGCAATACGTTCTGGTCCAGGATCACCTTGCGCCTGGCGATCTTCCATTGGCCGTCGACTTTGCGCAGCACGTCTTCCCGCTTGCCCACCAGGAAATCGGTCTCGGTCTGCACCCGGTTCCGGTAGATCAAGAAGCGGCACTTGACGTTTACCTGTGTAGCCTCGGATACCGACGGGATTGCCTCCGTCACCTGAATGTTGGAGACGGTGTGGCAGATGCGCGACAGCGGCTCCTCGGCCCAGTGGACCCCGGTCAGGATTTGCTTTACCCGCCGGGTGAGGGTGTCCTTACCCTCGTCGAACCAGCTGATGTCCAGGCCCTCCCTGGTGTATTCGCGCTCCGACTCACCAAACTTCACGTTGCGGCTGATGGGCATCCAGTAGCGGATGTCCTCTTCCAGTAAGTCCAGCCAATCCTCGAACCGCCGGTTGTCCAGGATTTCCGCTTCATGATAAAGGAACTGCTCGATTTCGTCCTTGAGCAGCAGCCGCGCTATTCCGGGGTCGGTGTGGAGCATGGTAATGGCCTCCTAGCGCCAGGTGGCCAGCCGGCCCCAATCTTCCGATGCCATGAACTCGGCCCACCGGCCGTAAAAGGCCCGTTGGTTCTGCTCGCCGGCCCTGGCGTTGGTCGAGTCGAGGACCACGCCGGGCAGCTTCAGCCCGTTGTCCTCAAAGTTCGGGATTTCGTAGCCCATCCCCATCTCGTAGTTGTAGGGATGGCGCCGGGCTATCACCCCGCTGCTTGCCGCATGGGCGTAGTTCCAGTTTTCCATGTCGTCCTGCTCGGTGAGGCCGCCGGGCCCGGAGTACCGGATGTAGTACTGACGCAGAAAGTCCCGCACCTCTGGTGGCGCCTGGCTGTCCATCAGGAACCACCGCCACACCTCGGTCTGGTTGGCGCTGCGTGGGTGCCAGACCGCGATGCTGCGGGGCTGCCGGGGCAGGTAGGACATGTTGGGGAACACGGTACCTGGTCCGCCCATCAAGCGCCACCGGTCTCCCACCCGCCGCTTGCGCTCTTCCTCGCACCAGCGGAAGTATTCGGCCAACACCGGCAGGTCCTGATACGACTCGGGGATAGGGGCGTCCACGCTGCGCAGTTGCATCACGGTGCCGTGCCCCCGCTCGGGAAAGCAGATGTCCAGAAAACGAGCACCGCTGCGCTCGGCGGTGTCCCGCCGCCCGGTGCCGCTGGGCCCGATGCCCACCATGTCCACCGACCGGTGGCTGATGTTGTGGTAGCGGTCTCCGACGAAGTTTTCCGCCGGGAATTTCCAGTTGCACGGGATAAGCCACTTCTCCACCCCGCCGAAGACCTCGGTGCCGCCCTCTTCGCCGCTCCAACTGTCCAGCAGCAGGTCCAGGTATAGCTGGAATCCCCCGATGTATTCCAGAAATGAGGGAGCGGATTCGTCCCAGGTGGCCCAGATGGAGCCCTTGTAGTTGTGCAACTGGGCAACCTGCACCAAGCCCCACTTGGACTTGTCCAGCTCCTCGTGGTAGGCGTCCTTGAAAAAGGGAACGCCCACCAGTTTCCCGTCGGTAGAGTAGCTCCAACCGTGGTAGGGGCAGGTGAACACCGGGGTGTTGCCCTCATCGTAGCGGCACACCTTCATTCCCCGGTGCCTGCAGGAATTGAGGAAGACGTGGATGCTGCCTTGCCGGTCCCGGCACAGGATCACCGACTCCTCTCCCATCGAAGAGACAAAGTAGTCGCCGGGTTTGGACACCTGGCTTTCGTGTCCGATGAACAGCCAGGCCCGAGAGAAAATCTGCTCCTGCTCTTGCTGGTAGATCTCTTCGTTGACGAATATCTCCCGGCTGATCTGTCCGGTGCTGAGGTCGACCAGGCCGCTGGTGGGGCTCGCGTTTGCTGCTATGGCCATGACGTTAAACCTCGACTTAAACCTCACGGGGCGCTGGGGCCGCCATCCACCCTGGACAACCTATCCCCTTCTCGGGTCTTCCTGCTGATACCCTGTTACATCGCCGCCGGCTGGGGCTCGCAACTGGGCCCCGGCCATCTCTTCCAAAATCCGGGCCGCCATGGGAAAGCCTTCCTGGCCCCAGCCCAGGGCTTGGGCCCGCTTGAACACGTCGTCGGCTATAAGGCCGATTCGGGCGGGAGCCTCTACGTCCCGCGCCAGCTGGCAAGCCAGGTCCAAGTCCTTGGCAACGATGTCCAGGCTGCCGTTGGAGCCGAAATCGCCGCTGAAAACCGAACGGGGGATGTTGTCGAAAACCCGGCTGGCCCCGGCGCTCACCGGCACAACCTGGGCCAGAGCTGCGATGTCCACGCCGGCCTTGGCGCCGATGAGCAGGCCCTCCACCGCCGTAACGAAGTTGGAGTATCCCAGATATTGGGTAACCAGCTTGGTGATGCAGCCCGACCCCGTGCCACCCAGGTGGAAAATGTTTTTGCCCATGGCCTCCAGCAAGGGACGGTACTTTTCGAAAGCAGCCGCCTCGCCGCCCACCATGATGGTCATTCCCGGCGGTCGTCCGCTTACCGGAGCGTCCAGCACGTCGATGCCATGGGTCCGGCATACCTCGGCCACTTCCCGGAACACGGTGGGCGAATTGGTGGTCATGTCGATGTAGCCGCCCCCGGGTTTCAAACCGGCGAGTATCCCCGTTTCCGGGTTCAACACCGTTTCCTGCATCTGGGGAGGCCCAGGAAGAGAGGTAAACACCACTTCGCTGGCTTCGGCCACCAGGCGGGCATGATCGGCCCACGTTGCTCCCATCTCACACAGGTTGGTGGTGGCCTCCCGGCGGGTGTCATACACCGTTAACTGGTGCCCGGCCTCAAGCAGGCAGCGGGCCATTGGGTTTCCCATGGTGCCGGTCCCGATGAAACCAAGCTGCATCCGGCCTCTCCTTTATTGAGCTGGGGGCACAATCGACAGTACCTGTTGAGCCGGAGTGGAGGGCGAAATCCGCCTCTGCCGCCACTTTAGGCCTTGCGCCAAACCTGTCATCCTGAGCGCAGCGAAGGATCTTCCTCGCGTCGCTTGCCTGGGGGAGACCCTTCGACAGGCTCAGGGTGACACGCTGAGGCCGACCGTTGAGGCGAATCCCCTCTAATACAACTTTACACAAGAAGGGATCAACCCCAAGCTCCCGTTGCATGGGAGTCTAATCGGGGGCTTAGCGGGTGTCAACAATCCCTGTATTGCCTGCCGTACGACTTGGAGGCCAGTACTCTGCCAGGTGAGAGACCCTGATGTCATTCCGACCGCAGGGAGGAATCTGGGGATGGGTGGAACGGCCCCACCCCAGATTCCTCGTCACTCCGCTCCTCGGAATGACAGGTCATCTGAACCGGCCAATCTATCACAATCAACTAGAGGCGGTACTGGATGCCATCGGTACGGGATTTGCTTTTTCTCAGGTCAATCACGTTGGCGCAACGCACCGGTTGACCGGTATGATGGGCGCCTCTACAATCGGCAACGTCGGGCGCCACCGTCGGCCGCCGGGTCTCCATATTCTGTTTATTAGATTCATACGGCGGCGCTGTCAGCGAGGGTAGATTATGAAACTCAGCGGGAAAATCGCCTTGATCACCGGTACCAGCCCCAACATTTGCGGCGGCATAGCCGAGGGTTTGGCGGACGAAGGAGCAAAGATAGTCTGCGTCGATCTTAACGCGGACTATGCCAACCAGTGCGCCCAGACCATAACTCAGCGCGGGGGTGAGGCTGTGGGGTTGGTGTGCGACGTTACCGACGAGGACCAGGTAAAAGGGACGGTCCAGCGGGCCAAGGAGACCTTTGGTGGGGTGGACATCCTGGTCAACGGCGCGGTGATCTTCAACCGCAAAGGTGTGCTGAACATGCCTCTTGCCGAGTGGCGTAGCCAGTTGGACGTTAGTCTCAGCGGCGCGTTCCTTTTCACCAAGCACGTTTCTCACTTGATGATCGAACAGGGCCGGGGAGGCAACATCATCAACATAATCTCCACGGCGGGGCACCAAGGAGAGCCGGGCAACGTGGGCTACGGCACCGCAAAAGGGGGGCTGCTGAACTTCACCCGGTCGGTGGCCATGGAGCTGGCGGAGTTCGGGATCAGGGTCAACAGCTTGACCCCAACCGCCACCGACCCGTCCGAGGGGGCCGAGCGGGCCGAAAAGTGGGGCGTCCAGTGGCCGGGGCCGCGCTTGGGGGAGCGAAGGCGGGGGATGCTGCCCAACTCCGACGCGGGCCTGCCCATGCAGCACCGGCCCAGCCCCAGGCATTACGGCAAGGCGGCGGCCTTCCTGGCCTCGGACGACGCCGAGATGATCACCGGGTTCGACTTGAGGGTGGACGCCGGCGCCATCGCCCGTTACTGGCTGTGGGACCCGGGGGCGGCGGAGTAAGACCGGCCTTGTAGAGCACGAGGCCGGGTACAAGCAGTACACTAAGGGCAGGCAGCTATGGTACAGCCACCGAATTGAAGGTGGTGATTGGTGTAGAGAGAAGTGACAGACCCGGCAGCCTTGCAAGCATCATAAAACCCCCGGTATGTGTCGGGCGGTTTCTCCTCGCTCCGATAACGGCGCAATCGGGGGTAAAGATGCATACCTTGAGGGAAGCCGTAAAGGACGCGAGTCGTCAGTCCCACCTAGTGCTGAAACCACAAGGGGGACGTGCCTGAGATGTCCGTGGAACCGCAGATAGACACACCGCTTAACCCCGGCCTACCAGACAATGATATTCCAGCCGGCAAATAGGGTTCGCTCCTTGCTGTCGAGGGTCACTGTCTGGTTCATTCTCACTATGATCCAGTAGGGCTGGCCCGTGACCAACCCCGTCACCGTGTTGATGTGGGTAAAGGCAGGATGGGGATCGTAGAAGGTCCACTCCTGGGTGGCGTTGTTAAAGGCCCAGACCCGCACCAGGTTGTCGACCAACGGCGCCAGAGCTAGGGCCGGGTCGTCCGACTGGGCCGTCGGCGCTGAGGCAAAGTCGGGGGACCTCCAAACTTCCTCCCCTTCCAGGAGGGTCAGGAGGACCTTTGTCTCTCCCACTTCGTCAAGATCGATCTCGACGATGTTCCGGTCCAGAACGATGATGTCGGCGAGCTTGCCCTTTTCGATGGATCCGACCTCGTCCTCCTGCTGCATCAGGTAGCTGGCGTTAACCGTGTAGGCACGAATGGCCGCGTCGATGTCGGGAAGACTCTGCTCGCCCCTCGTGAGCGCTCGCTCCATTCCGCTGAAGGGTGACAGCTCGCCGACATCGTAGTCGCTGCTCAGTACCACCCAAGCACCCGAGTCGAAGACGTCGCGAAGCCGCAGCACGCGCTCCTCCGTGCGACGTTTCCCCAGATACCACCAGTAGAAAGGGAGATACTCCGGCAACACGAAGTCAGTGGACATCTGAAAGTCGGCCAGCACCCCCAGCTCCGCAAAGCGTGGGACGTCGGCGGGAGCCATCACCTCCAGGTGCGTGAGGCGGTGGCGACGGTCCAGATCGCCGTTCTGCCCCCGTGCCGCCTCGATGGCGTTGAGTGCCTCGTGGACTCCCCGGTCGCCGATCGCGTGGATGTGGAAGTCGAAGCCGACACGCTCCAGCTCGCTGATGTACCTCGTCAGGCGCTCCTCGTCGAAGGAGTTCAGACCCAGCGGCCCGGCGAGCCCCAAGTAGGAGTAGGGCTGGAGGAGCGCGGCGGTGGTGTGGCTTACCTCGCCGTCGGAAAAGACCTTGACCTGCGAGACCCGCAGGCGCGATCCCGGATCGTTGTGGTACATCGAGGCCAGAGTGGCGATCTGCTCCTCGTCGTCCAGGTACGGGTACGCATACAGTCCGAGGATCACCCGAGCCGTCAACAGGCCATCCCGCTCCACCTGCTGGTAGGCGTCGACGTGTCCCCGCCTCCAATAAGTGCGGGCGTCAGCGAACGACGTAATCCCGTTGCGATTCGCCTGCTCAAGACCCCGCAGAACGGCTTGGTAATTGAGCACATCCATCACTTGATTCCGCCCGAAGGCGAGATCCATCACGATCTCGCCCGCACTGTCCAAGAGGAGACCGTTTGGCTCCTCGGTTACGGAATCACGCAGGATCACTCCCCCGGGAGGATCCTCCGCATTCACGTCGAAGCCCGCCTCCGCCAAGGCGAGGCTGTTGGCCCACACCGAATGCGAGAACTGCCCCAGCATCACGGCCGGACTGTCCGGAATCGCCTCGTCCAGGATCTCGACCGGTGGGCGCCCGCCGCTCCGGATGTGGCGGATCATGCTCTCGATGGAGTAGCCGTAACCGATCACCCAATCAGTGCCCACCTGGCGGGGTGCACACAGCTGAAGCATAGGGATGTAAGCCTCTGGCGGAATGTCAGGTGGCAGGGAGCAGGTCCAAGCCGCGTGGAACGCTTCCAGCAGGTGGAGGTGGCTGTCGTGGATGCCAGGCATCGCCATCCGTCCCCCCAGGTCGATGACCTCGGTGCCTTCGCCCAGGAAGCGCTCGGCCTCCTCGTCGCTGCCGACGAAGACGATGCTCCCGTCTCGCACCGCGACCGCCTCCGCCCAGGGCTGCTCCGGGTTCACGGTGTAAACGCGGCCGTTCATCAGTAAGAGGTCGGCTTCTCCCGAGAACCCCTGGGCGCCCGCGACGCCCGGTTCCGCGGGGCTACCCTCCGAGACTTGCGGGGGGGTTAACACGACAATGGACAATGGGCCCGGCTCCACAGTTACCGACGCTGTGGCCGCCAACTCACCTGCATCTGCGCGTATCGCCTTCACTGTTTCGGGAAAGGCGCCCGCGACCGTGTCCGCGGTGAAGCGGCCATCGCTGGATATGGAACCTCCTTCCCCGGCAATAGCCCACGTAACCTCACTGGGCACAAAGTTGCCAAATTCGTCTCGGGCGACGGCGGTGAACTGAGTAGACCGCTGGACCGCTATTGCTGCGCTGGATGGGGAGACCTCCAGACTCACCGGGGGTCCGGGAGATACGGTGACCAGGCCGGGCATCACCCTTGTGTCAGTACCCCCCGGGCCCGAAACCTCAAGGCCTACAGTGTGCCTGCCAGCGATGGTGTAACGATGGGTAGGAGACTGATCTGTGCTGGTGCTGCCATCGCCGAAGTCCCATTCCACGGAAGTAGCTGGCCCCTGAGAGGTGTTGGTGAATGCAACTATTAGGGGTGCGCTCCCGTATTCCACGTCAACCGAAAACGAGGCCGAGGGCGGCACTGCAGTAGGTGTAGGCGTCGGGGTCGGTGTAGCGGTTGGTGTAGCCGTCGGCGTTGGGACAGGGCTTGGCTTTGGGATGGACATCGGTGTCGCTGTGGGCTCCGGTGTCGGACGTGAAGTGGCCGCCGCCGTGGGCGCAACGCCTGGCTCAGGGCCTGTGGTGGGGGTGGGCGCCGGCGTGGGCCCGACGCAGGCCAAGCCGATGGTGGCCAAGAGGGCAAACAACCCAAAAAAGACATATCGCCGCACTCAAGCCACCATGTCCCGGCGGTCCAGCTCCACGGCGTTGCGGTCTACCTCTGCAACCATAGCTCCTCCCGAAAATCCCCCCGCCCCTCTCTTGAAGGGAACGGGGGGATCGTGGTCTCCAGGGGGCGAAGGGCATCCCTCTCAGGGGTACCCTAGGGCTTGAAGATCGCCATGCACTTCTCGGAGTTAAAGACGTAGGTCTCGATGTAGTCGAGGATCTCGGGCTTGCGGTCCAGCTCCTCCATCGCGCCGGCCAGGCACATCCAGTTGAGCATTTCCTGCTGCCCCGCGGCCTCTATCTGCGGGGTTGTGACCCTGCGCCAAGCGTCGTAATCGCCGGCTTGAAACTCTTCAAAGCGGGCGCGGTCCGACTCCTGGTCGGGCCATAGCTTGTCGTGCTTGTCGGTCAGGAACGCGTGGGACCAACTGGAGGAGGCAATCAGCGCCACCCGCCAGGGGCTGTCCTTCAAGGCCCGCACAACGGCGGCCCCTACTTCCATGCACCGCTTCGGGGACGGTCCGGGAGGATCGTCTTCCTTCCCGTACTCCACGGCGCCGCCCCGGTTGCGGATTACCTTGCTGCCGTAGCAGTTGACCAGGAAGGGAATCACGGGATAGTCGAACCCTTTGCGGTCGTAGTCCAGGTACAGAAGGGTATTTATGATGGCGTGACCCAAGCCTCCCTTCTCGTGCAGGGGCTTGTAGGCGTAGGGCATATCGATGCCCTGCTCTATCAATTTGGTGACCAATTGTTTAGCGGCGGGATGGCCCTGGTAATGAAAGACCTTGTCCGCCGGCTCGCCCCATACGTTGTTCCTAGCGCTGCCATCTTTGCCCATCATGGGTGTGCAATTCATCTCATCGTAGGCCAGGATGCAGAAGGGCGGGATGATGTCCTCTTTAAAGTTTTCGTACTGGTCGTCCCCCCAGATGAGTACGAAGTCGGGGTTGAAGGCGTCGAGCTCGGCGCGTTGTACGCGGAAGCTGGCGAGCAACCGTTCCCGATGGGCCCTGGAAGCCGAGATTCCTTCGTCTTCTCCGTATTCGACGCGCATAGCCTCGGGCCAGTTGGCCGGGTTCTTGAGTTCGGTCGGGATCGAATCGCTGCGAAGCAACCGGGTCAAAGGAAATGCCCGGTCTTCGTCAGGTGCTATGAGCCCCGGATAGTGGGTCAGTCCGATTCCCAGAATCTCTCCCATGTGTCTCCTCCAATGTGGATAATATCCGCGGACGACAACGCCCTACAGGCTTTTGCCTGTAGATCACCCCATTTGTATCAAAGCCCGTAGGGAGTGTCAAGCAAACGACTTATAGGTTTACGACATCTCTTAATACACAAACCAATCGTAACGATAAAAGTATATAAGCCGCTGAATTGCGAACGGAGCGGTAGGTAGTATTAACACGCCAATATGTTCGTGAAAATGGCTATGGCCTGGGGTGTAACACATGGATTCCGTAGCGTTTGTCATCAGCCTTGGCTTGACAACGGCGGGTCCTCCTACCTGGAATGCAGGCGTCCACAGTGGCTGACGGTACGGGTGTCGAAATGGCCCTTCCCGTCCAAAGGGAGACAGAGGATGACCACTCCTGAGACCAACGGCCATCAGAGCAACGGCCACCAAGCCAACGGGGCCAGCAGGTACATCCCCCGGGGAGCATCGGGAATCGGGGTCCACGACTTCGTGCCCGAGCTGGGCTACCGGGAATACTGGTACCCTGCCGTGGAGGATCGCCGCATCTCCCGAAAACCCGTGGCCTTGAAGCTGCTGGGAGACCAGATCGTCTTCTTCCGGGATACCGCGAACAAGGTGGCGGCCTTGCCCGACGCCTGCCCCCACCGGGGTGCTTTCCTTAGCGGCGGCATCGGGAAGGGCAGAGGCAACAACGAGTTCAAGGGCTTCATTACCTGCCCGTACCACGGCTACACCTTTGACGGCACTGGGCAGTGCGTCGCGGCGCTGACCGATGGACCCAATTCCAAGCTGGCCCCCAAGATGCGGGCCCGCAGCTACCCCACCCGGACCCACAAGGGGATTGTCTACATCTGGATGGGCGTCACCGAGCCGGTGCCCCTGGAGGAGGACTTGCCCGAAGAGTTCTTCTTGGACGATGTGGTGATCCAGACCTACGTCAAGATCTGGCCCATAAACTGGTCTCTGACCATGGAGAACTCCCGGGATTCCCACAACAGCAAGATTCACCGCGGTCAGTTTAGGCGGCTCTTTAACCTGGCCTTGTTCAACAAACTGCCCGCTTTCTGGGAAGGCACCGAGATCACGGAAGAGGGAGACAACTATATCTGCATCGCGCCCCGAGTTCGCCAGGACCAGGTTCAGGGCTACTTCCCGGGTTTGGGGAAGAAATGGCCCCAGCACGACTGGTGGCGGTTCAAGGGAGCGCGCAGGGTCAATCCCCTGAACCAGCAGCGGAACGCCTTCAACAACAGCCGGCCTGGCGGCCTTTATCGGCTGCCCTCCATCGCTTGTCCCAGTGCCCGCGGCAGGTCGGTGCACTTGCGCTACTTTACCCCCATAGATAAAGATAGCGTGCGCATGTTCACCTTCACTTTGAGGCGGGAAACCAACGTCATCAAGAAATGGCTGTGGAAATCCTATTACCACATGTGGTACGTCTACTTCAATTCACAGCAATCGGTGAACGAGAAGGAAGACCTGCCGGTGCAGGCCGTGGGTGCTCTGGACCCCACGGCGCCCCAAAAGCTGGGCGCCACCGACGCCGCGATAATCTTCTGGCGCCGCCGCATGCCCTTCAAGTCGCGCGACGCTCAGCGGCTGTGGAGCCAGAGCCGGGTTGAGGCCGCCGCTCTAACCATCGAGCAGGACGAAGAGCGGGAAGCGGTGGAGATACCCTTGGATTAAGGGCAGTAATCCTGGAGCAAACGAGGGCCACCCAATTTGAAGGGTGGCCCTTTTTTCGTTGCCTTTGTGACGTCAGTCGGCCTTGCCCCAAAACCGTCATCCTGATCCTTCCGCAGAAGGAGAAGGATCTTCCTCGCGTGGCTCACCTGGGGGAGACCCTTCGACAAGCTCAGGGTGACACGCTGGGGGCGCTTTTGGGCCAGAGCTGCTCCGCGGCCAAGGTGTTTATTGGAGCGATTTCAGCAAGGCTCTGGCCGCCTCCCGGGTGTCTTCCCTGGCCAGGGCGAACTCGAGGGAGGCCCGCAAAAGGCCCAGGGGGGTGCCGCCGTCGTAGCGGGTTCCCAGAAATTCGTAGGCCAAAATCTCGTGGTCTTCCAACAAGATACCCAGGCCGTCGGTCAGTTGAATCTCACCCCTGGCCCCTGGAGGGGTGCGCCGGAGGCAGGAGAAAATCTCCGGCGGCAGTATGTAACGGCCCACGATGGTCAGGTTGGAGGGTGCTTGCTCCCGGACCGGTTTCTCCACCAAGCGGTGGACCTGGTACACCCGGTCCTCCAGCGCCGTGGCGTCGACCACCCCGTAGTTGTGAATCACCTCCCAGGGCATCGGCTCCACGGCCACAACGCTGCTGCCTCGCTTTTGGTGTACCTCCAGCATTTGGGCCACCACGCCCGGTGTGTGGGCAATGATGTCATCTGGCAGGATTACCACGAAGGGCTCTCCGCCCACGGCCTCT
This sequence comes from Chloroflexota bacterium, assembly GCA_022568195.1. Classification (GTDB taxonomy): domain Bacteria; phylum Chloroflexota; class Dehalococcoidia; order Lucifugimonadales; family UBA3495; genus JADFFS01. The sequence continues at coordinate 4,156 of JADFFS010000035.1, read as the reverse complement.
TCGGCGGTCAGCACGGCGTGTCCCAAGCCCAGTGGTTGATCCTGAATCACGAAGGATACCTGGGCCAGTTCCGAGGCTTGCTTGACCTTGTCCGCCAAGTCCGCGGCGCCCGAGTCGGAAAGACGCTGTTCCAGCGCTGGTTGGGGTTGAAAATACGAGGCGATGGACTCCTTGCCTTCCGAGATGACCACAATGACCCTTTCGATTCCCGCTTCCGCCGCCTCCTCGACCACGTACTGGAGCATGGGTTTGTCCAGGATGGGCAGCAGTTCCTTGGGCACGGACTTAGTCACCGGCAAGAACCGGGTGCCCAATCCCGCGGCGGGGATAACCGCTGTTTTTATGGTCATTGCAGGCTCCTCAGTAGGGCTAATTCTAGCATCGGCAGTATCACGGGACAATGAAGGTTTCCTCGCCTTATATTTATCCCTGCCCGGACACCCTGCATTTGACACGTCAATACCCCTGGCCTACCATGATGTTGAGGCCGCGCTAGACGGGGAGCTAGCGGTGCCCTGTACCCGCAATCCGCTATAGCGGGGTTGAATGCCTCCCCCAGGCAGGGCCGGTGGGCCCATATCCCGGGCGGATGATATTGAGGGTTGGGTCCCACGCGGCGTAGACCTGCGAACCCCGCCAGGCCGGAAGGAGCAACGGTAAGCAGGACACTACGGGTGCCGTGGGAGCGCCTGACCTGAGTCACCACCTGGGACACGCTCAGCGTCTTGTGTCGAAGGAAGGTGCGCGGTCTCGACCAGAACCAACAAGGGAAGGACCAACAAAGGCAGAGCACACAACAGCCGGGCAACCGTCGAAGCCCGCCGGTCCGGCATCAGTGTATCCGATCCTGCACCCCAGCGGGATCGGCCCCGGAAAGCCCTGGCCCAGCACTTTCTGGCGGATAACCGGGTTGTGCTCCGCATCCTGGCCGCCGCCAAGCTAACCCCCCAGGATTTGGTTTTGGAGATCGGCCCAGGCCGCGGCGTGTTGACCCGCGAACTGGTGGCCCAAGCAGCCCAGGTAGTTGCGGTGGAGATGGACCCCCAACTGGCCGACTCCTTGCCTGCCCGAATAGGCCACCCATCGAACCTGACCACCGTACAGGGGGACGCCAGGAAAATCGACATACCGTCTCTGCTGGGGGTGGACAAACCCTATAAGCTGGTTGCCAACCTGCCCTATTACGCCGCCAACCCCATCGTGCGCCGCTTCCTGGAGACCGAACCCAAGCCCAGCCTGCTGGTGGTTATGCTCCAGCAAGAAGTGGCGCAGGCGATGGTGGCCCATCCGGGCCAAATGAGCCTGCTGTCCGTCGCCACCCAATTCCACGCGGTGGCCAGCCGGGTGTGCACCGTACCACCGCGCTCTTTCCATCCACCACCGGCGGTGACCTCGGCGGTTGTCCGATTGGACGTACGGGACCGGCCGGCGGTGGATGTCAGAGACGAAGGGATTTTTTTTGACGTGGTCCGCGCCGGATTTTCGGCGCGTAGAAAGCAGCTACACAACGCATTGGCCCAGGGCTTGAAGGCCGACCGGGAAGCGGTGACCCGGCTCCTGGCCGATGCAGACATAGACGGCATGCGTAGGGCCCAGACCCTTTCGTTGGAGGAATGGGCGCGGATTTCTGAGGTATGGGGAGAACAGAGCAGTCTTGAAAGTCCCGGCCTACGCTAAGCTAAATTTATCCCTGGAAGTTCTGGGACACCGCGCCGACGGATACCACGAGGTCAGGACGGTCCTGCAGACCATCGATCTGGCCGACCGGCTGGACCTGCAACCGGGACCCGGGCTGCGGGTTGAGTGTGACGATTCCACCCTCGATGGCGACGCCAACCTGGTTTGGCAGGCCGCCACGGCGCTGGCCCAAGCCGCTCATGTACTCCCTAGTGTCCATATTTTCGTCCACAAATCCATCCCAGTGGGTATGGGTCTGGGCGGCGGCAGCAGCGACGCAGCCTCGGCATTGGTTGCACTGAATCAATTCTGGAGTCTTGGCCTGTCCACAGGGGACCTGGCTCAGATAGCCGCGGACCTGGGATCGGACGTGGCCTTCTTCTTGTGGGGAGGCACCGCGTTGGCGTCGGGAAGGGGGGAGCAAATCAAAACCCTGACCCCGCTCCCTTCAATGCCGGTTATCTTAATCTGCCCCAACGACACCATCCCCAACAAGACGCGGGAAATGTACTCTCACTTGACTCCGGATAACTACAGCGATGGGGAAGCCACACGATTGCTGGAAGAAATCCTCCAGGCGGGACATTTCGTACCAGATATGTTGCACAATGTGTTCGAGGAGTGGGCATTCCAAGTTTTCCCGGGCCTGAACGGTATACACCAGAGGGTTTCCGGCAGCGTCCCGAACCCATTTCATTTGTCAGGCTCGGGTCCGGCGTTGTTTTGCTTGCCGTCTACCGAAGACGAATATCTCAGGGTGTCAAACGCCTTGCAACCAACCGAGGCCCGGGTTTACCTTGTGGGTACAGTTGGGCCGACAAAGCATCAGGGCTAGATTCTTGGATAATCACTGATTTCGCCCCTGTGTAACTCTCCTCCCTCCCGGGGAGAGAATTCTGGACCTTAGCGAGTTAACCCATGCATATCCTGGCCACAATTGGCATTGGCATGAACCCCTTTCTCATAGCCGTGGGACCGGTGGTGGTTTCCTGGCATGGGCTGTTCACGTTCATCGCAGTGGCGACGGCGGTGTATCTGACCGTCCGCTGGGCAAGCCGGGAAGGCATGGTTGCCGACACAGTATATTCGGTGGCGGTCTGGTCCATCATCGGCGGCATCATCGGGGCCCGGGTAATCCACATCATCGACTTTTGGGGTGAGTTTTACGCTGCCGACCCGATTAGGGTGATATATGTCTGGCAGGGAGGCATCGCCATCTACGGCGCCATACTGGGCGGATTCGTCGGCGGTTGGTTGTACCTGATAATCCGGAACTCCGACCGTTTTTTGAGCCTGTGGGGCCGTTTATTTCGCTTCATGGGAGAGCCTCACAAGGCCACCCTGCCCGGTATCGGTCACCTGGCCGACGTAACCGCGCCGGCGGTGCTCTTAGCCATGGCCATCGGCAGGATCGGGGACGTAATCAACGGAGAGCATTTCGCCAATCCAACTTCCTTGCCGTGGGGGGTAGTCTACACACATTTCAACAGCCCAGGTCTGCTGCGGGCGGCTTCCCACCCGGCGGCAATGTCCACTAGGTAGAGCTGGCATTGTGGGGGGTGTTCCCTGGCGGGTAAGTGGATTATGAGCGCCTTGTCTTTGTTGACTTCAGGCATCGGGTCGTAACCGTCACCGTTCCAAATGTGGGTGGCGTTGGCGTACAGGGCGAGTTGGATGGCGATACTGGTCGCGTAATTGGTGACGTCTTTCCCCGTTTTCAAATCGGCAACGGTGAGCTTGTCGTCACCGGAGAGGGTGACTAGACGGTCGAACTTGCCTGCTACGGGTGGTGTCATGTCGGGGAGGACACACACCTTTTCCATCCACTCGGGATGGATGGTGACGAAATGGTCGGCGAGGGTTTGGCAGTAAGCGTCGATATGGTCGACCCATTTAGCTTCAACTTTGAAGTCTTCGCCGGCGTCAATCCGGTCTGTGAAACTGTGGAGGGCAGAACCGAGTATTCGTCCTTCGTTAGCCCCGGCTGCGTCTTCTGCCTTTTCGGCAATCTCCTTCAACGTGGATCTGTCTTCGACGGTCGATGACACGGCAAGTGTGTAGAGGTCAGGACGGAGGCCGAGTCCGACTATCAGGTTACGTTTCGCTGAGGCTTCGATAGCAAACCGGTCTTCAAGTGTGTAAGCGATTGTGGTAACTCGAGTGTGGCCGACTTCTTTTCCGGTGTGGACGTGGGGGAGTACCCGCCGTCTCCACCGGTCGAACTTTTCAGGGAGGGGCAAGTGGGTGATGTCAGTCATCCTGCTGCCTTCTCTCGAGCCTTCGCCAACGTGCGAGTCACGTTGAGCGTCTGTGTGGCCTTGCACTCCACAACTAGGGTGAGGTCTTCAAATAAGTTTGTCATTCGGTAACCTATGAATGATTTCAGAAGCAGGATGAAGTCGTCAGTGTCGAGGATGACTACGTCACGCTCACCATCAGGGGAACGTCGGGTGTTGGGTCCGGTGAGACGTTTCCACGC
>JADFFS010000201.1 GCA_022568195.1 Chloroflexota bacterium | reverse complement strand
TGGCTACTTCAAGGCAGAGCCGGCTCACTTGCGCGAGCACATGGAAGACCTGGCCTGCGATCGGGAGAAGCTCTTCCGGACGTACAGGCAGTTCGCTCTGATCAATCGACTCTTCTCGCAGTGGCGCCGCGCCTACCAAAAGTACCTCCGGCCGCGCATGACGGAGTCGTCACGAACGTACCGGCTTCTGGACATAGGTTTCGGAGGAGGAGACATTCCCCGCTCGCTCCTGAGCTGGGCGCAGGCGGACGGTCATAAGCTCGAAGTCACGGCCATCGATGTCGACGAGCGGGCCCTCGAGTTCGTCTGTACCCTCAAGGGCAGCGGCAGCGGCAAGGGCAAGATCCGCTTTCTTCACGCCTCGCCGCTTGATCTGGTCCACAGCGGCGAACGCTTCGATTTCTTGATCTCCAACCACCTTCTACACCACATGGAGGAGCAGGAGCTCCGGTCACTCCTTGGTGATGCGGAGACGTTGGCGTCTGAACTCGTGCTCTTCAGTGACACCGAGCGGAGCCCGCTTGCGCTCATCTCCTTTCTCCTGATCACCGCGTCGTTCTTCCAGCGCTCATTCATCTCGCAACCTTCAAGTTCTATCCCATGTTCCAGGCCTTCCGGCTGAGCTTCTAACTGAGCTTCCGTCCGTGCATCTGGCTGATTGTTGGTCTGCTGGTCCATATTGTCCCTGCGCTTGCGCTGAAAACCGAACCCCAGGTTGCCTGATCCGAAAATCTGTATCTAATTCTGGTGACGGCGTTGCTTTGGAGAGCTACCCATACTTCCCCAAACAACGGCGAACTGCGGCTGGGCCGGTCTGCTGAGAACCCTGATTGGTGTCGCCACGGTATTGGGATTCGCCTCCCGGCGCTGGCTCAACGTAAGGCCTATTTTAACAGCCTCAAGGTAAACCGTGACACAGGGTGGAGACCCCACTCCGCCGCTATGGGGGCGTTTGACCCAACCGATGGTTATCGGGAGCAGATGTACCGCTGGGTCAATATAATGCTGGCAAGTGTGGGCGGGGCCAGCGGAAACCCGCCGTCAACTGCCCTATCGGCCGGGCAATGGCAGCAGCCCGGTCCCCTGCTGACTGGGCGGGTACACCCTGAGTAGCCCCCATAATCCAGCCTCCCGGTAGGCCTCACGATGGTCGCCGTATACGTAGTCCCCTGGAAGCCCGCTGCGCCCGCCCGCGCCACGGTCGAGGGCCAATGTCAGGGCGTCCAGACCTCCGAGTTGCACTGAGTCCAACATGTCCGTGCCATACCGGCCCGGTTCCAAAGGCCACTGATGCCCTTCGATGGTGAACACGTGGGCTTGTTCGCTGTACGGCGCAAGGACGTGTACCTTCACTGGGTCCCCGGCAAAGGCCTCCATGACCGGGGTTGCGGGGTCACCGTGCAGGCCGCTGTTAAAGGCCTGGAAAGGCTCGCGACCGACGCCGATTCGCTGGGCCAGCGGCTCAAAGCGGTAGTTGATTGCCACCACTCCTTCCACCGCCTCCGTGTAAGGCATGATGTGGGTACCTATGATTTCATCTTCATCTTGGAAAAAGAGGGTAAAACGCCGGTAGCTGGCTTCCTTAGGAGGATGCACGTCAACTCGCCATCCTGAACTTAGTGATGCGTCCTCTCCGGTAATGGGATCGGTGTAGGTAGCTCCTTCAGGACCCACCACAATGGCCCCGTACAATCCCAATCCGGGGTTTTCGAGGACATTCCCCCAGTCCCGCACCAAGGCAACCGTCTCGCCAACTTCCGGGTGAGCGAAAAATGTGTAGAGCCGGGACGTTCCCACGGCGACGGTTTGCCCTGCGCCTGGCTCATTGCTGGTTCCGGCGTTGAATCCGGCGTTAATGCCCATGCTATCCGCCGGGTCATAGGCCAGCATGTCGGCATGGAAGGAGACCGGGCCGCCGGTGGTCTCGTTGCTGAGGCTAACCCTGATGCAATCGCCAACGTTGACGTGTAATACCAGAGGCTCGGCTGGGCGAGCCCCGGACAGGACCGCCTCTTTATCCTCCACAAGAACGTATATCCTCCCCTTTTCTTCCCCTAGCATGGGCAGAGCCGCTTCGATGGCGGCGACGGAGAACTCCTTGCTTATAGCCTCGCTGGGGCAGACCGATTCGGCCGCCTGGGGCGTCTGCTGGTGGCCGGGCAGCTTTTGCAACGTAACCTCCGCGTCGCCATCGTATACGCGGATGATGCCCCAACTCCCTTCCCGCAACTTGAAGGACCGGCCGTTGTAGTACAGGTAGTCCCCCGGCATCCGCTGGGGGCCGCCCGCCTTGGCGATGGAAAGGTCGTAGCGCTCGGAGATCCCGATATGCACCGTGCTCACCGGCGGCGAGGTGGTGCTGTAGGGCTCCACCCGGAACCAATGCCCGTCCACGTGCAAGGTATGGACGTCATTGGTGGCCGCCACCAAACCCCGAATCACCAGCGGATCTCCCAGGTAGGCCTCCAGCAAGGGCGTTTCCGGGTCGCCGTGAGCCTGGCTGCTGAACAGGAGAGACGGGTCACCAGCCCGCGCCTCCAGTGGCGCCACCCGCAGGTTGAAGGAGCTACCGGCGGAGCGGCCGGTCTTGGTCAGGGTATTTTCGTCCTGGATAAATAAGACCATTTCCCGGAAGCTTCCCGAGATGTCCGCCGAAACCTTCCCATCGGTGTGGATGTCCACCAACGGGCCGCTGCGAACCTCTTCGCCGGTTCGGGAACTTCGGTAGGTGGACCCGGGTGGCTCGGAAATCAACGCGCCGAAGAGGCCGTGTTTCCACGATGTCAAGGCGCTGACGTGGTCGTGGAAATAAGCCGTGCCGAACTGAACGTCGGGGTACCAGCGATAGCGCACAAACTCGTAGCTGACTATCTCCCGCCGTTTGTGGCCGTAACGCAAGGGTTCGTCGAACACCAAAGTGTTGCCATCGATGGACAGGATGCGCCGCACCTCGAAGGTCTCGCTCTGGTCCATGCCCACGCCAACCAACGCACCCGGCTGAAACCGGCCGGCGTTGCCCAGCTTAACCCCACCGTCGCCGGCGGCGGCGTCAGCCACAAGTTTCTCTCCCTCCACCGTGAAGGGACGCACCGAGGTCTCATAGTTGAACCCGGTGTTCACCCCGTCGCTGCCTTGAACGTCGAACTGGACGAAGTGGACGTGGATATTGGCTTTGCTGAAGAAGTCGTTCTCCCCGGTATCCTCCAACTCGCTCTTGAAAAGGATGTCCACGCAGTCTTCACCGGCGTTGGCCCGGATGGCCAGGGGATTCTTCAGTCCGTTGTTGGCCCGGACCGCGTCTTCCTCCTCCTTCAACACGTAAAGCTGGCCCACGGGGTCAACAATACGAGCGGACCGGCTCAACGTGATGGGCAGGTTGATGGCGTGAATAACAAATTCCTGGACCTTGGCGCCTTTGGGGCACAAGCTCCACGGTCCGTTCTCTCCAGGCTGGGCCGGGCCGGTCCCGGTCCTGAAGGGCTCCAGGAAGGGAGCGGGACCGTGGTTGGGAGCGAAGGGGGGTCTGCTGGCCAGGTGAGGCCGCAAGAAGGGGTAAGCCAGCTTTCCCGTCGCAGGATTGAAATACAGGGGGGGCCTGGTACCCGGCTCAGGGGAGACATAGCCTTGCCAGGCTTCCTCGGTTTCCACCTCGTTCAGGTACAGGTCTCCTTCTTTTCGCCAGTCCAGCACCGAGGCGTCGTACTCTTTGGGCACGCCGGATGGAGGGAGCTGGCGCTCCACCCACTCCGCCAGGTTCTCCTGGGAGATTTGCAGCGTTTGGCCTTTCCAGTCAACAGTTGTGTCTACCAACTCCACCGACGTTACGGCGGCCTGAACGCCTCCTGTACGGCCAGGTAGCTCGGCCAAGGGAGGCAAGGTATCCTGGGAAACAACGCCGTCCTGGAGGGTGTTGTAGACCCGCCAGATCATCCACATACCGGCGATGTAGTGGTGGGCCACGTGGCAGTGAATCAGGTAATCGCCCACACTATGCTGGCAGCCTCCCGCGCCACATTCGTTCTCCAGGTCGTAGCTTTCCGACGGGCCGATGGATTGAGAGTCGGTCCTGGCCGAAGCCTGGGGAAGCAACGGGGGGTTCTTGTCGAAACCGCTGTCGAAGGCCGTGGGTTCGACGCCGGGCTGCCGCCGCCAACGAGTGGCCCCACCGTGTACATGGTGCACGTGGAACACCTCGGAGCCGCCGTGGACCACCCGTTGTTTGACCGGGTCACCCAGATAGGTCCGGGCGATGGGGGTGGCCGGGTCACCGAAGGTATAGGAGCTGTAGGCCTGGGATGCGTCGTGTTTCACACCTTGGTCGGCCTGGAGCTTCAGCCGGTTCATAAAGGGCTCGCTGCGATAGTTCATGGCCCGGCCACCGGGCTTGTACGCCCCGGTGAAGGTGTCGACAAAGCCTACGGGTCTGCCAAGTTTGTTCAGGTTGCGGAACCTTTCGTCGCCGATTTCGTGGTAAAAAATCGCGAACTCTCGGAAGTTGCTGCCATTGGGGTCCTGGATAATGGCCGCCCAACCGCTGCGCAGGTCCCCGCCGCCCAAGGGGTCAAGGTAGCGGGAGCCGGCCGGCTCAACAATCAGGGCGCCAAACAAGCCGTGGCTGGTCTGGAGCCGGTCGTCACCGTGGCTGTGGAAGTAATGGGTGCCCTCGGGTTCATCCTTCTCCACCATCCACTCGTAAGTAACGCTGACGCCGGATTGGGCTATGGCTTCCGGGTTGGTGGCGATGGCTGGTGTCCCGGTGTCGGCCAGGTGCAAGCCGGTGCCGTGGAGGTGCAGGCTGACCGGCTCGCCGTCGTTCATGCCGTTGCGCAGGGTTAAACGCAGGCACTCCCCCTGGTTCACCCGCAGGGTCATGGGCTGTATGGCGTCCCCTTGTAGCCCGATGGACACGGCGGGTTCAGCATTGTCCAAGCGGGCCTGGAGGTTCTGGGATTCCTCCCGCCTGGCCCGCTCCAAATCCTCTTCCAATACGTACATACGGCCCACTGGGTCGTAGTCAAGGAACCGGTTCAGGGTAATCTCGATATTGACGGCCACCAGGTCATACTCCCGCACCGGGACCGAAGAGTTGCAAAGAACCCCAGGATATACCGTCTCTTGCCCTGAGTCGCTACCCAGCACCAGACCTTCGCTACCCTGGTGGCCGCCGGGTGTGGGGGACTGGGTGGGGCTAGTTGTGTTGGTGGGACTAGGTGGGGGAGTCTGCGTAGGCGGCGCATTCGTTGCGGTGGCTGAGGGCTGCGTGGCAAGTGGGGTAGGCCGGCCCCCGCAGGCCGACACCAGCGCTATAACCGCCAGGCCAAGCAGCACCACCAGGGGGGGCCCACCCATGGATAGATAAATAGCGCGGACGGACCCGCCCCGGGTCAATCGCCGGGCGTCGGGATTACGCTGTGGTGACTCCGCGTGTTGCATTAATACGTCCAAATCCCCCTTTGGTCCCCCTTTATAAAAGGGGGATTCAGGGGGATTTCTTCGTGAAATGATTCAGCGTTCAGCACATGGCTCTGTTACTTAACGGGGCTACCGGATGTGTTACCAATAAACGCGACAGGCGGCATGGCTATGCCGAACCGCCTGTCGCCCTTCACATTTCGTAGATGATGATGGGGTTAGTCGAGGCGCAAGCTATTCATCAACTGCTTACAGTGGCTCTCCGAGAACACATCGACGGCACCCAGTCTCCCGCCCCATTTGGAGACGGTCAGGTCGGCGCATTCCTTGGCCACGGCGCCCAGGTAAGTATCGAACAGAAGCCACGGATTCTCGAAGCCGGTGGCTCCGGCGATGGTCATAAAGTCCACCGTTTGAAGAGCCTGGGCCGCATTGGCTTGCATATCCAGGACGTACTCTTTCTGGGTCTCTACGTCCTCCCGGGTGGCCAGGCGACCCAAGTGTCCGCTCACCATGACGTCGAAATCGTAGGCCAGAATATCGTCGTGGGCCTGGATGAACGCCGGGGTGTCCCCGGTCAGCGCCAGTTCCATGAAGGGGGACCAGCCGGGGAAGACCACGTCGATCAGCAGCAACACCCTTTGCTTGGGAGCATAGATGAATATGTTGCCCGGCGCGTGGTTAGGGCCTTTGTACTCCAACTCCAGGGTCTGGTTGCCCACCGTCAGCGTAAAGCTATCGGAAAAGGTAACGTCGGGGGCCGGCGGGGGAGCGCCTCCCACGAAGGTACCGAAGGGTATGAGCCTATCGGGGCCGCCGGGGCGGGCAAGCTCAGACGCTGTCTCTTGATGAGCGATGTATACAGCGTCGCTGGGTAACTTCCCGG
>JADFFS010000200.1 GCA_022568195.1 Chloroflexota bacterium | reverse complement strand
GAAGGTAGGCGCCGAAGTGTCGAAGGCGATAGCGCAATAGGTCGGGCGCCAGTCTTGAAGAGCGCGAAGAAAAGTGTTGGTGAACCCGACAACGGCAGTGGTGTCTTCCCCGGTAGCCGATACGGACAGGTGCGCCTGCGCTGAGATGGCGTGGAAGGAACGATAGACCATGGCGTGGCCGTCCATGAGCATCAGCAACGGCGTCGTTTGGGTAGGGAACAGAGGCAGGGTCTGGCCTAGGATGTTGGCCATGGCGGCACCTCGGCGAGCCGGCGCTGGCTTGGGGTAGACTGTAGCGCCGTCTCCGGCTGCAATTATACAGCAATCACCCGTCAGCACTCAGCTATCAGTCGAGTTCCGGCCGTGGCTTGGCCCGGACACTCCAATCGGCAGACCGGCGTTTTCTCATGCTACAATGGCCTTAAACAGGCCGTTAAACCCTTAGCGGCAAGTCGCGAGGTCCTATGCCCGTCTTCGACTACCGGTGCGGCGCCTGCCGGGGCATCACCCCGGTGCTTACGTACAGCTGGTCCAAACCCAGCAATCCGGCGTGCCGCCATTGCGGCGGCCCGGAGCTGACCAAGCTGATCTCCGGATTTTCTTTCCGCCGTTCCTGGGGAGATAGCCTCAACTGGACCCCCAGCGGCGAGACCTTGTCGGATGTCAATGAGGACGACCCGCAAGATATTGACCGGTTTATGGGAAGGATCAAGCAGGAGATGGGCGGCCAGGTTACACCGGACTTCAACGACATGCGCCGGGAGATTATCGGCGATCCCTGATCGCCGCGGCGGCCGGGCTTGGAGATTTAAACCCAGACAATAGTTGGGAGCAATCGACCGGACCATGCCAATCTACGAATACAGATGCCTCGGCTGTGGAGAGGTGTCTTCTTTTTTCACCCGGTCCATCAGCGCCGTGCTGGAACCGGTGTGCGGCCACTGCCAGAGCCGCGACATGCAGCGGCGCATGTCCTCCTTTGCCTTGGGTAAACCAACGGCCTCGGCGCACGAGAAATTTCCCTCGGGGCCGGGGGCCGGTAGCCAGGACTACTACAGCGACCCCCGCAACATCGGCCGCAACGTGGAGCAGGGCTTCGCCCGTTACGGAATGGATATGCCCGATTCAGTTCGGGAGACCATCGATTCCGCCAGAGAAGGAAATCTGCCAAAGGGGTTGGACTTATGACGGGCGCCGGAAGTCTACCCAGCGCATGCTACGCAACCTTGGTCCAGTGTCTGCAATCCCTGTCCGAGGGATGCCCGGACAATGAGTCGACCAACCTCGCGCTACACCGCCTGCGCAACCTGATCCTTGTGCTGCAATCCCAGAATCCAACCCCAGTTCCCCCGTCCGCTAACCAGTTGCCGCTGACCGATGCCCTAACCCTGACCGGCACCTCCCAGGGGTTGCTGGCGACCCTGCGAGGCCCCGGGGCCGGAGGAGCCGTCAACGCCGAGATGGACCAAGCCCTCTCCGAAACCTTGGCGACTCTCTCACAAAAAATCGGCGCAACACTCCGCGCGCAGCAGGCGGACCGGATACGGGGCCTTTATGTAATCGTTGATCCCCAGGTAACCGGAGGACGCGACCCCATGGAAATCGCCAGGGCGGCGGTACGGGGTGGCGCAAGAATGCTCCAGTTACGGGACAAGCTCCGGGACAAGGGTGAGATCTTGAAGCTTGCTGAACCATTGCAACAGTTGTGCCAAGACAATGATGTCATGTTGATCGTCAACGACCACGTCGACCTGGCGGCAGCCATTGGGTCGGCTGGGGTCCACGTGGGCCAGACAGATTTGCCGGTGGAGCAAGCGCGGCAGGTCTTGGGTCCGGCCCAGGTCCTGGGACGGTCCAACCGCGAAATCCAACAGCTAATCGAGTCCCAAGAGATGGGCGCCGATCACGTGGCCTTCGGCGCAATCTACCAGACCACCACCAAAAGCGGCACCCGGGCACCCCAGGGTGTGGAGCCCCTGCGCCGGGCCAGGGAGGTTACCAAGGTTCCCTTGGTGGCCATTGGAGGCATCAACGCGGAAAACGTGGCTCCGGTGGTGGAAGCGGGAGCCGACGCCATCTGCGTGACCGCCGCCGTGGCATCGGCTCCCGAGCCAGAGGCGGCCGCAATCCAGTTGGTTGAAGCCATCCGGTCGGCCGGGGGCAAGGTGTAATGCCCTCACGCTACGGAGACGCCCTTTCCAGCATCGGCAGCCAGGCCATCGAGCGCTTTACCGACCGCAACCGGGCCAGGGAATCGGCGCTGTCCATATCCCGGGAGGTGATCCGCTTTTCCGCCAACGCCATTCGAGCGATTCACCGGGGCGATTTGGACGACGCCAGCAAGCTGATAACCCAGGCCGGCCAGCGGCTCAGCGAAACCGAGCCCATGCGCCAGGAAAACCCGGAGATTTTCTACGCCGGTTTTCTTTCCGACGCCCGCAAGGAATATGCCGAAGCCAACGTAACCTATGCCGTGATTTCCGGTGGTGCGATCCCCGGCCCTGAGGACTTGGGGATGGACCCCTCCCCTTACCTAAACGGCGCCGCCGAGGCCATCGGAGAGTTTCGGCGCTACATCCTGGACGAGCTGCGCCGGGACTCTTTCGATCGCTGCCAAGACCTGATGGAGGTCATGGACGAAATCTACGGGCTACTGATGACGGTGGACTTCCCCGAGGGGGTCACCGGAGGGCTGCGCCACAGTACCGACATGATGCGAGGCGTTCTGGAACGAACCCGGGGAGACCTGACGATGGCGCTGCGGCAACACAAGCTGGAAACGCGGATGGCCGAATGGGAAGAGCAGAGATCCCAGGGCTCCAGCGGGTGAAAGGTTTCCAACAGCTAGCCGGAGCACCCTAGATGCCGAAAATCAGAGTTACCTTCTTGGGAACCGGGGCTGGCGCTTCTATTCACCGTGCCCACACGGCTATCGTCTTGGATCTGCCCGACGGCACACGCCTGCTGCTGGACGCCAGCTCCGGGAATTCCGTGATGCGTAATGCCACCCAAGCCGGCATGCAAGCCCAAGATTTCCATCACATTTTGCTCAGCCACCACCATGGCGACCACATGTCGGGACTGACGCAGGTCCAACTATTGCGCACCAGGGCGTTAAATGGCGGTTCTCCCCTGGAGGTATATAGCACCGGCGAAGCTTTGGAGCATGCCACCCTCTTGTTCCAGGCCATTGCCCCAGGCCTGACTGTGGGACCCGGCGGAGCCGTCAACGCCGAAGGGCGTCAGGTCGTCCGCTGGAATCCGGTAACCGACGGCCAAATAATTGAGTTGGGACCAGACACCCGCGCTTGGTCTTTCCCGGCTGACCACATTTCCGGCGCCATCGGTTGGCGCATTGAGAGCGACGGGGCTGCCATTGTATTTTCCGGCGATACCCGCTTCAACCCGAAACTGGTTGAAGCAGCCCGGGGAGCGCGGCTGCTCATTCACGAAGCCTACGGCACCGAGGACGACCGGGAAGGGGCCAACCGGGTAGCCCACTCCACCGCCGGCGACGCCGGACGGTCAGCCGCTTTAGCCGGCGTGGAGGAACTGGTTCTCACCCACATCACCAATCCATTCCATGCCGACACACAACCCCTGATCGACGAAGCCCGCCAACAATACGAAGGGCCGGTATCCACCGCCAGCGACTTGCACCAGCTTACTGTCGAGACGGGATAGCTAAACGTCCTCGATTGCCTTATAGTTTTCCCGGAACCGGGGACCACTTCCACTCTTTCTACTGTTCCACGGCCTGTCACGTTGTGCCGGATGCCCAATGAAGGCGGGGATAGCTAATTCGCCGGAGTGAAGGAGGCTCTACCTCGATGCCTTCCGAGTTGGACGATGTCAAATATCAGGTAGCGGTGGCCAACCGGGTCTTGGCCGAAACAGGCCTTGCCACGGGGGTTACAGCATCCTTCGGCCACGCCAGCATGCGGCTGCCTTCAGACCCAGGCAGGTTCGCGATAAAAGGCCGTGGTTATGAACTGGACGTATTGGAACGGATGCGGCCCCAAGACATGGTGGTCTGCGATTTGGATGGACGCAAGGTGGACGGCGCCCCTGGATTGACGCCTTGCTACGAGATAAAGATGCACTCCTGCATCTACAAGGTCCGGCCGGATGTCCAAGCGGTGGTTCACGTCCACCCCAGGTTTACCGTTGTGATGAGCGTGCTTCAAGAGACTCTGGTGCCCATGTGCCCCGAAGGGATCGATTTGGTTCGCCATCCTCTGCCGGTATACCCCCACAATAAACTCATCCTCACCGAGGAGGATGGTATGGAGGTGGCCACCGAGCTCGGCGGCCACAAGGCAGTTTTGCTGCTGGGCCACGGTGCCGCGACGACAGGAGCAGACCTGACCGAAGCAGTTATGAACATGTACCATTTGGAAGAGCAAGCCAGGATGAACTGGTACGCATGTTGCGCCGCTGGCCCCCAGCACCGGCGCATCCCCGAGGAGTTGATAGCCGAGAGCGACAACCGGACCGCGATTCATGAGTTGCCGCACCTCAAAGAGCTTTTCGGGGGCGTGCCGCCGCCGCCCAACAACGGCGTCTATCTGCATTACGCCGACCTGGTGTCCCGAGACCTTTAATGGGATAGGTGGGTCTATCTAAGTAGTCCCCATGTGAGGAGGACCGGCTGCTTCGCCGGAGTCACGGAAAAGATACACACAGAACCCTATATTCCCCCGGTGGGCGGCTGTCTTAGCGGCATAGCGCCAGCTTGGAGCTTGCCGTATAGTTACGCTAAAAGGTTGATTTCCGGCCCATATATGTCTCCATAGAACGTTACTGGGGAACGTCACTGGCAACATGGATTTTGCCCGTGCTCTCAAGCCATTTTGATATTGGTGCTCAAGTACCGGGGATTGAAGAACCCATCCGGAGATAAGGAGTAACTGCCGTGTTGGCGATGGCGCAGACCTGCGCGGTGCTCGGCCTTGACGGCTACATAGTCCAGGTGGAGGTGGATATCTCCCCCGGGCTGCCAGCATTCAAGAACGCAGGTACATAACTCCACCGAGAATTTGCCCGGTTTGGGGCATCGGTTGCGCGATCAGCTGTTTTATTACTGTCGAAAATCTAACGCTGATCCTAATATCTGCTTTATTCATCGGTTTGATCTCTGCGGTCAAACCCAAATCAAGCAATAGCTGACGCCATTCAGGATCTGTAACATTTGGCAGCCGTTCACGGAAATCGCTTATCGTCGATTCGAGAATGCGAACGCTTGCCTCCTTCTCCTCCCGATCTTCAAGAACCTTCTGCCGTACTGCAAGACCCGCTTTTACCTGAGCTAGGCGGATTTCTAACTCTTGGATAATGTTCTCGAAGCGGTCCTCGTAACTACTCAGGCGAACACCCATGCGTATCGCCCGGGTAATCGACTCATCGATCTCCTCAATCTCCGCTAAATCCTCGGCTACCTGTTTTTCGACCTGGCCAATTGATTCCGGAGCCTCAAGTCCGTTCGAAACCAAGGCAGCGAATGTATTGGATGAAGAGATGCAAGATAGTAACCAGGCACGAACAGAGTCCCAAAGTTTCCGGGTATTCACATCGCCGTTACGGCATGTAGAGCATCGAAAATAACCGATCCCACTCCGGCGATGGGTGTGTGCGCCTACCTTGCGCCCACACGGGCATTTTACAAGCCCTCTCAACGGTGAATAATCATACTGTGTGTTTCGGCGAGAGTATTCCTTATTTCTTCCAAGGACCATCTGAACATAGTCCCATTCTTCGGCCGCTAAGATTGCGTTCGATTTATCGGAATATATTAATTCTGGCTCTGAAGGAACCCTCCGGGAAGGTTCCCAATAATCTCGGGTTTCCATTCTTTCGAACCCAAACGAAAAGTCGCCCTTTAAGGCCGGGTCAGCTAAAATCCGCGTAATAGTCGAACGGCTCCACGTAGTGCCGCCCTTGGGGGCCGGAATCCTAGCCTGTTCCATCATCGTCTTGATGGACCCCAACGATCCGCCGTCTCGCAACGTTTGATGCCATCTCTTCACCCATCGAGCTCGTTCCGGGTTAGGGGAAGCCGTGCCACTGGAAGGATCGTAGTCGAAAGGCCATCGAACTTGACCATTGGGGATCTTGCCATGTTTGGCCCTGGCTCTTCGGGCTGGCATTGTCTGTGCCCTTAATCTCTGAGCATATTTCCGGGACGCCATCAAATGGCCGACTATATTCCCCTGATCCTCTTCTCGAAAAGCGTCTAGACGATCTTCGGCAAAAAATAACCTGAGTCCGGCCTTTAGTGCATCTCGGCATACTGCTCCACCGTCGAATGGATCCCGAGACAGCCGATCAACTGATCCCAAAATTAGCC
>JADFFS010000034.1 GCA_022568195.1 Chloroflexota bacterium | reverse complement strand
GGGCCTCGTAGGCAAACAGGCCATCCTGCCCATCATGGATCGGGCTATCCACATCGTTGGAGATACGGCTATCGAAGCCGAGTTCGGCACCGGGGCCTTGAAGGTGACTCCCGGCCACGACATGACCGACTTCGAGATCGGCGAGCGCCACGGCCTGCCCATAGTCACGGTAATCGGGCAGGACGGCAACATGACCGAGGCGGCCGGCAGATTTGCCGGGATGGAGCGGTTTGAAGCCAGGCAAGCCGTGGTAGCCGAGTTGGAGCGCTTGGGCTTGCTGGAAAAGGTGGAGAATTACCACCATTCGGTGGGCAGATGCCAGCGCTGCGACTCAGTGGTGGAGCCCCTGGTCAGTCTCCAGTGGTTCATGAACGTGGGCCGTCATGACCAACCCGGCAGCATCGCCGGCAGGGCCTACGACGCCGTGGTAAGGGAAAAGATCCGAATCGTCCCGGAACGGTTCACCCGTGTCTACCTCAACTGGCTGGAGAACATCCGTGACTGGTGCATCAGCCGCCAGCTGTGGTGGGGACACCGGATCCCAGTCTGGTACTGTGCTAGTTGCGGCCACCAATTCGCGGCGGTAGACGACCCGGCCAACTGTGAGTCTTGCCGGTCGCCGGACCTACGCCAGGACCCCGACGTGCTGGACACCTGGTTCAGCTCCGGCCTGTGGCCCCACTCTACCCTGGGCTGGCCCGAAGACACAGAGGATTTCAGGTACTTCTACCCTACCCAAGTGATGGAGACGGGCTACGACATCCTGTTTTTCTGGGTAGCCCGCATGATCATGATGGGCCTGGAGAATACGGGAGAGGTGCCCTTCACCACGGTGTACCTCCACGGCCTGATCCGGGATGCCGACGGCGCCAAGATGAGCAAGACCCGGGGCAATACCATGGACCCGCTGGAACTCATCGACCGGTACGGCACCGACGCCCTGCGCTTCGCTCTGAGCACTGGTTCCGCGCCGGGCAACGACATCAGGTTCACCGTGGCCCGGGTAGAAGCCGCCCGCAACTTCGCCAACAAGGTGTGGAACGCAGCCCGCTTCGTTATGACCAGCCTGCAAGGCAAGACGGGCCTGGAGGGATGGTCTGATACCGCAGCCCCGCAGCACCGGGAGGACCGGTGGATCGTGGCCAGGCTGAACCGAACCGTCGGAGAGGTCAACCGGTCGTTGGAAGACTTCGAGTTGGGCGAAGCCCAGCAGAGCCTCTACGACTTCATCTGGAACGACTTTTGCGACTGGTACATCGAAATGGCCAAGATTCGCTTGCGTTCCGGCAGCGCTCCATCACCCTTGCCGACCCTGGCCCACGTGTTGGAGCGGGTGTTGCGCCTGCTTCACCCTTTCATGCCCTTCATCACCGAGGAGATATGGCAGAAACTGCTGGAACGGCTTCCTCGGGAGGGCGACTTTCCCGAGTCGATAATGGTCGCATCCTATCCTCAACCCGATCAGGGCTTGGAAGACAGCCAGGCGGAAGATGAAATCTCCCTGGTGATGCAGACCATCCGGGCGGTACGCAACACCCGGGCCCAGCTACGGATACCCGCAAACGAGTATCTGGCAGCCGTGATGGAAACCGACGGTTTACAAGAGGCGATCCAGGAAGAGGCCGAGGTCATTCGGTCGCTGTCCCGCTTGGAGCCCCTCAGCATCGTCTCCGGCGCCTCTGCGGATGCCAACCAGGCCAAGGGAATCACTTTGGTGGTGAACCCCGTTCGGCAGACCCAAGGCGGACCCCTGGTGGTGCGGCTGGTCTTGGAAGGCGTGGTGGACCTGGCGGCGGAGAGCGAGCGTCTGCGCAAGGAGCTGGAGGACTGCCAGCGCAACTTGACCCGTGTCGCGGCATTGGTATCCAACGAGGACTTTCGGTCCAAGGCCCGCCCGGAAGTGGTGGAAAACGAGGAGGAGCGGCTGCGGTCCCTTACGGAGCGCGGCCAGCGCTTACAAGAGGTCCTAGAGCAGTTGGGGGCCTAAGGGACATTAGGATGTGACCGCTAAGCTGGGCATAATCGGTTACCCCATCGGCCACTCGATATCGCCTGTCTTCCAACAGGCTGCCCTGGATTCCTGCGGGATAGCCGCCACCTATCTGGCTTACGAGGTGGCGCCAGAAGAGGTAGGCTCCTTTGTTGAGAGCCTGCGTAGCCCGGATACCTACGGCATCAACGTCACTGTTCCCCACAAAGAGGCGGTCATCCCCCACCTGGACGAGGTTGACGACTGGGCCACCCGCGCCGGAGCGGTCAACACCATTGTCAACCGGAATGGACGCCTGACCGGACACAACACCGACGGTTCGGGCTTCTTGACCGCCCTGCGTCAGGCTGGAGGATTCGAGCCCACGGGGCGCCGTGTCCTGCTGCTGGGCGCCGGAGGAGCAGCACGGGGAGTCGTCCTTGCCTTGGCACAAGAGCATGTCGCCAGAATCGACATTGCCAACCGGACTTTGGCCCGGGCCCAGCAGTTGGCGGAACTGGTCCAATTGAACGGGATCGAATCCCGTGCCATCCCTCTGCCGGGAACAGATTTGG
Organism: Chloroflexota bacterium; assembly: GCA_022568195.1. Lineage (GTDB taxonomy): Bacteria > Chloroflexota > Dehalococcoidia > Lucifugimonadales > UBA3495 > JADFFS01. The sequence goes on along the minus strand of JADFFS010000034.1, from coordinate 21,430 downwards.
TGGCCCAAGCGGCGAGCGCGGACCTGATCGTCAACTGCACCACCATCGGCATGTCTCACGGCCCCGACGAGGCGGGCAGCCCGTTGAGTGCCGGCCAAATACCCCCAACCGCGCTGGTGTACGACCTGGTGTATAATCCCCTGGAAACCCCCCTGTTGGGGGAAGCGGCCAAAGCTGGAGCGGCATCATTAGGCGGGATCCAGATGCTGGTATACCAGGGGGCCGCTTCCTTTGAGATGTGGACCGGCCGGGCAGCGCCGATAGCCGTAATGCTGGAGGCGGCCACGCAGGCGATGGCATCCCGGTAAGTACGAGAATTCTTTGGGAAGGGTATGGGGAACCCTTTCTTGTAAGAAAGGGTTCCCCATAAGCCCCTCCTAAAGAACTTTTTTCTGGTCTGGAGACAAAATCGAATGGTCCGGTTTTTCACGGCAGGAGAGTCCCACGGCCAGGGCCTGGTCATCATCGTCGAAGGAATCCCAGCGAACCTGGAAATCGGCGAGGACTACATAGCTACCCATCTGGCCCGGCGGCAACGCGGCTACGGCCGCGGGGGCCGAATGCTCATAGAGCAGGACCGGGCCCATATTTTGTCCGGCGTGAGGCATGGCTACACCCTGGGCAGCCCCATCGGGATGACCCTGGAAAACAAGGACTGGGTCAACTGGGAAACCGCCATGGCGGTGGAACCTGTTGGGGACACCGGCGACGACGAACGCTCCCGGCGGGTGACCCGCATACGGCCTGGCCACGCCGACCTGCCCGGCACCATGAAATACGGGTTCGACGATGTCCGCAACGTGTTGGAGCGGGCCAGCGCCCGGGAGACCGCCGCCCGGGTGGCGGCCGGGGCCGTGGGAATGAGACTGCTGGAAGAGTTCGGCATCAAGCTCCACAGCCACGTTCTCTCCATAGGAGAGGTGACCGCCACGCCTCCCGATCCAATCGACTGGGATGCGGTGGAAGAGTCGCCTGTGCGGTGCTCCGACGCCGCGGCGGCCACGCTGATGATGGCGGAGATCGATGCCGCCAAAGAGGCCGGGGATACCGTCGGCGGCACCGTGGAGGTCATCGCCGAAAACGTACCCATTGGGCTGGGTTCCCACGTCCATTGGGACCGGAAAATCGACGGCCGGGTTGCTCAAGCGTTGATGTCCATCAACGCTGTGAAGGCCGTGTCCATTGGTCCTGGCTGGGATATAATTAGCCGCCGGGGCTCCCAGGTACACGACGTGATCGAGCCGGTGACCAATCCGGACCATCCCTGGCAGCGAAAAACCAACCGGGCCGGCGGCACCGAGGGTGGCATGACCGACGGTATGCCCCTGGTCGCCCGCTTCGCCATCAAACCCATAGCCACCATTGCCAACCCCCTGCCATCGGTTGACCTGGACACGGGCGACTTGGTTCAGGCCCACTACGAGCGTTCCGACGTTTGCCAGGTGCCTCCGGCCGGAGTGATCGGCGAGGCCATGGTGGCATTGATCTTGGCCGACGCTTTCATGGAGAAATTCGGCGGAGACTCGATTCAAGAGACCCGCCACAACTACGAAGGGTACATGAAAACAGTTGGCCCCCGCAAAAGATACCAGTGACATGGCGAAAACTGTCCATGGAATTATCAGGTATCGCCACGCCGTTGGCCCCAAAGTGTTGACACATGGGAATATTCGGTTAAACTAGGGACGAGTCTCAGAATTCCCTACTCAAGGAGGAGTTTGCATGGAAGGGAAAGTCCAACTAGAGATTACCTACTGCGTACCTTGACAGCACCTCGGTACCGCCACGTGGATGGCGAATGAGTTTTTCCGGCACTTTGGACCGGATGTATCCCTAACCATTTCCCCGCGAGGACAGGGCATCATGGAAGTCTTCGTGGATGGCGAGCGTATCTACGACAAGAAGGGCGAAGGCGACGTTTTCCCCGACCTGAAGCGGGTACGTGAGATGCGAACGGTCATTGCTGAGAAGATAGCCGGTGCGGTTGCGGTTCCGGCCGACAACTAGGCCGTTTTAAGGGCCTTTCAAGAAAGGCCCCAAACCTTGGCAAAAACAGCCCCTCCTTCACAGGAGGGGCTGAACTTTTGCCCAAATTTCCCGGCTCAGGTCCCGGCTGGAGCGCGAGCCGTCCAATACCAACCACCCATCCGGGTCGGCCGCCGCCTGAGTCAGATATCCCTCCCGGACCCTCTCGTGGAACTCCATGGGCGCAGACTCAATGGCGTCTTGCCTCTCCTTGCGAGCCAGGGCGGCCCTAACGGGCAAGTCCAGCAACACCGTGAGCACAGGCGCCAATCCAGCGGTTGCGGCGCGGTTCAATCGTCCAATCAATTCCAGGTCCATTTGCCGTCCGTAGCCCTGGTATGCGACCGTCGAAGCCGTGTAACGATCGCAAATAACGGTGGCGCCACGCCCCAACGCCGGGCGAATTACATCGTCAACTAGCTGAGCCCGGGCGGCGACGAACAGGGACAGCTCACTGATGGGGTTGAGATTCGCATGGGTCTTGAGCCAGCGGCGAATTGACTCACCTGTGGGGGTGCCTCCAGGCTCACGGGCCAGTAGAACGGGGTAGGACCTGCGCTGCAACCGGCGGCACAAAGCCCGGGATTGGGTACTTTTGCCCGAGCCGTCACCGCCTTCAAAAACGATGAAAGATGCCACGACAACCGGGGCTCACGGCTTGTAGAACATCACAGACCGGCTGGGGTCCCGGCCTCTGCTGGTGGAGGACACATTGTAACGCTGTCCCAGCAGGTGCTGCAGTCGACGCACATAGGACCGTTGGGGAGTTAGCTGGATGGACGTCTCTCCTCCCAGCACTCGCTGGGCCGCATCTTCCGCCTCTTGCATCGCTTCCTCGAGGACCGCTTTGTGGTCCTCGTCCGGCTGGCCGGAGCGATAGCCGTCCACCCCACGCTCCTTGCCTATGGTGTACAGGAACTCTTGTACCTGAGGCATGGTGTTCTTGCGCAGCACATAGACTGGAGTACCGCTGGATTCGGCGATGCGGACCAACTGGGACCCTCGGCGGTAGTGGGTCTTGGTGGTCAGCACCATGTCGGCGCGTTTGAGTTCATTGGCTATCTGCACCGAGATGCCGGTTTCCGCTGCGGCCGCCATCAGCCTGTCCCGGCCTACGCCGAAGAGGAAGACCCGCACGTCGAGATCTTGGGGACCGCCCTCCGGCGGCGTCGGTCCATTGGTAGCGACTGGTGGAGGCGGGGAATACTCGGGCGACCAAGCCGCGGGAGTGGCTTCGCTGGGCCGGGCAGTCCCTTGGCTCCGCTTGACCTGTCCCTGGTCGTCCAACCAGCGCACATCGGGCGCCACCGGGAACCCTCGTAGCCACTGGTCGACCACGTGGGCGACGCCGTCGTGCACGGCCAGATGCTCCCAGTCTTGGATCTCCACCACCACGTCGAAGGTCGGTGGTGCCTTTCGTTCCAGAACCGTTTTTTGGGTGCCCCGGTAGCGGGCTTCTTGATCACCCAAGGTAACCGGTTGGACCCCGCCCACCAGATCCGATAGAGTTGGGTTCATTACCAGGTTGTCCAGAGTGTTGCCATGGGCGGTGGCGACCAACTGAACGCCCCGCTCAGCGATGGTCCGAGCGGCGGCGGCATCCAATTCGGTGCCGATTTCGTCGATGATAATAACTTCGGGCATGTGGTTTTCCACCGCTTCGATCATCACCGCGTGCTGCTGGTCCGGTGTTCTAACCTGCATCCGCCGGGCGCGGCCGATGGCCGGATGAGGTACGTCCCCATCTCCTGCGATCTCGTTGGAGGTATCAACGATTACCACACGCTTTTTGGCGTCCTCGGAAAGGACCCTGGCCATTTCTCGCAGCATGGTGGTCTTTCCGACGCCGGGCCTGCCCAGCAAAAGTATATTCTTGCCGGAGAAGGCGATGTCCTCGATAATCTTGATGGTGCCGAACACAGCCCGGCCTACCCGGCAGGTAATGCCGACCACCTGGCCCTTTCTGTTGCGGATAGCGGAAAAACGGTGCAGAGTGCGCTCTATGCCGGCCCGATTGTCGCCACCGAAGTCGCCCAACCGTTGCACGACATGCTCCAGGTCGGCCCAAGTGACCTCATCCTGTTCCAAGAGCAAATCGTTGGAAAGAAACCGGGCCTCCGGCTCCCGGCCCAGGTCCAGCACAACCTCCAGGAGTTCGTCCAAGTCGTCCCGGTCACGAAGGCTGTCCTGAACTCGCTGGGGCAGGACGTCCAATAGCGAAGCCAGTTCTTGCGGGATAATTCTCTCCGCCGCTGCCAATCCTACGCCTCCACTGCGGCCATTCCGTGACTGAACACGGGTGCGGCCAGAGTCTTAATTAGCACTGTATATCTGGCTATTTCGTGAAAACCCTGCCTGAGCAATAATTGGGTCCCCGCTTCCCGATAAACGGGCAGCAGCCACCGGTGGGGTCCCTGAAAGGAAAGGGCCAAGTCCACCAGTGCCTCCAGATTTTCCGGATGGTCGGGGTGAACCATGATGTCCCCCTCTCGCACTCCCTGGTGAGACTGAAGCCGCAGCCAACCGGAGATCCGGTCATCGTGCCTGATGATCCACTCTTGTAGGCCCCGGCAGGAAGGCTCGAGAGCATCCTTCCACTGGTCGAAGGTGAGACCTAAGCCCACCCGCACTTGCTGGGGAGTAGCCGCGCAGAAAAGCTGAAACAGGGCATAGTCGTCATGAGGAAGCCGGGCCTCGCCCACTGGAGTCCCAGCTGATCCGTTCCTACCAAGGATTTCGGGGGCTGCCTCCAGCAAAATCTCTTCGTAATAGGGGAAGAACCCCCCGCGCCTGGCAATGGAGAAGATCGGGCTGTCGGAGGGAAGCCTCAGCACCACCCGTTGCCCTTGCCGGGAACCGGCCTCCTGCACCATATCTTCCAGGAGTTCCAAGAACACCGGGTTCGAGGGGCTTTCGGGCGCTTGTCCGTTGGCACCAGGGGAAGCCGGCTCACCGGCCATGTAAAGATGGTCTATTTCCCAAACCCGGTATCCGGCGCGGGTACGAGCCGATGCCAGAGAACCAAGCTGCATACCGTTCCACGAAACCAGGGTGATACGGTCCCGCCGGTGAGCCAGGGTGTCGCGCCACAGGATAGCATTGCCCGGGGATTTGGCGCCGCAGAGACTCGCCTTGGGGCAGGCCAGGTTGGGCCCTTTGGGGGCGTTGATCAGGAGACCCCGCACGGCATCGCTGATGCGTACTTTCTGCATCATCAGGCCGACGGCCGCGACTCCTTTGAAACGAGGTCCAGGAAGAGGCGGTGGAACCGGGTGTCGTTGGTCAACTCGGGGTGGAAGGCGGTAGCCAGCATACACCCCTGCCTCACGGCCACCGGTTGATCTTCAGACAGCGCAGCCAGCACTTTCACGTCGCGGCCGACCCTGTTGATTACCGGGGACCGAATAAATATTCCGTGGAAGGGAACGTGGTCAAACCCGGCTATTTCAAGGTCCTGTTCGAAACTGTCCACCTGGCGCCCGAAAGCATTTCGGTGCACGCCGATATCCATCAGTTGCAGGGGTACGGGATCCTCCTCGGTGATCTCATGGGCCATCATAATCATGCCGGCACACGTGCCCCAAATTGATTTGCCCTGCCGGGCCATTTGCTCTATGGGTTCCCGGAGATGGTAGATACTCATTAACCGGCCCAAGGTCGTGCTTTCTCCGCCCGGAATAATGAGGCCGTCCATTCCCTTCAAGTGTTCGGGCAGCCTCACCTCCTGGCCATCAACACCCAATTTCCTGAGCAATGCCAGGTGTTCAGCGAAGTCCCCCTGTACCGCAAGAACGCCTATTTTCAAATTGTCCCGCTACTCTGGGCTTTCCTCACCCCACAGTCATATCCAGTCTTTCGCTCGCTGTTATCGCTAAGCTTCATTCGGAAAAGCGTGTCCGAATACGCAAAATGCCTATGACAGGATATTGCATTCTTTCCGGAAGTGCCTCGCCAGTTGAACCTCGCCGGCCTTTGTGGACCCTACAGCCAATCGATGCCATCGACGAGAAAGCGTTCCATACCTAGCCAATGGACGACGGGGCACCCGGGAAAACCCTAGATGCTGCGGGCTGCCATCTGTTGCTCTGGGGGTAATGTCCGTGCGCTAATGCCCACCATGGCCTCGCCCAGGCTCTTGGACACATCGGCCAGGATTTTGGCGTCGTTGTAGTGGGTGACTGCCTGTACTATGGCGTAGCCGCGCTCGGCGGGGTCGCCCGATTTGAAAACACCGGAACCAACGAAAACGCCGTCCGCGCCCAGTTGCATCATCAACGCGGCGTCTGCCGGGGTGGCCACACCGCCGGCTGCGAAATTCACTACTGGAACACGGCCCATCTCACGAGTTTTCTGCAGCAGGTCCAGGCTAACGCCCAGGTCCCGGGCCTCCACCACCAACTCATCTTCGGGCATGTTCTGGAGCTTGCGAATAGCATCCTGCACCGCCCGCATATGGCGCACTGCCTCCACAACGTCCCCAGTGCCCGCTTCGCCCTTGGTGCGAATCATAGTCGCACCTTCGGAGATTCGGCGCAGGGCTTCCCCCAAGTCGCGGCACCCGCAAACGAAGGGCACGGTGAAATCGTGCTTCCACACGTGATGGACCTCATCCGCCAGGGTCAAGACCTCGGACTCGTCGACATAATCCACACCGATGGCTTGAAGTATCTGGGCTTCCACGAAGTGGCCTATGCGGCACTTGGCCATCACCGGGATGCTCACCGTATCCATAATCTTGCAGATAATAGAGGGGTCGGTCATGCGTGCAACGCCGCCATCGGCACGGATATCGGCGGGCACCCGCTCCAGGGCCATCACCGCCACGGCGCCGGCTTCCTCGGCAATCTTGGCTTGCTCCGCATTAACCACGTCCATGATCACGCCACCCTTGAGCATTTGGGCGTGACCAATTTTTACCCCAAGCGTCCCAGTCAATACTTCTACCATTATGGAATCCTCCGTGTGAAATCAGCCCGGTTGCAAGCTGTATTATACGCTGGCTGTGCGTCGATTATCAATTCCTGTACACCTGAAAGCCAAGTCCCACAAGGGCAACGGCGCACCAATCTAGTCCAAATTCAACGAAGGAGGGATAACCGCGTCTAACAGGCTTACCTTGACAGGCTCCGAGAGCCAGATTTAATATAAAGACTCCTGCCGAGGTAGCTCAGGTGGTAGAGCACGGCACTGAAAATGCCGGTGTCGACAGTTCGAGTCTGTCCCTCGGCACCAGTGCCCCAAGCAAGGGCGGAAGTGGCTCAGTGGTAGAGCATCTCCTTGCCAAGGAGAGGGTCGAGGGTTCGAATCCCTTCTTCCGCTCCAATCTGAATCAAACAAAATCCCCCGGCGCCGGGGGATTTTTTCTTTGGCCGTTCCAAGCCGGTGAACTGGACCGGGAGCCTATGGAATCCCTGGACCGGTCAGTTCTTGATTAACATGCCCGGCTGGCAATGGCGGCAGTAGCTGGTTATTCGCTGGTTGGCGTTAAGTTGGCTGATGTTGGCGCCACAAGAGGGACACGGCTGGCCGCCCTTGCGATGCACCTTCAGGAAGTCTCGAATCTTTATGTGGATGTCATTGCCCATACGCTCTTGCAGGACTTCTATGGCCTCTTCAACCACGGCCCTGGACTGCTGAAACAGCCTGGACTGTTCCTCGGTGCTCAAAGAGCGGGCCTTGCGGAAGGGTGATAGGCCGGCGGCGAATAGAATCTCATCGGAATAGGCGTTCCCAATCCCCGATAGAAATGCGCCTCGGGTGAGAACGCCCTTGATCTCTCCGTGGAACCGCTTCAACCGCTCTTGAAACTCCTCAAAGGACGTGCCGTCCAGCACGTCGGGGCCCTGCTCGTGCAGCCGGGGCACCTGGTCCATCTGGTCGTCGCTAATGTAGTAAACCATCCCCATCTGACGGTCATCCAGGTACCGCAACTCGTTGTCCCCGTCCAGGGACAGGGTGAAGCAGGTCTTTTTCTGGACCCGTTCCTTGGCCTCGCAGTACTGGAAGGCCCCAGTAAGCATGGGGTTGACCACCAGCCAACGGCCGCCGGAAATCTCTCCCAGAAGGAACTTGCCCCGCCGTTGGAAGGCCCCGAAGGTTCTTCCCTGGACGTCCGCCGGGAAATCCCCTGCCAGGGACCTGAGCACGGTGGGCCGCAGAATGGTGGCCGACTCGATGCTTTGTCCCTGGACGTGCAGGTTCAAGAAATCCTTGATGACCTCTAGGTCCGGCGCCTCTGGCATGATCACCTCTCCGGATTTACTATGGATAGCGTCGGCGGCGTTGTCAATAATCAGCGATCCTTTCATCCGGGCCATGGAACCAAAGACCATCTAAGCAGGAGTGCCATGACCACTGAACATAGGGAAATCATAGCCAACGTAAGCAGGCTGAACGAATACCTGGATTCCCATGGCTGCGCAGCAGTGGTTCTCCGGTCGGGTAAGAACTTCACCTATCTGGCAGGGTTCGCCTATCCGGGAACCCTGGCCCGGCACCTGGATTTCCCGGATTCACCCCGGGAGGTGCTGCTGGTCTGGCCGCGCCAAGGCGAGCCGGTGATGGTCCTGAACCATTATGCCGCTCCCCTGGCCCGGCGTGACTCCTGGCTAGAGAAGATCGAGATTTACGACGACTACGCCGAGTCGCCGTACCAGCGGGTCGCGGATGTCCTGAAGCAAATGGGGTTGGACCGGGAGACGGTGGGGTTCGAGAAGAGCTACGTCAGCGCCAACCGTTGGCAGGAGATGCTGGAGCTATTGCCCGGCATCAACGCCATCGACTGCACTGAAATGATGGACCGGGTGCGTTGGATCAAGACTCCCGCCGAGGTGAAACTGCTGGAGGAAGCAGCCGACATCCTGGACGAGGCCTACCTGGAGGTGTTTCCAACCGTCAGGGAAGGCGACACCGAGCGGCAGGTGCACAGCCGTATCGTGCGAAGCTGCGTCGACCGGGGCGCCAATTGGGCCCACGGCATTCTCAACTCCAGCCGGAATACCGTGGCCTACGGCGGCGAAAGCGACATGGCTTTCCAAAGAGGCGACATCATCCGGAACGACTACGTCTCCTACTACCGGGGGTATCCCGGCCACCAGTCCCGAACCGTGGTGGTGGGGCAGCCATCTCAGGAACAAAAGGACACTTACCGGCTGATGCGGGACATCTACCGGGCGACCATCGACCAGTGTCGGGTCGGCGTGAAAGCCAGCGCCGTTCACCGGTTCGCTGCCGACAAATTCCAGGAGCATGGATATCAGGACCGGGTTTCCCTGGTGGGCCACAGCGTGGGCGCCTGGTGGCACCAGCAAGAACCCTACATCGTCCCCTCCAGCCAGGTGGAACTAGAGGAGGGCATGGTGCTGGCCCTGGAGCCACATGTCGGATTCTGGCACCTTCAAGACATGGTGCTGATAACCAGCGGCGGACCGCGGTTACTGTCCACCCGGTTCAACACCGACGAGATGCTGGTGGTCGGCTAACGGATTTACCCCTCCGGATGAAGGGCTTGCCAGATCTTCTCCCTGGTCAACGGCGTGTCGATGTGGCGCACGCCGGTCCCCGATAGAGCGTCCATGACAGCGTTCACGATGGCCACCGGTGAGGCCACGGTGGGTATTTCCCCGACCCCTTTGACCCCCATGGGGGTCAGCGGCGACAGGGTCTCCATGGAACCCAAAGCCAGGTCGGGCATATCCTTGGCTCTGGGCAAAGCGTAATCCAACAGGCTGGCGGTAAGCGGCTGGCCATCCGAGTCGTACTCCATTCCCTCGAGCAACGCCTGACCCAGCCCTTGGGCGATGGCGCCATGGACCTGACCCTCGGCCAGCAACGGGTTGAGGATGCGGCCGCAATCGTGTACCGCTACGTACTTGAGGATTTTAATCGACCCGGTGTCCCGGTCCACTTCGACGGCGACCACGTGGGTCCCAAAGGAGTAGGGATTATCCGGAAGTGTGTAGCTGGCGTTGAACTCCAGGCCGGGCTCCACGCTGGGCGGCAGCCGCTCTTCGTCGTAGGCTGCCGCCGCAACCTCGGCGAAGGGAATAGCTTGGGCCGGGTCGCCACGCCAAAACACCTTCCCTTCGTCAAATACCACTTCATCCTCTGGTCTTCCCAGCAAGTGGGAGGCGATCTGCGCCAGCTTGTGGCGAGCGTCCTGGAGTACCGTGTGGACGGCCGACCCACCGACGACCACGCCTCGGCTGGCTCCGGTGCCGCCCCCGGCGGGGAACAGCATGGTGTCGCCGTGGAACATTTCCACGTCCACGGGAGTTACCCCCAGTTCGTCGGCCACCACCTGGCTAAAGGTGGTTTCGGTCCCCTGGCCGTGGGGAGAAACGCCACTGTAAACGGTAATCCGGCCCGACGAGTCGATGACCACCCTGGCATGGTCGGTGCGCCGCTCGCCATGGGCGCCCGAGCCCTTGATTACCGTCGCCAGGCCGACCCCGATCAGCGGTCCGCCAGGTCGTGCTTCTTGCGCTGCCCGGTCCCGCCAAGCGGAATAGCCGGCCATTTCCAGGGCCTGGTCGAACAACCCTTCATAGTCGCCCGAATCGTAGGTTATTCCCGTGGGGGTCGGGTAGGGGAAGGAGCCGCGTTCCACAAAGTTTCGCCGGCGGACCTCCGCCGGGTCCAGGCCCAGCTCTCGGGCGATCTGGTCCACGGTGCGCTCCACGCAGAAGGCTGCCTCGGGACCACCGGCGCCCCGATAAGCGCCCGTTGGGGGTTTGTTGGTGATTACGCCCAGTACCTCGACGTTCATGGCCGGGGTCTTATAGGGACCGGTGAGCCGCTCGCTGGAGCGTACCGGGGCCGAGGGGGTGGACAGGTAAAAGTAAGCCCCCAGGTCAACCACTATCCGCACCCGCATCCCCAGGATGATTCCTTGGCTCGTTACCGCGGCCTCCACGTCGGCGGTGTGCCCGCGGCCGTGGAAGGCCAGCATGTTCTCCTGACGGTCCTCCACCCATTTAACCGGCCGGCCCAAAGTGAGAGCCAGGTAGGGTATGGCGATTTCTTCGGGGAACATACAGCCCTTCTCGCCAAATCCACCTCCCACGTCCCGAGCCACCACCCGGATGTCGTCAAGGGGAATCTCCAGCAACTGGGACAAATACCGCCGCACCCCGTGGGGTCTCTGGGTAGAGTCCCAGACCGTCAGTAGCCGCTCTTGGCGCCGGTAGTCTGCCACAATCCCCCGCGACTCCATCGGCGCTGGGGCAAGGCGCTGTATGTGGTATGTCCCCTTCACCACACGGTCCGCTTGCCGGAAGGCCGCGTCCAAGTCGCCTCCATGGTGCACCACGCGAATCCCCAGGTTGCTTGGTATATCTTCGTGAATCGCGGCGGTGTGGCCCTGCGCCACTTCCATGGGGTCAAGGACCGGAGTCAGCGGTTCGTAGTCCACCATTACCGATTCCGCGGCGTCCCGGGCCCGATAGGGGTCATCGGCCACCACCATGGCTACCAGCTGACCCACGTAACAGACCTTGTCCTTGGCCAACACCGGGTGCGGGGGAGCCTCCATCAACTCCACTTCATCTTCCCAGACCCCTGCTCCCGTGGGCACGTCTTTCAGTTTGCCCGCGGTGTCCTCGGCGGTCAGGACGGTGACCACTCCGGGCATATTGCGGGCCACCAAGGTATCCAGGGATTTGATCCGGGCATGGACGTGGGGACTGCGGACCACGGCCACGTGTAACATCCCCGGCAATCGGATGTCGTCCACGAAGGAGCCTTGGCCGGTGATCAACCTGGGATCTTCGAACCGCTTCAAAGGTTGGCCTACATAGCTCACGGTGGTCCTCCACGTATTTACCGGACCCGGCCCGGGGTCGGTGAGTAATCCGGATTCTAACACGGCGCTGTACCATCCAGGCTGCAACAGCTATAATCCCCTCCACGGCAGCGTGGGCAAAGCTACGAACGTACCTAGTCCCGAGGGGCCAGACGCCGGCTGCCCAACCGCCTAAATAGACACTAGCCTATTGCTTGGCGAGACCAGCCCGGGTTCGTCCCTTTCAGATTACGCCGAGGAGTAATGCCATGCCAGACCGCAATTTCACCTCTTGGGTTCATGGGAGCAGCATGCAGGTAGAATATCCGGACCGCCTCACTGCCGTGCGGCACACCGGACCTTTCGTTCGCATCGAGGGGTCGGAAGGTCAGAACACCTGGCTCCACTTTGCCGTGCCAACTCCAACGGTGGTCGACGGGACCCGGACCAGGATAAACGCGGCGTTGGTCAGCTTCCGCACCCGCTCCCACGCCAAGGTCAATGAAGTGATTGTCTACGACGGTGAAAAGCGCATCGCCGAGCACATGGACATCAACCTGGAAGGTGACCACCTGGACGCGCGCTTTGAGGTTCCCGGCAGTCCGGAAGCCAATCTGGGCATCAACATCACCGTGGGCGTGCAGTTCGGCAACAACGCACCCAACGTGCGGGCGATGCAGATAGAGATCGTCGGCGCGGGAATCGAGTTCCTGGGGCAATAACCCCCAGAACCAAGTTGTTCAGGGACTCACCGCCGGCTCGTATGAGCTTGGCCGTTCCATCGGCACTGTCAACACAAGGAGCATGCTGACCGCGGTCATCGCGGCGATGTAATAGAACACGGCCCTGAACCCGAACAAGTCGGCGACCAGCCCGCCCAGCAAAGGGGCAATGGCACCGAAAAGCACCTGGTTGCCCCACAGCAAGCCCATCACACTGGCGTGTACCCTGAGGCCCTTGATCGTGTCGGCTGCTGCCGCCTGCATCAGAGCCTGGGGGACCAGCGCGAAGATTCCCAGCAGCGCCACCGCCACGGTCAGTCCGATGCCCCCTCCGGCCCAAGCAATGATTATTGGGAATACTACGTGGGCCGACAAGCAGATCAGAAGCACCGGCTTGCGCCCGATCCGGTCGGAAAGAGCGCCCAGCACGGGACCGAAAATCACCCCCAACAGAGCCAACAACCCCACGTGCAGCCCCACCAAAGGGGTGGACATGCCCAGGTCCTGACTCAGGTACAACGCCAGGAATATCGCCATAGCCCGGCTTCCCAGGCCACGGGTTCCGGTGACCAGCACCAGCATCAACAAGGTCCGGTTCTGAAGGGCCAGGGCTATATCTCCCAGTTGCTGCTTCAACTCGGCCCCAAAATCACCGGACCGGCGCTCTCCGAAACTCTTGGACCACAGTGCAAGGGCCAGGACCAGGCCGACCACCATGGTCAATGGGAGGGCTAGGTGCGCAGTCTGGCGCCAGGTGAAGGTAACCAGCGCGAACCCCAAAATGACTGGGCCCAGGAAATCACCGACGTTGCCGGCCGATTGATGGGCAGAGAGAGCCAGACCCCGCCGCTCGGGATATAGCTGGGACATGCTGGCCAGGGCGGGCGCGTGCCACATGGCGGCGCACATTCCGGCGGGTAGAATGGCCGCCAGAGCGAACCCGTAGCTGGGCGAAAACCCCAACAGGAAGTAGAAGAGGCCCAGGAAAGTGATGGCCAGCACCAGTATCAGTGCTCGCCGGTGGGCAAAAAGGTCGGAGACTATCCCAATGAGAAAGCTGGCCGTCGCGCCACCGATGCTTCGCACGGTTTCAAACAGACCTGCTTGCAATCCGGTCAGACCGAACTCGGCGTACAGGATGGGAATCAGTACAGCGACGGTGGACGGGCCCAGGATGTGCTCAACGACGTGAGCGCCCAGGATGTTTCCGGAGATCAGTCTCCGATGTTGTATCAGCGCCTGCTGCTGTATCAACGCCCGCCTGCGTTACGCGCTTCCCATTCCCTCCGGACCGCCCAGCACTCTTCGGTCAAAATGCCGGTAACTATCTCGATCTTACTACCCCAGCCCGCCGTATTTATCAGGTCCTCGGGCCAGTAGTTGCCGTACCGGTTGGCCGGCGCATCGGGGCGAGCGCCCATCACCAACGTGGAGATTCCGCTCACCATCAGGGCGCCGCAACACATTGGGCAGGGCTGGAACGATGTGTAAAGGGTGTATCCGGACAGGTCAGATTGCCCCAATGCGGCCCCAGCCTCGCGCAATGCCACCGTTTCGGCATGGGCTGTAGGGTCGTTACTGGCTGTGACCAGGTTCCTGCCCGTGGCCAACACGGCGCCGTCACGAACAACCAAGGACCCGACGGCCGAGTTGCCCTCGGCGCCACCCCTGGCCGCTTCGTCAATCGCCAGTCGCATGAAACGCTCGTGGTCCACAGGCATGGTCTACTCCTCTCAAGTCCTCGATAGTGCGGCCTACGAAAAAGACTATCATAGCCGTGAAATCTAAGTTTCAATCGCGTCATCCTGAAGACCGCAGGAACGAAGGAGCTCCCCTGCGGCGGCGGCATGTGCGGCTTTCGGGAGGAGATTCTTCTCCTTCTGCGGAAGGATCAGAATGACAATCACGGTTTTATTTGATGCTCTAAGCGTATCTTGTAGAAGGGAAGCGAAGCTTGATAGGCCTGGTTAAATCCCCGCCACAACGAAAACCCAGCCTAGACCCCCCGCACCCACAATCACCAATGGCGCCGGCACCCTGAAAAAGGCCACGGCGCCAAAGGCCAGCACCGCTATCGCCGCATCGGACTGCCCTTGTACCGCTCTCTCCCACAAGAGAAATACCGCGGCCACCACCAACCCGATGGCCGTGGCATTCACCCCGGTCAATACTGTCCCCACCAGGGGGCGCCGCCGCACCATTTCCCAGAAGGGTAACACCGCGAATATCACCAATACGCCAGGTAGAAACAGTCCAGCGAAGGCGATAAGCGCCCCCGGGATTCCGCCGAATACGGCCCCCAGGTATGCGCTGAAGGCAAACATGGGGCCCGGCAGCGCCAGCATCAGCGCGAACCCGTCCAAGAACTGCTGCTCGGTGACCCAACCGGGGCTCACCACCTCGGTCAGCATCATGGGCAAGACCACCTGCCCGCCACCGAATATCAGGGAGCCCATGCGATAGAAGGACTCGGCCCAGCGCAGGAATTCCAGGTCAAAGACCAGGCGGGCCAGAATCAGGCCAACCAGGAGACCGAAGAACACCAGCAGGAGGAAAGCGCCCACCACCGGTGATATACCCAGGGTGCGCAGCGGGGCACTGTCCGTTTCGTCACCATCGTCTACAGAGCGGTTCCGTAGAGCGATGCCGGTGACCAAACCGCCCGCTGCCAGGACCGCGGGAAAGGCCCAAGGCTCCCGCACCATCACGGCCACCACCGCCCCCAGCAGCAACAACCCCATGGTCAGCCGGGTGTTGACCACGGCGCGGCCCAGCCGCCAGGCAGCCACCGCCACCAGGGCCACCGCCGCCGGCTGAACCCCGTCCAACCACACCGGCCGGTTGGCCGCGGTCACGAATTGGGACACGCCCAGCCCGGCCAAAGCCATTATGGTCACCGCCGGGTACAGGAAGCAGAGAAACGCCAGCATTCCGCCCAGGGGCCCGGCCCGGACTGTTCCCACGGCCACCACCATCTGGGTGGAAGTGGGGCCGGGCAGTCCCTGTCCCAGGCCCAACAGCTCCACGAAACGGCGTTCGTCCAGCCAGCGCCGCCGCTCCACGAACCGCTCGTGGAGCAAGGCGATATGGGCCTGGGGACCGCCGAAGGCGATCCAGCCCAGGGGAAGGAAGGCCCAGAATACCTCGGCCAGGCGGTGGCCATAAGACGGCAGGGAAGCCTGGGCCTGCTCACCCCCGTCTATGACCTGGTTGGCCTGTTGGATATCTTCCGAGTTGACCGCCATTTTTCACAACCACCTATTGATCACCAAAAGTATCCGCCATTATAGCCGGTATGGTCAGCCGTTGCCCGTCCCGCTTGCCGCCAACCGCTGGGGATGGTAACTTACCCCCACAACAATGACGGCACGGCTATGACTGCTGGTCTGGAACGTTATCGGCCCGTTTTCGACTAAGGAGAGAAAAAATGGCAACATCGCAGGTCACCAAGTATAAAAACTACATCGGAGGCCAGTGGGTCGATTGCGAGTCGGGCCGAACCTACCCCATCACCAGCCCGGCCAGCAAGACCACGGTGCTGGGGGAGTTCCAGATCTCAGGTCCGGAAGACGCGGCGGCCGCAGTGCAAGCGGCACAAGACGCCCTCCAGGGTTGGTCCGATACCCCCGCGCCGGTCAGGGCCGGGGTATTGTATCGGGCCCTGGAAATCATGCGAGAGCGGGGCGACGATATCGCTCGTACAATCACCATCGAAGAGGGGAAGCCCCTGGCCGACGCCCAAGGCGAAGTCAAACGGGCAATGAACATCACCGAGTATGCCGCCGGGGAAGGCCGCAGGATGTTTGGCTACACCACACCCTCGGAACTGCCCAACACCTTTGCCTACACCGTGCGCCGTCCCCTGGGAGTAGTGGCTATCATCACGCCTTGGAATTTCCCCATCGCCATTCCAGCATGGAAAATAGCTCCGGCGCTGATTTGTGGCAACACTCTGGTGTTCAAACCCGCCTCGGGAACGCCCCTCAGCGCCGTCAAGCTGGTGGAGGTGTTCGAAGAAGCCGGCCTGCCTCCGGGGGTGCTGAACCTGATTACGGGGCCGGGATCCTCGGTGGGCAATGCGCTGGTGGAAAACCCCCTGGTCCGGGGCATAT
Source organism: Chloroflexota bacterium (assembly GCA_022568195.1). Lineage (GTDB taxonomy): Bacteria > Chloroflexota > Dehalococcoidia > Lucifugimonadales > UBA3495 > JADFFS01. Next base: position 4,790 of record JADFFS010000034.1, on the reverse strand, counting down.
CCTTCACCGGCTCTACCGAGATTGGCACGGGTATCTACACCCAAGGCGCGGCCCTGCTGAAAAAGGTCCAGTGCGAGATGGGCGGAAAGAACGCCGTGATCCTGCTGGCCGACGCCGACTTGGACAAGGCTCTGGGCGGCATCGTACAGGCGGCTTTTGGGTCTACCGGGCAGCGGTGTACCGCCACCAGCCGGGTCATCGTGGAAGAGGCTATCTACGATCAGTTCATGGAGCAACTGATCGACCGCACCAGCAAGCTCAAGATCGGCGACGGGCTGGACCCCGACGTGGATGTTTCGCCCCTATCCAGCCAGTCCCAGTTGGACATCGTGATGGGATACATCGGCATGGGTACCGAGGAGGGGGCGCGTCTGGTGTACGGAGGCAAGTCTCTATCCGGCGGCATCTTCGACGACGGCTACTATGTCGAGCCGACGATATTCACCGAGGTGGCGCCCGACATGCGAATCGCCCAGGAAGAGATTTTCGGCCCCGTGCTGACCGTGTTCAAGGCTGATGGTCTGGAGGAGGCCATCCAGATATCCAACAACGTCAAGTTCGGCCTATCTTCGTCGGTGTACACCAAGGACTTGACCAAGGCCTTCCAATACATCAACACAGTGGAGGCCGGCATGGTGCACGTCAACGCCCCGACTCTGGGCGGCGAGGTCCACCTGCCCTTCGGCGGGCTGAAGTCTTCGGGAGTGGGTCAAAGGGAGCAGGGCACCGAGGCGGTGGACTTTTTCAGCGAGGTCATCACCGTGTACATCGACCACGCCGGGGCGCCCAGGGCACAAGCCAGGTTTATCTGATTCCCAGTTTATCATTGCGTCCACTTTCAATCCGGAGGAAATCCCAATGGCAAAGACCTTTAGGCAAATGGTACAGGAAGCAAAGGCAGAGGTTCCTGGTGTCAGTCCCGTAGAGGCACAGCGGCGCCTTCAGGAAGACCCTGACGCGCTTCTCCTGGAAGTGCGAGATGCCGGTAATATCCCGGTTGACGAAAGGGCCCCTAACATGATGAATATATCGCTAGGCACGTTGCCGATACGCGCGGACCTGGAAGTGCCAGAAGATCGTCGCGACCCACGCCTGCAAGACCGGTCGCGTCAGGTTATCACAACGTGCGGGCTTGGCAACCTCGCTGCCATGGGCGCGAGGCTACTCAAGGAGATGGGATTCACCAACGTGTCTTATATGGAGGGGGGGATGCAGGCTTGGAAGGACGCTGGCCTGCCCACGGACTAGGGCTGCCGGCACCCGCTCGGGCGGCGCATGATAGGCCTATCCTGGGTAAGCGCACCTCGGGGCATGCTGGTCCTGGGAGCGTCGAACCTGCACGGCGAGGCGCCTGTCCGACAGCGAACCAGCCCCTTTGAACTCTATACCGCTTGCCTACCCGTAATTCCGAGAGTCGGTTGCCCCGTATTTAGACCCCCCGCACCATAGGTGGGCGGGGGGTCTATCGTGGCATCAGTCAATCGAAGTATAACGTTGGCGGGCGTCATACCAAGACGTTAGTTGGGCATCACGGCGACAGACCGTATCTCGCCGAACTCCTTCTTGAGCTTCCGCCAGGTATCGCCGCCGTCGGTGCTGAGGTAGACGTACCCGTATAGACTTCCGGCAGCGAAAACGTCGGGCACTGCGGCATGCGTGCCAAACCAGTAGACAACCGAGTTGGGGGCCACAGGCAGATCGGTGGGTTCCCAGGTCTTGCCGCCGTCACTGGTCCGTTGGATGGCGCCGGTGATGCCAGGTATGGCGTCGCCGTTGCCCACGAACATCACGTTGGGGTTGTCTGTCTTGATCGCCATTCCCCGGCAATAGGAGCGGTTGTCCTTCTCGTTGAACTTGGGGAAATAGTGGTAGTCCCAACTCTCGCCCTCATCGGTGCTGGTGGCGATGCCGTAGGGGCTGGTGCAGTAGATGGACGTGGTCGGTCCGGGCTGTATAGCCATGCCGTGGATGTCACCGTGGAAGGGGTCGGGGCCCAACTCGGGCAGGTGTACCCAGTTGTCGCCACCGTCCAGGCTCTTGTACACTCCGTCGACCTCTATTCCAGCCCAGATGGTTCGGCTATCCCGGGGATCGACAATCATGTTGGTGGTCCGGGGAATCCCCACCGGGCAGGGGATGGTCAGCCCCATAACCAGCTCGTCCCAAGTCTCGCCGCCATCCCTGGACCGGAATGCATCGGGCCTGGTGCCGGCGAAGATGGTGTCCGAGTCGGCTGGGTCCACGGTCACCGACCAGATCTGCCGGTCTTCCATGGGAGAGTTCAGCTTTTCCCAGGTTGCCGCATTGTCCTCGCTGCGGAATATGCCGACATCGGTGCCGGCTAGAATCCGGTGGGGGTTGTCCGGATACACGGAAAGGGCCCGTATATTGGATTCCGACGGGATGGGATCTCTGATTCTATCCCAGGTCTCCCCCCCGTCCGCAGTGCGGGAAAGCCCACCACCCACGGTGCCGATGACTATCGTGTAGCGTTCCGCCATGATGCTCTCCTCCTCTCGAGTCCAGAGTCAGGCTGCCTCTTGTGATGGAGATATAATAGCGGCACCGGTGGGGAAAAGCCATAGGCGATGTCAGCACCGCCCCAAGCAGTATCCACTACAGCGGTTGGCGGCTGCCGAAGCCGGCGTTGGTTTCGTGCCAGTAGGCGATTTCCACCTCGCCCCGTATCCAGCACAAGTATACTTCCTTCCCATCGCGGTAGGATGGAAAGTCCACCAGCCACCGGCTCAGGTCCCGCACGATAATCCCTTTTTGGCTGATTTCCCGTAGGCGCCGTTGCAATTGATTGGTGAGCCGGTCCACTGTCCGTTGCAGGTCTACCGTCTGGTCCACCTTGCTGGACGCGCCGTTGCCCTGCCTTTGACGGAGCAATACCAGCAACTCCTGTTGGCGCTCCGCCAGCTCCTCCCGCATCGGCATCAACCCGGAGAGGGTCTCCGCCAGCCAGGGCAGCATTTCGTTGGCTTCTTCCAGGGTAAAGTGACGCCGTTCCATAGCAATCCCAACTTTAGCGCAACGCGGGCGGCGGTGCAAAGCAGGGGTTCCAGCAAGCAGGGGCGCATCCCCAAGAATCGCTGATTGTCGTACAATAGCGGGACCGAATCAACCCTGCCGATCAGGCGATAGGACGCTCAACCTTGGAGACCAACAAGAACTGCTTTCGTGACGGAGACCTGGCCCTTCTGTTGGACAGGAAAGGCCGGCGGCACCTTTTGACTCTGTCCGCCGACCAGGTATTCCACAGCCACCAAGGGCGGCTGCCCCACGCCGATCTCATAGGCCGCACCGTGGGCGGTTGGTACCGCACGGACCGGGGCCACACATTGCTGGCGGTGCGGCCAACTCTGGGTGATTTCGTGCGGGAGATGCCACGGGGTCCCCAGATCATATATCCCAAGGACTTGGGCAACATCGTTTCCCTGGCCGATATCTTTCCCGGGGCAACAGTGGTGGAAGGGGGATTGGGGTCGGGTTCCCTTACCGCGGCGCTGTTGCGAGCAGTGGGAAACAACGGCCGGGTGATAACCTACGAGATCGCGGATTCGGTGGTGCCCAAGGCTATGTCCAACATACAGAAGGTCTTGCCCGACACCTCCAACCTGACGGTCAAGTCCGCGGACATTTACCAGGGCATCACCGAACGGGACGTGGACCGGGTGGTGCTGGACGTCCCCGAGCCCTGGCAAGCCGTGCCCACCATCGGTGATTGCCTTGTCATGGGGGGCATTATGCTGACCTTCCTGCCCACCATTCTGCAGGTACACCAGGTTGTGTTGGAGCTACAGCGGGACTCGCGTTTCCAGCTTATCGAGACCACGGAGACACTGTTGCGTACCTGGCATGTGACACAGCGCAGCGTCCGGCCGGATCACCGGATGATCGGCCACAGCGGATTCCTGACCACCGCCGTCCGCTGCGAGCCAAAGGCGGTCAGCGTATCCGCCGGTTCCCCGGCGTCAGACGAACCCGGCGAGGAGTCCATTCCCGAGCAGGAGGAGACCGATGGACGTGATGGATAGAGAGCATACCTTGGAGTTTTTAAGCCAGCATGTGAAGACCGACATGTTGATGAAGCATTTGCTCTCGGTGGAAGCATCAATGATCGGGTACGCCCACAAATTCGGTGAGCCCGAGGAACAGTGGGGAATAGCCGGATTGCTCCACGACTTCGACTGGGAGATATGTCCCACTCCCGAGGACCACCCCAACTTCGGCGCTCAAATTCTACGGGACCACGGCTACCCCGAGGAGATGGTCCGGGCGGTGCTGACTCACGGTGACCACACCGGCATCCCCCGGGAATCGTTGATGGAGCATACCCTGTTCGCGGTAGACGAGTTATCGGGCTTCGTCCGGGCCGTGACTCTGGTCCGTCCCTCCAAGAGCCTGAACGACGTTGCTCCCGCGTCGGTGAGGCGCAAGATGCGGGACAAAAACTTCGCCAAGGACGTAAACCGGGACGACATTGTCCGGGGAGCTGAAGAGCTGGGCGTTGACCTGGACGAACACATCGCCTTCGTGGTGGAAAGCATGAAACCGGTGGCGGAGCGGATCGGCCTGGTGGCTTAGCAAGAATTCAAATTGACTTCGGGCCTTGAATCCCGGTGACCGCCGGACGCCCCGGACGTTGGGTTAGCCGGCTCACCTGACGGCGTATAAATGGCCGTCGTCGCTGCCGAAATAAACCACTCCGTCGACCACCGCCGGCGAGGAGGATACCCGGTCACCGGTTTCGAACCTCCACTTCTCCTGTCCGGTGGCGGCATCCA